>CAZPUH010000629.1:0-3286 GCA_964589215.1 uncultured Myxococcales bacterium | reverse complement strand
GCGTCACCTCGCCGTCGCGCAAGCTGCTCGGGCGCGGCAGGTCGCCCGCTGAGTCGTCGCCTTCGGACATCGATCCAACGATAGCGCGTTATAGTGAGGCCGATGCGGCGAGTCCTTCTGCTCGCGACGGCGCTGCTGGCGGCCACTTTGTCGATCGCCCCGGCCGGGGGCCGGCGCGCCTGGGCCGCTGCCGGCAACCCCGTCGGCAAGCTGACCTGGTTCGGCCAGTCATGCTTCCTGCTGGAGACGGCGGCCGGGACGCGGATCCTGATGGACCCCTTCCAGAAGACGCTCGGCTACCCGATCCCGCAGGGGCTGCGCGCCGACCTGATCACCCTCAGCCACGAGCACCCGGACCACGACAACGCCCGCATGGTGGTCAACTCGCCCAAGGTCATCCACGGCGTCACCGCCGACAAGAAGGGGTGGGTGCGGGTGGACGACAAGTTCCGCGACGTCGCCCTGCGAACGGTGGGCGTGTACCACGACGACAAACGCGGCGCCCTGAGGGGCCTCGACACCGTGTTCATCTTCGAGGTGGGCGGGCTGCGCATCGCGCACCTGGGCGACCTCGGCCATCTCCTGGACGACGACGAGCTGGAGGCCATCGGTTCAGTCGACGTCCTGCTGGTGCCGGTCGGGGGCAGCACGACCCTGGACGCCTATCACGCGACCCGCGTCGTCGATCAGCTGCACCCGCGCCTGATGGTCATCCCCATGCACTACCGAACCGACGTGGCGGGCACGAAGGATCTGGATCCCGTCGACCCGTTCCTCGAGCGCAAAGCGAACGTCCGCCACCCCGCTTCGCCGACCGTGGCGCTCACCCCCGTGAAGGCCCGGCCCGCGACCGAGATCGTCGTGCTGCCCTACCGGTAGCGTCAGGGGACCAGCAGCGTCCCGGCGGTGCCGGGCTGGGCGAGCGAAGCGGCGATCTCGCCGGGCGCGACGATGTGGACCGCGGCCACGCCGGCGGCGAGCGGCGCGAACGCCTCTTCCAGCTTGGGGATCATTCCGCCCTGCACGGTCCCGTCGGCGATCGCGGCGCGGGCCTCGGCGACGGTCAGGCGGGCCAGGCGGCTGGAGGGGTCGTCCTTGTCGCGCCGCACACCGCCCACCGCCGTGCAGGCCACCAGCGCGCGCGCCTGCAGCGCCGCCGCCATCTGGCTGGCGACGACGTCGGCGTTGATGTTCAGGACCTCGCCGGCGGCGCCGCCGCCCAGGCACGCCACGACCGGCACGGCGCCGGCGGCGTCCAGCGCGTCCAGCAACGCGCGATCGAAGCCTTCGACGTCACCCACCAACCCGAAGTCGACCAACGCGCCGTCTGAGCCCGACACGGCGCGCGGCGGCCGCCTGTGCGCGCGCACGACCCCGCTGGAACCCGCCAGCCCCACGGCCGGGACACCGGCCCCGCGCAGGGCCGCGACGAGATCGACGTTCAAGCGGCCGGCCACGACCATCTTCACGACGTCCAGCGCCGCCGGGTCGGTGATGCGACGCCCGCCCACCAGGCGCGGCTCGATGCCCAGCTGGCGCGAGAGCTCGTTCGTCTGCGGCCCGCCGCCGTGCACGACGATCAACCGCCGCCCCGCCGCGCGCGCCCGCGCGAGATCCGCCGCGACGGCCGCCAGCGGCGCGCCCGCCAGCACGTCGCCGCCGCACTTGACGACCGCGTCGACTACGGCCACGGACCAGGGTCCTCGAGCGACGCCGTCTCGGGCACCCCCAGCATCAAGTTCATGTTCTGGATCGCCTGCCCGGCGCCGCCCTTGATCAGGTTGTCGGTGGCGCTGACGATGGCGGCGGTTCGCGTCCCGCCCACCGGCGGCGCCAGCGTGAAGCCGACCTCTGCGAAGTTGCTCCCCGACACGGCGGCCACTTCCGGCAGGCGATCGCGCACGAACCGCACGAACGGCTCGCCGGCGTACGTCTGCTCGAACAGCTCGGCCAGCGCGTCGCCGTCGATCTCCGCGGGCAGCTCGACGAAGCTGGTCGCCAGGATGCCGCGCGAAAGCGGGGCGGACACCGGCACGAACCGCAGCTGCACGTCGGGCGCGCCCGCGGACGCCAGCGTCTCGAGGATCTCGGGCGTGTGCTGGTGCTCGAGGACCTTGTAGGGCTTGAGGTTCACGGCGCGCACCGGGTGGTGCGTGCCGGCCGACGGCGCCACCCCGCTGCCCGACGAGCCCGTCATGCCGACCACCTGCACGAGCCCGGACAGCTTGCCTGCGCGCGCGAGCGGCAGCAGCCCCAGCGCGATGGTCGTCGCGAAGCAGCCGGGCGACGCCACCGCGCGCGCCTTCTGGATGGCCGCGCGATTCAGCTCCGGCAGGCCGTAGACGAACGTCCCCAGCGCCTCCGGGTGCGGGTGCTTGGCGCCGTAGTACTGCGCGTAGGCGGCCGCGTCGCGCAGCCGGAAGTCGCCCGACATGTCCACGACGCGCGTCCCCGTCGTCAGGATGTCGGGCGCGTGCTGCGCGCTGACCTTGTGAGGCAGCCCCAGCAGCGCGACGTCCGCGCCGCGCGCCGCCTCGGCGGGGGGGATGTTTTCGAAGCGCAGCTGCGTCCGGCCAGTCAACGGCGGGTGCACGGCGCCCAGCGACTCGCCCACGTGATCGACGGCGACCACGCGCACCAGCTCGACGTCGGGGTGGATCAGGAGCCGGCGGATCATTTCGGCGCCGCCGTAGCCGGTGCCGCCGATGACGACGGCTTTGAACCGCTTCATCGCCGCTTCATCACGCGCGGGGCTGAGCGCTCCGGCGGGTCACTCGGGCACGCAGATGCCGGAGAAGTTTCCGTCCGGATTCGCGACCAGGTGCTGTCCCGTGGGGCAGAGCGACATGTCGCCCGCGTCCATTCCCGGCGGGCGCCGCTCGTCGCCGACGATCGGGCAAACGCCGTTCTTGCCGGTGTTGGGACAGTAGTCCTCCTGGGGGCCGCAGCCGGCGCTCAGGGCCATTCCGACGGCGAGAACGCCGAGCATCCAAAGCGACTTCATGGCGGCGATCATGCTGATGGTTCGCGGTGGGTGTCAAGCGGCGCTCATGTGCGACCGGAAACCACCCTGCCGCACGGTGGAAAGCTCTGCCGATCGCGGTTTTTCTCGGGAAAAAGTCGGTGTCGCGTTGACGCCAGGAATTCTCCCCCCTACCCTGAAAGTCTCGTGCGTCGCAGTTGCCTGGGTCTGCTCTCGGCGCTTGCCGCCCTCGCTCTCCCGGTCGCCGCTCACGCGGGACAAGGCGTGAGGCTGCATGCCGTCGTTCCTTCGGGTCCGCCGCCC
>CAZPUH010000628.1:0-3871 GCA_964589215.1 uncultured Myxococcales bacterium | reverse complement strand
GCCGCCGTCGATCAGGATGTCCCCCTTCGACAGGAACGGCGTGAGCTCGTCGATCAGCTCGTCGACCGGCTTGCCGGCCTTGACCATCAGCATGATCTTGCGCGGCGACTTCAGCGACCCGACGAACTCCTGCAGCGTGTGCGCCCCGACGATCTTCTTCCCCTTGGCGCGCCCGGCCACGAACTTGTCGACCTTCTCGATGGTGCGGTTGAAAACCGCGACCGTGTAGCCGTGGCTCTCCATGTTGAGGATGAGGTTCTCCCCCATGACCGCCAACCCGACGAGCCCGATGTCCGCCTTTTCCATGTCGATCGTCTTCCTTTTGGTGTCGCGAGCGCGAAGAGTGGCTCAGCGCTGGATTCGCGCGGAGCCGCCCCTGGCGAAGGCCCGCACCTCGGCCAGGGTGGCCATGGTCGTATCGCCTGGGAAGGTCGTGAGCAAGGCTCCATGTGCCCACCCCAGTTTTACGGCCTCTTCGGACGGTGCCCCGGACAGCAGACCGTAGACGAACCCGGACGCGAACCCGTCGCCGCCGCCCACCCGGTCAACCACGTCCAGCTCGGTCGTCGGCGCCTGGTGCGTCTGCCCGTCGACCCAGGCCACGGCGCTCCAGCTGTGGCGGTTCGTGGAATGGACCTCGCGCAGCGTGGTGGCGACGGCTTTGACGTGGGGGTGCTTGGCGACGACCTTGTCGATCATCCCCACGAAGGTGCTGGGATCCAGCTTGGATTTGGCCGCCACCTCGGGGCCCGGGATGCCGAGCCCCTTTTGCAGGTCTTCCTCATTGCCGATGAGGACGTCGACGTGGGCGACGATCTGCTCGACGACCTCGACGGCCACCTTCTGGCCGCCCCACAGGTTCCAGAGCTTCTCGCGGAAGTTCAGGTCGAAGCTGGTGACGGCGCCGGACGCCTTGGCGGCCTTCATCGCCTCGACGATCAGCGCGCCCGTGGTCTTGGACAGCGCGGCGAAGATGCCGCCGCTGTGGAACCAGCGCACGCCGGCGCCGAAGATGGCTTTCCAGTCGAAGTCGCCGGGCGACAGTTGCGCGGCCGCCTCGTTCGACCGGTTGTAGAACACGACGGGCGCGCGCACGCCGGCGCCCTGGTCGCTGTAGACCGTGGCCATGTTCGGGCCGTTGACGCCGTTGTGGGCGAACCGCTTGTAGAAGGGGCGCACGCCCATGGCGCGCACGCGCTCGGCGATCAGGTCACCGACGGGGTAGTCGACCATCGCGCTGGCGATGCCGGTCCGGAGGCCGAAGCAGTCCGACAGGTTGGCGGCGACGTTGTACTCGCCGCCGCTGACATGGATGTCGCAGCGGGTCGCCTTGCGAAAGGGCAGGATCCCGGTGTCCAGCCGGTGCACCAGCGCCCCCAGGCTCAGGAAGTCGAGCGCGCCATCGGGGCGAATGGTCAATCCAGGTTTGGCAGCGGTCATGGTCTCCTCGTCGTCGTGAACGGATCGTCCTTCAGGCGGTACAGCGTCTCGCCGGCCTTGGGCACGTAAAGGGTGCCCTCCGCCTCGCGGTTCTTCCAGGCCTCCGCGTCGATCGACCGGTGGTCGCGGTAGCCGAGGTTGACGGCGCGGCACTCGGCTTCAGGGATGCCGGTCGCCAGCGTGACCGTGATCCGCGGGCGCTCGACGCCGCCGTCGAAGGTGCCGACCCCCTTCACGTGGGTCGAGTGGGCCAGTACGCCGCGCGGCACGTGGTCGAACCGCCCCGGCTGCTTCACGAAGTAGTCGCGCACGTGGTAGCCGATCTCGCGGATCAGCCGGCCGTGCACGACCGAGATCTCGCGGATGTGCGGCGCATAGATGACGAGCTCGCCGCCGTCGGCGACCACGGGCTCCAGCTTGTAGGCGCATTTGCCGCCCACCCAGAGCTCGTCGTACATGGGCGGCGCGCAGGACAGCACGCTGCGGTACGGCCGGTCTGCGGTGATGACGTGGATCTGGCTCGAGAGCGTGGCGGCCGCCTCCCAGGTCTCTTCGGGCGCCCCCAGGTACAGGCCCGCCAGCGACGTCCCCTCGACCACCAGGCTGGCGCACTTGCGCTCGACGGGGACCAGCGCCGCCGCCCGATCGACGACCGCCCGGACCGGCGTGACCTTGGTGCCGATGATGGACGGGTTCGTGATCAGCGCGCCCAGCCAGTGGAACATGTCCAGGATCTCCTGGCCCGCGATCCCGGGGAAGAGGTACTTGTTGCCGCCGGAATAGCCGACCACCTCGTGCGGGAAGGTCGGCCCGATGATCAGCAGCAGGTCGTAGGTCAGCGCCAGGCGGTTGATGGTGACGTCGACGCGCTCGCGCATGCGCCCGCCCGAGATGGCGGCGACCTCGTCTTCCGATATGGAACCGATCGACACCAGCGCGGCGGGGTCGTTCCAGCGGTGGTTGAAGATCTGCGTGCGCGCGTACTTGCCGGCGCGATCCTGCGGCGTCAGACCCAGCCGCTGGTTGATCGCCTCGTCGCTCATCGGCGGGTGCGTGCCCAGCGCGATCAGCACGTCGAAGGCAGCGGCGCCGGCGCCCGTCACCTCTTCGTGGAAGACGCGAAACATCAGGTCGATGGGCGCCGTGCGGGTGTTGTCCGGGACGATCGCCAGCACGCGCTTGCCGCGCAGCGACCAGCGCGTGACCTCGCCGGCGCAGAGCGCGCGCACGGCGGGCTCGGCGAGCTTCAGCCCTTTACCGCCGCGGCCGGTCATGGTCACACGCCCGCGTAGGCGGTGAACCCGCCGTCGACGGGGACGACGACGCCGGTCACGAACCGCGCGGCTGGCGACAGCAACCAGAGGACGGCGCCCGTCAGATCGTCGGGCACGCCGAACCGCGCCATCGGCGTGTGGTCCAGGATCTTCTGCCCGCGCGCCGTCAGCGCGCCCGTCGCGCGGTCGGTCAGCAGGAAGCGGTTTTGCTCGGTCAGGAAGAACCCGGGCATGACCGCGTTGACGCGGATCGCCGGCGCGTACTCCTGCGCCAGGTGCACCGCCAGCCACTGCGTGAAGTTGCTAATGCCGGCCTTGCTGGCCGAGTAGGCCGCGATCCGGGTCAGCGGGCGCGAGGCGTTCACCGACGAGACGTTGAGGATGACGCCCTCCTTGCGGTCGGCCATCGGGCGGGCGAACACCTGCGAGGGAAGGATGGTCCCCAGCAGGTTCAGGTGGGTGACCGCCTGCCAGGCCTCGAGCGGCACGTCGAAGAAGCGCGCGTCGGGCGTGGTGGTCGCGCGCGGGTCGTTGCCGCCCGCCCCGTTCACCAGGATGTCGACCTGCCCGTGCTCGCCGACCACGCGCCGGCAGGCCTCTTCCAGCGCGGGGCGGTCGAGCACGTCGGCGGCGATGGCCAGGTGGCGGCCCTGGCCGGCGAAGGTGGAGATCACCACCTCGGCGCGGGCCACGTTCCGCCCGACGAGCACGACGCTGGCGTGACACGCGGCCAGCGCGCGCGCCATCGCCGCCCCCAGCACGCCTGTCCCGCCGGTCACCACCGCCGTCCGATCGCTGAAGTCGTAGAGGGCGCGGACGTCCTCGAGACTGTTCACCGCGCCGGTCGTCAGCGATTTGTCGGCCATGAATCCCGGCCAGGCACTCTACTGCCTAACCGCCACCCAGGAAGTATCCGCAGCGCGTACAAATGGCTCACGGACGACCTGAGGGCGGGACGCTGGTCGATTGGTGCACCCGCGCGGGGGGGAGATTCGGACGGCGAGCGTGTTCGTCGGCGTGGGCGGTTCGAGCTCGTGTTCGTGGGGGGCTGGCGTGGGGTCCAGCCCCCCGATTTCGAGGGCTAGGCGCCGCCGGCGCCGGCCGAGCCCGGAGCGCCGCCGGCGTTGCCGCCCGCTGAACCCCCGGCGCCGCCTGCT
>CAZPUH010000627.1:0-7189 GCA_964589215.1 uncultured Myxococcales bacterium | reverse complement strand
GCCGCCGGCCGGGGCGCCTCGTCGGCCGCTTGCGCCTCGATCTCGCGCAGGTAGCGGTCGGCGGGATCGGACAGCCTGAGTGCGGCCGGTCCCACGCGCACGAGGTCTCCGTCCCGCACGCGCCGCTCGCCCCCGTTCTGAGTCCGGTCGTTCACCGTGATGCCGTTCTTCGAGCCGAGATCCTGGACGACCACGCCGTCCCACCGTCGGACCACCGCCACGTGCTCGCGCGAGATCTCGTCGGAGACGAGGCGCATGTCGCAGGACTCCCCGCGGCCGATCACGTATCGCTTGTCGATGGTGGTCAGCCGCAGCGGCGGGCCGGGCGGCACGCCGTCCACGATGGCCAGCACGGGCGCGCCCGCGTCCGGCGAGCCCGCCAGCAGGTCGGCCACCAGGCGCCGCGCGATGCTCGCCGTTCGCTCGGCGCCGCGCACGGAAGGCGCAGCCCCGTCGAAGATGACCAGCACGGGCCCGAGGGCGATCTGCGCGCCCGGGGCGATCTCGCGCGGCCGATGCGGCGCCAGCGGCTCGCCGTTCAGGGAGGTCCCGTTCGTGCTGTCGAGGTCCTCGACCTGCCAGCCGCTCGCCGTCCGGGTGAGCCGCGCGTGCAGCCCCGAAAGCGACGCGTAGGGGAGGGGCACCTCGATGTCAGACCGCCGGCCGATCCGGATCTCGCGCGTGTCGTCCGGCAGCTCGACGGCCCGCTCTTGCGTCGGCCCCGAGATCTCGCCGGCCGCCCGTGAATCGGCCGGCGAGGGGAGCAGGCGCAGGCGCAGCGGCATGGGGCGCCGACTCTAACGCGGAATCCGACCGAGCGTCGCCTGGGCCCGGGTGCGCTCGGCCGCCAGCTCGGGGGGCGCTTCGTCCAGGAACCGGCGCAGCTCGGCGGCCGCCTCCGCGCGGCGCGAAAGCCCCAGCAGCGCATGCGCGCGCAGCAGCCGCGCCTGCGCGAATCGAGGCCGCAGCGCCAGCGCGTCGTCCGCGCCCCGGAGCGCCCCGGCCGCGTCGCCCCGGTGAAGCGCGACGTAAGCGATGGCGAAACGGATCTCCGCCTGGCGGGGCGCCTCCACCACCAGCCGGGCCAGCGCGCGAGCCGCCTCGTCGAGGCGCCCCTGGGCGGCCGCGATGGCCGCCGCCGCCAGCCGATCGTCGATCGAGGCCGGGTCGGAGGCCACCGCCAGGCCGATCTCTCGCGCCGCCGCGTCCAGGTCGCCGCTCCGCTTCGAGACCTCCGCCGCAGCCCGGTGCGCGGCAGGCAGATCGGGATCGAGCAGGAGGGCGGCGTCCACCTGTTCCTGCGCCGCGACCGGGCGCCCCAGCCGCGCCAGGACGAGGGCGTCGGCCGCGCGGGCGTCGGCCCGCCGCGGCTCCGCGGCACAGACCTTCTCCAGCGCCCAGTGCGCCTCGGCCAGCTGGCCGCGGCGGACCAGCAGCTCCCCCTCGACGAGGCGCGCCTGCGCGTATCCGGGGTCGATGGCCAGCGCCGCGCGCGCCTCGGCCAGCGCGGCGTCGTCTTCCCGGCGGTGCAGCAGCACCGTCGCGAGATTCAGGTGCGCCTCGGCGAGGTCTTCGTTCAGCGCCAGCGCGGCGCGGAAGCTCCCCTCTGCCCGCCGCTCGTCACCGCGCCGCAGGGCCACCAGCCCCAGACCGTTCTCCGCCTCCGCCAGGCGCGGGTCGTACTCCAGCGCCAGCGCGAACGCGCTGGCCGCGCGCTCCAGCTCGCCCCGGGCCAGCGCCGCGACGCCGGCCGCTTGCAGCTCGACGGCCCGGGGCTGCGCTGCGTGCGGCACGGTGGCGCACCCGACCAGCGCGAGCAACAGGCAGGCGGCGGCGCGATCGGGCGTCATGGTCAATCTTCGGCACGCGTCGTCTCGCGTTGCGGGCAGCCGCGCGCGCACTCGACGTCGAGGCGGCCGTCGGCCCCGATTGTCACCGTGACTGCGCCGTCCCGGTCGGTCCGCAGCGTGCGAATGCCACGCGCCGCGTACCTGGCCATCACCTCCGGCGCGGGGACGTGGAACTGGTTGCGCCACCCCAGCGAGATGACCGCCAGGCGCGGTGAGACGGCGTCCAGCAGCTCGTCGCTGGACGATGTCCGGCTGCCGTGGTGGGGCACCTTCAAGACGTCGGCGCTCACGACGTCCCCCAGCGCGGGGCGCCCCGCCAGCTCGCCCTCGCCGTCGGCCTCCAGATCGCCCGGGAACAGGACGGCGTGCGCCCCCACCGCAATGCGCAGCACCAGCGACGCGTCGTTGACGGTCAGTCCCGCCGGCGCCGCAATCGCGCCGCCGACGAAAGGGGCCAGCGGCTGGATCTGGGCACCGCCCAGCGATCGGGCAGTCACCGCCGGGATGCCGATTCCCCGCGCGCGGGCCACGTCGACCAGGCGCCGGTACTCCGGGTTGTGCCCGTCGTCGCCGCTGGACCAGAACAGGTCCACCGGGAAGCGCTGCAGGATCCGGAAGAGGCCGTTCAGATGGTCGGGGTGGGGGTGGGACAGCGCCACGATCCGCAGCCGCGTGATCCCGCGGGCGCGCAGGAACGGCTCGACGATGCGCGCGCCCGTATCGAAGGCGCCGTCCCGCGACCCGCCGCCGTCGATCAGCATCGCGTCGCCGCCGGGGACCTCGATGACGGCCGCGTCTCCCTGGCCGACGTCCAGGAAGGTGACGACCAGCGCGCCGGCGTGTCGCCGGATCTGGTCGCGAAGTACCAGGCTGCCGGCCGCGGCCAGCGCGCACCCGACCGCCGCCACACCCAGCGCACGGCGGCGCCCGGCCATCGCCCGCAACGCCAGCAGGCCGGCGGCCGTCGTGCACGCCGTCTCGAGCCCGTTCGGCGACCGGCACAGCCAGATCGGCGCGTGCGCCCTGAACAGCTCGGCGATCGCCAGCGCCAGTCGGGCCGCGGCGCCCGCCACCCAGAGCGGCCAGCGGCCAGCGGGGGCCCAGATCGCGCCCGCGGTCGCGCCGGCCAGACCGGCCGGCACCACCGCCATCTCCACCAGCGGCACCAGCGCCAGGTTCCCGACGGGCGCCAGCGGTGTGACCTCCCCGAACCAGTGCGCGACCAGGGGCGCGGTCGCCGCGGTCGCCGCCAGCGTCGCGTCTCCGAACCGCGCCAACCACCCCAGGCAGCGCCGCACGAGGCCGATCGCGCGCGCCCGCTGGCGCCGCGCGCAGAGCGCGATCCCCGCCACGGACGCCACCGAGAGCTGGAACGAGACGTCGAACAGCTGCAGCGGCTGCGCGACCAGAAGGATCAACGCCGCCCCGGCGATCGTCGGCGCGGCGCGCGCGCGGCGGCCGACCAGCAGCGCCGTCAGCCCCAGTCCCAGCATCAACGCCGAACGCTCCGTGGCGACCGCCTCGCCCGTCATGAGCGTGAAAAGCCCGATGGCCGGCAGCGACACCGCCGCCGCGACCGCCCGCGGATCGACGAACGAGGCCAGGCGTGGCACGCGCGCGGCCGCCCCACGGACCGCGACGAACAGCAGCGCCGCGACCGCCGCCAGGTGCAAGCCGGAGACGGACAGGACGTGGGTCGCTCCCGCGGCCCGGAATCCGTCCTCGACGGCGTCGCTGACGCCGCGGCGCTCACCGAGGACCGCCGTTCTCAGGAACGCGGCCGGCGGGCCGCCGAGCGCGCGGTCGATGGCCGCCCGCAACCGGCGATGCGCGACGTAGGCGAGGCGGCGCGGACTCCATCCGCCGGGTCCCGCCAGCCGGCGAACGGCACCCGCCGTGGGGACCGTCGCCAGCGCGTCGATTCCCGCCGCGCGCAGCGCGAGGACCGGGTCGGGGACGCCGGCGTTCCTGGTGCCGCGCAGCGCGCGCAGGCGCGCGTGGAAGGCGACGACCTCACCGGGGGCGAAGTCGGGATCGCCGGCCGCGATCGACACGGCCAGCGTCCCCGCCGCCGGACGGCCCTGTACCTCGGAGATGCGGACCACCAGACGCCAGCCCGCGCCCGTCGGCTCGGGCCCACGCGCGACCGTCCCGACGACGGCCACCGGCTCGTCGGCGGCCGTCGCGACGGCCACCGCCGGGTCGAGCGGAGGCGGACGAGCGGACTGCCCGCCGCGCACGGCCCCGAACAGAACGACCAGCGCCGCGACGGTGCCCCGTCCGACGAGCCGCCGAGCGCGCGTGCGTGCCGCCGGCGGGAAGCCGCGCAGGTGGGGCGCCAGCCCCGCCAACGCCAGCCCGGCCATGGCGCCGGCGACCGTGGTGAGCGCCAGATGCGCACCGAGACACACAGCGACCGCATCGCCGCATGCGAAAGCCAGAGCCGCGATCACCAGCCGCACCCGAAGTCTTCGGAAGGTCCGCGCCGGAGTTGCTGCTAGGAAACCTTTGCCGGTTCGGTTACGGTCGAGAGATGCCGTCTTCGTTCTTGATCACCGGAGGCGCCGGCTTCATTGGCTCGTCGATCGCGCGCGCGCTCCTGGCCCGTGGCGATCGCGTCCGGATCATCGACAACTTTTTCTCGGGCAAGCGCGAAAACCTGGCGGACATCGCCAAGGACATCGAGTTGATCGAAGGCGACATTCGCGACGAGCAGGCGCTGGCCCGCGCCGTCAGCGGGGTCGAGGTCGTGTATCACGAGGCGGCGATCCCGTCGGTGCCGCGCTCGCTCGCCGATCCCATCTCCAGCCACGACGCCAACGCGACCGGCACGTTGAAGGTGCTGGCCGCCGCCAAGAAGGCCGGGGTGCGCCGCGTCGTCTACGCCGCTTCGTCCTCGGCGTACGGGGACACGCCCACGCTGCCCAAGATCGAAACGATGCGGCCGTCTCCGCTGTCGCCGTACGCCGTCTCCAAGCTGGCCGGCGAGCACTATTGCGCCGTGTTCGCGGGCGCCTACGGGCTCGAGACCGTCAGCCTCCGCTACTTCAACGTCTTCGGCCCGCGCCAGGACCCGACGTCGGAGTACGCGGCCGTCATCCCGCGCTTCATCACCGCCGCGCTGGCCAACCAGGGCGTGACCATCTTCGGCGACGGGACCCAGTCGCGCGACTTCTGCTTCATCGACAACACCGTCGAGGCGAATCTGGCCGCCGCCTCCGCGCCCGCCGCCGCCGTGTCGGGCGGCGTCTTCAACGTCGCCTGCGGCGCCGCCACGACGCTGAACGAGGTCGTGAAGCAGGTCTCGGACATCGTCGGGCATCCGGTGCCGATCACGTACGCCAAGGGGCGCGTGGGCGACGTGAAGCACTCGCTGGCCGACATCACGGCCGCGCGCGAGCGTCTGGGCTACCGCGGCGCCATCTCCTTCGCCGAAGGGCTGAAGCGCACGGCTGCCTGGTACGGCAGCCTTCGCTGAGCGCCCCGCGCCGCCGCGAAATCAGCTGATCTGCAGACCCAGCAGGGTCAGGTCGTCTCGGCCGCTGTTCGTGGCCGATTCGGCCGTCGAGACGATGCGCCGGCTGATCTCGCCGATGTCGTGGGGCGCGCTGGTCACGAGGTCGGTGAACTGGCAGACGCCCATCGTCGAGCAGGGACGCCGCGGCGCCGACAAGATCTCGAACACGCCGTCCGTGGCCAGCAGCAGGATGTCCTTGGCCGCGACCGAGATGGTCTCTTCCCGGTACTGCGCGTGGGCGACGATGCCCAGCGGCGGACCCGACGAATACGCGACACGCGACACGACGCCCGTCGACCGCCGCAAGAGCGGCAGCACGTGCCCGGCGTTGGCGAAGATCCAGCGGCGGTTGGGCGCGTCCAGCAGCACGCACAGCGCGGTCACGAACCGGTCGTCCTGCATGCGCGCGGACAGCGTGTGGTTCAAACGCTCCAGCAGCTCCGCGGGGCCGGCGACCTCGGTGACCAGCCGCCGGATGTCGGCGCTGACGCGCGACATGGTCAGCGCGGCGGTCACCCCTTTTCCGGAGACGTCGCCGATGACGCCCATGACCCGGCCATTTCCCAGGTCCACGAAGTCGTAGAAGTCGCCGCCGACCGCGTAGGCCGGCATGTATTCGGCCACGACGCGCACGCCAGCCGAGTTCTCGCCCAGAGCTTCCGGCAAGAACGTCCGCTGCAGCACGCCCGCGGCGGCCAGGTCCTGTTCCAGCCAGGAGGTGCCCGCCGTGAGACTCTGCGCGCGCGAGCGCGGCAGGATGTGCCCGACGCCCTCGGCCAGGGCCGCCAGCATCTCGAGGTCGTGGATGGTGAACGCGGCCGCGTCGACGCGCCGCTGCACCACCAGGAAACCTTCCAGCGATTTGCCCGAATAGATCGGGGTGGACATCGTGGAACCGCGACCCGCCGCCGCGTCGCCCGGCAACAGCGTCGGCGTCACCGGCATGAGGCCGCGCGCCGCGATGGGCCCCCAGACTGAGTTCAGCGTGGCGAGGAGGCCCGCGCCCGCGCGCGAATCGCGCACGCCGCGCAGCGGCCGCCCCTTCTCGGGCAGGAACAGATCGGAGTCGGCGACGTTCGACCAGAGCATCGCCACGACGACGGCCAGGCGCTGCGCCAGCTCGGACGGGGACTCGGGGTCGCCCAACGCAGAGATCGCCTGCGCGACGGGGCTGGTGGTCGCCAGGTCGGTCAATCCAGCTTCCACGAGCAAGGGGGAGCTCACGTCAGCCTCGACATTCTGCGATAGCGATTTCATCAACCACCCCTAAGACCTACTTTTCAAGCTCGCCTAACGTAACCGATGTCGGTTTTCGGCGCCATGCTAATCCATGAGTCGCCGAACCGCGCCTCAACAGGTCACCTTTTTGACGAATCGCGCAGGTCAGTGCCGGGACTTGCTTTTTTGGGCGGGCGGCGGGGTGCGGGAGTCCGCGTTCAGCATGACGCGGTCCAGCCGGAGGAGGCGGAAGATCGCCAGCGGCTGATCGCGCAGCCCCTTGATGACGACGCTGCCCCCCTGCGCGCGAACGCGCTTGTACAGGGACACCAGCGCGCCGACGCCGGAGCTGTCCACCATGCGCAGCGTGGACAGATCGACCTCCACCAGTGTCGGGCGGGTCTTCACCAGCTTCTCGAGATCGGGTCGCAGGTCCGACACCGTCACCGCGTCGAGCTCGCCTTCGATCGCCAGTTGAGTGATGCCGCTGGCGTTCTTGATCTCGAATCTCATGTTGCACCTTCGGTCTTGCGCGACGCGCTCGAGCGCTCGACGAAGCGCTTGCTCAAGGTGAGCAGGTTGGGGCGTCCAGGTTTGTACGCCA
>CAZPUH010000626.1:0-4126 GCA_964589215.1 uncultured Myxococcales bacterium | reverse complement strand
TTGAACTTGATGTCCGTCGTCGTCGACTTCCGGAGATTGTCACACCACTGCCCGAACAACTGAACCTGCGTGGCCGTATGCGTAACGACGCCCTTGGCGTTGGTCGAGGCGGTGATGTCGGTCATGTACCAGCCGTTCTTGCTGTTCTTGTCGAGCGGGATGTCCATCGGCCCGGCCGACGAGTCAATCAGGGTGATGATCGCCTCGTCCAATTTGTCGGCGTCGATCTGGAACGTCGACAAGTCGAACGTACAGCTGCGCACGCCGTTCAAGGCCGCCGAGATCGCGGTGGTCAGCGACGCAGTGTCGGTGCCGCTCGGCGTATAAACCTCCGCCGTCCCCGCCGCGGTCCCGTAGGTCGCAAGCGGCGCCATCGTTTTGCCGGCCGCCGTGAGAAGGGACATCCAGGGCGCAACGCCGTTGCATTGATAGTAGATGTCCATCGGCGTCGCGGCTCCCGAGCCAGCCGGCAACACAATTGGCTGCCCGGCGCCTGCGTTCGCGAAATTCTGCAATACCGGCGTCGAAATCTGACTCTGCTGGCTAGGCAGACCGACGACGAGAGTGCCGATGCTGGGTGTCGCCGCGTACATCTGCTGGATGAGCCCAGTCACCGCGTCCGCCGGACAGACGTGATTGCCGTCGTCGCAGAAGTCGGTCTCGCTGTCGGTCACCACCATCATGTACTTTTGACCCGAGGTCGTGTCGGCCTGCAACGCGGCCCGGACCATCGCGATTGCATCGGTCATCGGCGTGTCCGCCTTGGCCCCGAACGGCATCAGCGGACCCCAGCTGTCGTACGCCGCCTTGATGGCCGCGTAATTGTTCTGGCCGATCGGGACGGACTGGTAGTTGAGCTTACATGCGCCGGTGGCGTGATCGCCGACGAAGGACGCGAGCCCGAAGCGGACCTGATCCTGCAGCTGCATGACAACCTGTTCGACGGCTGGACGCAGGTTGAAGAAGATGCCCGTCGTGGCGTCCACGAACTCGCTCCCGGATTTGTCGACCAAGATGAATACGGTTGGCGTCTGGGGCGTGAACTTCACGTCCTTCTGCTGGCAGGCGGCGGCGTCCGGGTTGCCGCCCGAACCGGTGATGCCGACGTCCCCGCTCTGGTGGGCGCCGCCGGTGCCCGTCCCGGTCGAGCCACCCGTCGAGCCGCCCGAGCCCGTCACCGTGGTGGCGCCCGTGCCCGTGCTTCCGCCGCTGCCCGCCGCGGTGGAATGAACGCCGGCGGTGCAGCCAAAAGCTCCGGAAATCAGGGCCGTCAGGGCAAGCGCACGCCCTGGCTGGCGATAAGCGAGGTGGTTCACAGGGGGCCTCCGTCGAAAACCCGTACCTTATCACGAGTGGCGCCGCCGGCGCCGCGCCGCCGGTCCGCGACGCCGCACCCCGGCATGCGGCCAATTGCATGGCGTCCGGACTTCGCCGCATGATACCGTTGTTTTTCGCTCGGAGGGTTGGCGCTGTGGCTTACATAACTTTGTCCGATCTTATCGGACGACGGCGGTCGCAGGCGAGGACCGCGACGGCGGCGATCGCGCTCGCGTGGCTTCTCCTCGCCGCGGCCGGCTGCAGCAGCCACGGCGGCCACCCGCAGAGCCACCCGGATGGCGGCGCCGCCGGCCACGGCGGCGCGAGCGGTGCGGGCGGCGGCGCCAAGCCCGACGGCGGCGGTCCGGACCAGGCGGTGTCGACCTGCGGAGCGATCGGTCCCAAGATCGAGGTCGGCAGCAGCTGCGCCTGCGACGCCGAGTGCACCAGCGGCCACTGCGTCGAGGGGGTCTGCTGCTCGACCGACTGTTCCAGCGGCTGCGCGACCTGCTCCGCCCCGAGCTCGGTGGGCACCTGCGTGATGCGCCCGGCAGGCACCCCGCCCCGCGTCGCCGGAACCTGCCCCGCCGACCCGCCGGCCAGCTGCGGGCTAGACGGGCTCTGCGACGGCGGAGGCGGTTGCCGCAAGTACCTGGGAAACACCTGCATCAGCGGCTCCTGCAGCGGTGACGCGGTGGTCGGCGCGTTCGCGTGCGACGGCAACGGCCAGTGCAAGCCGGGCGTCTCGCTGATGCTGTGCATTCCGTACACGTGCAACCCCGCCACCGGCTCCTGCTACCAGAGCTGCGACAGCGCGGCCATGTGCCAGAACGGCGGCTCCTGCGACTTCGCCACCGAGAGCTGCGGCAAGGCTCAGAACGGCCAGTCGTGCACCAAGGACAGCGGCTGCATCTCCGGCCACTGCGTGGACAAGGTCTGCTGCAACAGCGCCTGCAGCGGCGCCTGCACGGCCTGCAACCTGCCAGGGCGGCTGGGCACTTGCTTGCCGGTCGACATGGGCAAGCCCGACCCGCGCGCCCTCTGCGTCGACCAGGGGTCGGCCAGCTGCGGCCACACGGGCGCTTGCGACGGCGTCGGCGGCTGCGCGAACTACGCGCGCGACACGCAGTGCCTCATGCCCAGCTGCACGGGGAACCGGCTGAACACGGCGGGGACCTGCGACGGCCTCGGCTCCTGCCGGGCGCCCAACGTCCAGAACTGCCACCCCTTCCGCTGCGCGGGCGGCGCCTGCACGAAGTCCTGCGAGACCGACACCGACTGCGACGACGGCGCGATCTGCCAGAACAAGACCTGTGGGCCCAAGCCGCCCGGCTTCCCGTGCGGGGGCGCGTCCGAGTGCGCCTCCGGATTCTGCGTCGACGGCGTCTGCTGCGAAACCGCCTGCACGGGGACCTGTCACTCCTGCGCGCTGCCCGGCTCGCCCGGCCGCTGCCAGACGGTGGCCGCCGACAACGTCGACCCGCGCGGGCAGTGCAAGGACCAGGGCGCGGCGACGTGCGGCACCAACGGCAAGTGCGACGGCACGGGCAGCTGCGAGCGATACGCCGTCGGCACCACGTGCGACAGCGAAAAGTGCAGCGCCGGCGTCTACACCCCGCCCTCCACCTGCAACGCGACGGGCCAGTGCGTGGCCGGGGACGCGCATCCGTGCGCCCCCTACGTGTGCAACGGAAGCCAGTGCTTCAGCACCTGCGCCACCAACGACCAGTGCAAGGCGCCGAACAGCTGCGTGTCGAACTCGTGCGGGCTGAAGGTGCCGCCCGCGCTGTGCTCCAGCGACGCCGAATGCGCCACGGGCTTCTGCTCGCAGGGTGTCTGCTGCAACTCGCGCTGCGACGGCAAGTGCCAGTCGTGCGCCCTGCCCACCACGGCGGGGACCTGCACGAACGTGCCGGCCGGCAGCGTCGACCCGACCGCCACCTGCCAGGACCAGGGGACGGGCACGTGCGGAACGAACGGCAAGTGCGACGGCAACGGCACCTGCCAGCTGTACCCGCAGGGGACGACCTGCCGGGGGTCGTCGTGCCCGGCAGGCTCGACGACCTTCACGGGCGTCTCGGCCTGTGACGGGGCCGGCAAGTGCGTGACGCCCAACGCGACCCCCTGCTTCCCCTATCAATGCGGCGCGGCCGTGTGCAAGAACTCGTGCGCCACGGACAGCGACTGCGCGCCGCCCGCCGTCTGCAGCAGCACCGGGTCGTGCGGTCTCAAGGGGGACGGCCAGGCCTGCGCCGCCGCCGCCGAGTGCCTCTCGGGGTTCTGCGCCCAGGGGGTCTGCTGCGGCACCGCTTGTCAGGGCGCCTGCCAGTCCTGCGCGCTGCCCAGCGCGCTGGGCACGTGCTCGAACGTTCCGTTCGGGGCCAGCGATCCGCAAGGGACCTGCCACGACATGGGCAACGCCAGCTGCGGCACCGACGGGTTCTGCAACGGCAGCGGCGCCTGCCGCCTGTACGCCGGCGGCACGCCCTGCGCGGCCCCCTCCTGCCCGGCGGGCACCGCGATGCTGACCTCGGGCCGGACCTGCGACGGCAACGGGACCTGCCAGCCGGCCAGCAACATCGCCTGCGCGCCGTTCGTCTGCAACGGCGCGACGGCGTGCAAGGCGGCCTGCACGACCGACACGGACTGCCAGGCGCCCGCCATCTGTGATCAGAAGGTGAACCTGTGCGGCGACAAGAAACGCCTGGGCCAGGCCTGCGCGTCGAGCGACGACTGTCTGACCAACAACTACTGCGTGGACGGCGTCTGCTGCAGCACCAGCGCCTGCGGGACCTGCCAGGCCTGCAAC
>CAZPUH010000625.1:0-3957 GCA_964589215.1 uncultured Myxococcales bacterium | reverse complement strand
TAGACGTGCGCGTCCGCGTGCAGGCTCAAGCGGATCGTCGACGTCGACAGCGCGCCCGGCCAGCGCAGCACCTCGTTGCGCGCGTTGCGGCCCGGCGGCCTCACCAGGAAGTCGGGGCGAAAGCGCGGGTTCACGATCCCCTCGTTCGCCGACGAGAGAAACGCGCCCAGCTCGGCGTAGGTGACGCGGCCGTCGCCGTCGGCGTCCGCGCCGCCCCGCAGCGCCGAGCGCAGCTCGTGGCTGAGGATGCCGCCCTGGTACTGCTCCCACTCGTGGCTGTCGCGGTCCGACGAGGTCGACAGCACGAAGCCGACGTTGTCCATGTGTCCCGGCTGCAGGTCCAGCAACGAGCCCCCGTAGGTCGCGCGCTGCCCGCCCGGCCCCTTCTCGAAGGCCATGAAGTACGACTTGCACGCGTCGACGAAGACGTGATTGCGCGCCGCCGGCGAGCGCGCGAGGAGGTCGTGCAGATCCCCGCGCGTCACGCGCCGATCCTCGAGGACGACGTAGCCTTCGCCGCCAGCCACGTCGCCGTGCCCGCTGTAGAAGACGAGCAGCTCGGTGCGTTCGCCGCGCGCCACGGCGGCGCGCATGCGCCCGAACAGGTCCTCGACCGCGCGGTCGAACGCCTGCGCGCGCGGGGGGCCGGCCGGCGCCGCCTCGGGATGCATGCGCCGGGTGTCCGCGTCGAGCCGCGCCAGCAGCACGCTGTCGACCCCGGCCTCCAGCAGCAGCGCGTGCGTCGACAGCGCGTCGTCGTCGGCGTAGCGCAGCGTCGCCGCGCCCGACGTCGCCTCGGGCTGGTTGTTGCCGATCACCAGCGCGAACCGTCGCGCCGGCGTCACGCCCACCACCGTCGCGTCGGCCGCGCCGTCGCCGTTGGCCATCGTGCCCGACGCCGCCGCGCGCGCGACGCGTCCGGGGGCGGCAGCCCATGCCGACGCCGCCACGACGGCGACGGCAAACGCGCGCGCCCCGTGTCCCTTCCTCATGTAGCCCCCGCCGCTCCGCACTCTTGCGGTCCTTTTCTACCGCGGCGCCTCGACGGAGGTCATCACGATTTGCCGGTACGTCTCGGGCCAGGGGGGCGCGCCGTTCGGAGCCGGGCGCCGCGCAAGCCAGCTCTCGACCTCCTCGACACGCAGCGGGCGCCGCGAGAACAGCGCCTGGAACGCGGCGGGACCGGCGGCGAAGGGATGCCGCACCACCTCGGCCAGCGGCACGTTCGCGTTGGCCTGGATCGCGATCGACGACGGGTTCGTGCCGGCCTGCTGATAGGCCGGATAGAACCAGCGCACCTGCCCCGAGCCGTCGACGGCGAAGATCATCAGGTACGCGAACGGTCGCGTGCCGAGATTGGTGTACGTGAACAGAAGACCGTCGTCGCGCGAGATCCGCTCGCCCAGCCGCTGCGGCGGCCCGCCCTCGGTGACCCGGTAGACCCCGATGCCCGCCCAGCGCTCGGGCGCGGACGCCGGCGCCGTGCTGGCCGATTTGGCGCGCACCCCGGCCGCCTCGTCGGCGGCGCCGTCCCCGGACCGGCGCGCGGGCCGCACCACCAGCAGGCCGACCGCCAGGGCCGCGCTCGTGGCCAGCCCCAGCAGCGACCAGCGCCGCAACCACGGCACGCGAGGCGCGCGCGCCTGCTGGGCCCGCTGGCGATCGATGGCGGCCGTCGCCGCGCGGACCGACGCCGCCACGTCCAGCGATTCGAGCTCGGCGATCGGACTCGACAGCGTGGCGGTGATCCGCCGCAGCTCGTCGACGCGGCGGCGCAGATCGGGCGACTCTTCGATCGCGCGGGCGATGGCGCTGGCCTGCGACGGCGTGACGTCGCCGTCCACGTAGGCGGCCAGCAGCTCGGCCGACACCGCGCGAGCACGTGGTGCGCTCATGATGGCTCCTCCAGGATCTGGCGCAGCTTCTCGACCGCGTCAAACAGGCGCCGCTTCACCGTTCCGACGGGCAGTCCCAGGGTTTCGGCGATCTCGTCGTACCCGAGCTCTCCGGCGTATCGCAGCGACACCACGTCGCGCAGCTTCTCGCTGAGACGCCCGACGGCGCGTTCCAGGTCGCGCTCGCGCTCGCGCGCGAGGATGCGCGCCTCAGCCGAGCTGTCCGGGCTCGAGGGGGGTTGGGCGGCGACTTCCAGCGCGGCGGGCGACATCGGCGCGCGGAAGCGCCCCTCGCTGCGGGCGGCGCGCTCGGTCATCCGACACTGGTTCACCACCGCGCGGAACAGGTAAGCCTGAAATTTGCCGCGCGGCTGATAGCGGGGAAGCGCCCGATAAACGTCGAGGAAGGCGTTCTGGGCCACGTCGGCGGCCAGCTCGCGCCGGGCCAGCCGGCGCGCCGCGACGCGCAGCACGCGCACCTGGTGCCGCCGCACGAGCTCGTCGAAAGCATCCGGCAGCCCGCCCCGGGCCAGGAGCATGAGCTCGTCATCCGACCGCGTGGTCGCATGGGGGCCTGCACTCGCGTCCGGCGGCGAGGGCGACACCACCTGGAGGTGGGGCACCGGTTTCGTCATCCAGGACGATTAATGCACGACGCTTCGAAAGGTTCGGTCGAATCGCTTTTTCAGAATTCCTGCGCGCGGCAATCCCGGATGAAAGCGAGCCACACCTCGTTCGGCTCCCAGAACGTGCGGATGTGCGCGTCTGCCCTGTCCCGCGGCCAATCCAGGCGAACCTCCCCGTAAAGGGCCACGAACGCGGACACCCGGAAATTCGCAGCGCAGTGAACGAAGACCTTCTGGGCGCGGTGGGCGTCCATGACCTCCACGAAACGGCGGAAGTCGGCGGGCTGCGGGGCCGTGAAGACCACCGGCACGTGGTGATACTGCATCCCGAGAGCTGCGACCAACCCCGCTTCGTCCGACAAACAGTACTTCGGGTCCAGCAGCGCCAGGTTGACGACGACCTGATACCCAGCCGACGCGACCTCTTTGAGCTGCGCCTCGGACGGCTGCCCGCCGGTGGCGAGGGCGTCACCGACCTGGGCGAAGTTCTTGATGTCCGTGAGCGGCATGGCGCGCGGGCTCCCGATACTGCCACGCAGCTGTTTCGCCGGGGGTGGGCACTTCGGATATCCTGCTCAGCCATGAAAACGCGCGCGGCGATCCTCCGATTCTCGGCTTGCCTGCTGTTTGCCGGGCTGGCTGTCGGAGCGTCTGGATGCATGGTGTTCGTCCATCTGCCGGTGACGCCGGGGCTCGACACGCTGTCCGAGGGGCAGGTGTTCGCGATGGCGCCGCCGCCGGATTGGCCGGCCCCGCAAGCCGACGACGTGCGCACGGCGGCGGTGGACGTCTCGTGCGGCATCGGGCCGCGTCTGTCGACGGGGCAGCTCTACGCCGCCGTCAGCGTGCGTGGGCGCCCCGCCGCCGCGACGTTGCCGCCGCTGAACGTGGCGCTGGTGCTCGACAGATCCGGGTCGATGCACGGCGATCCGTTCCGCAACATGCTGCTGGCGGCCGAAGCGTTCGTCGGCCAGCTGCGCGACGGTGACCGGCTGTCGGTCGTCGCGTTCTCCGACGGAGTCTATCTGGCCGTGCCGCCGGTGGTCGTCGACCCCAACACGCGCAACCTGTCGATCGCCGCCATTCGCACGCTGGCGGACGGCGGGGGCACGAACTTCTCCGGGGGGCTCCTGGCGGGGCTGGCCCAGGTCTTTGGCGCGTTTCAACCGTGGCAGGTCAACCAGATCATCCTGTTCTCCGACGGGCAGCCGAACATCGGCATCACCGACACGCCCGAGCTGACGCGCATCGCGGCGAACGCGGCCGACCGCGGCGTCGCCGTGACGACCATCGGGTTCGGGATGGAGCACGACGAGCTTCTGATGCAGGGGATCGCCGACGCGTCGGGCGGCAACTACTACTACGTCGACAGCCCGGCCGACATGGCGCAGATCTTCCAGCAGGAGGCGGGCGCGATCCTGCGAAGCGCGGCGCGC
>CAZPUH010000624.1:0-2428 GCA_964589215.1 uncultured Myxococcales bacterium | reverse complement strand
GCCGGCATGCGCGACCACGCGCCGGCGGCGGCCGCCGTGCGGCTGCAGGTGGTCGACACCGTTCTGCGCACGTTCGAGCAGGCCGGCTTCGAGCGGGTGCTGACGCCGGCGTTCGAGTACGAGGAGGTGCTGGCGCTGGGGCTGGGCGCGGCGGCCCGCGCCGCGACCGTGCGCTTCGTCGAACCGAGCTCGGGGCAGGTGGTCGCGCTGCGGCCCGACATCACGCCCCAGATCGCGCGGCTCATCGCGACGCGGTATCGCGACGCGCGCGAGCCGGTTCGCCTCTGCTACGAGGGGACGGTGGTCCGCCTCGACCGCGCCGCGCGCGGCCAGCGCGAGCTGAGCCAGGCCGGCGTCGAGCTGGCCGGCCTGGGCGGCCCGGAGGGGGACGCCGAGGTGATCGCGCTGGGCGTGGCGGCGCTGTCGGCCGCCGGGCTGTCGCGCGTCACGGTCGACCTGGGGCACCTGGGGCTGGCGCGCGAGCTGCTGGCGGCCCTGGAGCTGCCCGACGGCGCCCTGGAAGAGGCGCGGCGCTGCGTCGCGAAGCGCGACGGCGCCGGCCTGGACGAGGTCTTGCGGTCGGCGCGCGGCTCGAAACCCGCCATCGCGCTGGCGCGCATGCTGCCCGAGCTGACCGGGTCGCCGTCCGTGCTGGCCACCGCCGAGAAGAAGGCGCCCTCCGCCGGCGTGCGGCGCGCGCTGCGCGAGCTGGCCGCCATCGTCGCCGCCGTCGAGGCGCGTCAGGTCGACGCCCGCCTGCAGGTCGACCTAGGCGAGGTGCGCGGTTTCGACTATTACACGGGGGTGCGTTTCCAGGCTTTCGTTCGCGGCGCGCCCGACGCGGTTCTGCGCGGGGGACGCTACGACGACCTCCTGGGCCGGTACGGCCGGCCCGGTCCGGCGGTGGGATTCGCCGTCGACGTGGAGGCCGTGGCCGGCGCGCTGGACGCTGCGGCGACGCCGCCGCCGCCTTCGATTCAGAAGAAGACCAAAGAAGGTAGGAACTGACATGGCAGTCGTGATTGTGGTCGGCGTCCAGTGGGGCGACGAGGGCAAGGGCAAGATCGTCGACCTCCTCACCGAGAAGGCGCGCTTCGTGGTCCGCTGGGCTGGCGGCGCGAACGCCGGCCATACGCTGGTCGTCGAAGGCAAGAAGTACGTGACCCGCCTCATCCCTTCGGGCGTGCTGCGCGAGGGCGTCACGTGCGTGCTGGGCGAGGGGATGGTGATCGATCCGGCGGTGCTGGTCGACGAGATCCGCACGTTCCGCGCGCAGGGGTTCATCTCGGGCGCGCGCGACCTGATCGTCGCCGAGCGGGCTCACCTGACCATGCCGCACCACCTGGAGGTCGACCGCCTCCGCGAGGAAAAAGGCGGCGGGATCGGCACCACCAAGAAGGGGATCGGCCCCACCTACGAGAGCAAGGCGTCGCGCGTCGCGCTGCGGGTGGGCGACCTGCTGCGGCCCGAGCGCTTTCGCACGCGGCTGGAGGCGCAGATCGCCGCCTACGCGCCGTATTTGCGGGAAATGGGCGGCAGCGTGCCCAACCCGACGGAGATCACCCAGCGCTACATGGCGCTGGCCGAGGAGATTCGTCCGTTCGTGGGCGACGCCTCGCGCGTCGTTCACGACGCCGTCGTGCGGCGCGACAACGTTCTGTTCGAAGGGGCGCAGGGGGTGTTGCTGGACGTCGACCACGGCACGTACCCGTTCGTGACGTCCTCGTCGACGACGGCGGGTGGCGCCTGCGCCGGGCTGGGCATCGGTCCCACCAAGATCGACCGCGTGCTGGGCGTCGCCAAGGGCTACGCCACGCGCGTCGGCGCGGGGCCGTTTCCGACGGAGCTGAACGAGGACGTCGGCGAGCTGCTGCGCAAGCGCGGCAACGAGTTCGGCTCCGTCACCGGGCGGCCGCGCCGCTGCGGCTGGCTGGACGTCGCGGCCGTGCGCCTGGCCGTGCGCCTGTCGGGCATCGAGGCGCTGGCGCTGACCAAGCTGGACGTCATGGCGGGGCTCGACAAGGTCCGCCTCTGCACGGGGTACCGCCTCGCGGGGCGCACGCTGGACGAGATGCCAGCCGACCTCGACGACCTCGCGCTGGCGGAGCCCATCTTCGAAGACCTGCCGGGCTGGCCCGAGCTGTCCGGCCCGACGATCCCGCCCGCGGCGGCCGCGTTCGTCGACCGCGTCAGCGCGCTGGTCGGGATTCCGGTCTGGGCGACCTCGTGGGGCCCCGGTCGTTTGCAGACGATCGTCACGCAAGATCCGTTCGCCAGCTCGGCCGCGCGCTGACCGCCTGACGCGCGTTTAATGCGCGATATCCCAGGGAAACCGGGCAGTGCCCGCTTGCGCCGCCGCGGCGGCTCAATATAATGTTGCCCTTTTCCGAGCTCCTTTGTGTGAGCTCCGGCCTGCTCCCCCTGAATC
>CAZPUH010000623.1:0-2005 GCA_964589215.1 uncultured Myxococcales bacterium | reverse complement strand
GCCCTGGGGGCACGAGATGATCTGGGCGGTCACCGACCGCTACGTCGGCAAGGTCCTGCACATCAAGGCCGGCCACAAGCTCTCGCTGCAGTACCACAACAAGAAGGACGAGACCGTCATGGTCTGGGCTGGGCGGATGCGCTTCGAGCACTTCGCCGAGGGGCAGGCGCCCCAGGTCCAGGAGCTGGGGCCGGGCGAAGCGTTTCACGTCACCCCGGGGCTGCGCCACCGGATGGTCGCCATCGAGGACACGGACGTGTTCGAGGTGTCGACGACCGAGCTCGACGACGTGGTGCGCCTGGAAGACGCTTACGGACGGCAAGGAACCAGCGCGCCTTGACGGCGGCTCGCGACGCGCGCTAGATCCCACCCCCCATGTACGATACGTCCGACATCCGCAAGGGTTTGAAGATCATGCTCGACGGCGCGCCTTATACCGTCGTCGAGTTCCAGTTCGTCAAGCCGGGCAAGGGCGCCGCCTTCACGCGCACCAAGATGAAGAACCTGCTGACGGGCGCCGTGCTCGAACGCAACCTGCGTTCGGGTGAACGCCTCGAGCCGGCGGACGTCGAGACGAAGACGATGCAGTACCTGTACGCCGACGCGGACACGTTCGTGTTCATGGACACGACGACCTACGACCAGGTGCAGATCCCGCGCGAGACGATCGGCGAGCAGTCCGCCTTCATGCCGGAGAACATCAACGTCGAGGTGCTGTTCTTCAACGGACGCGCCGTCGGCGTGACGCTGCCGAACTTCATCGAGCAGCCGATCGTCGAGACCGACCCGGGCTTCCGCGGCGACACGGCGACGGGCGCCACCAAGCCGGCCAAGATCTCGACGGGCGCCAGCATCAACGTCCCGCTGTTCATCAACGTGGGCGACGTCATCAAGATCGACACGCGCACCGGGCAGTACCTCGAGCGCCTGAGCCGCGGCTGACGGGATGCCGGCCACGCCGGCAGCGCTCGAGGCGCGCGCGCGCATCCGTCGCGCGGTGCGCGCCTGGTTCGACGGGCAGGGGTTCGTCGAGGTGGAGACGCCCGCGCGCGTCCGCTCGCCGGGGCAGGAGGTCCACCTGGACGCGCTACCGGCTGGCGACGGGCGCTGGCTGATCACCTCGCCCGAGTACCACCTGAAGAAGCTGGTGGCGGCGGGGTTGCCGCGCCTCTACGAGCTGTGCCGCTGCTGGCGCGCGGACGAAAGCGGCCCGCACCACGCGACCGAGTTCACGATGCTCGAGTGGTACCGCGCGCGCGCGCCGCTGGAGGCGCTGGCCGACGACTGCGAGGCGGTGGTGCGTCTCGCGATCCGGGCCGCCGGTCGAGAGCCGGAGCCCGAGGTGGAGGCCCCCTTCACGCGGACGACCGTGCGTGAGCTGTTCGCGGACTTCGCCGGCATCGAGCTGGCCGGCGACGAGGACCCGGCGATCCTGCGCGGCAAGGCGGAGGCGGCCGGCGTGGCGGTGGGCGGCGCAACGGCCTGGGACGACATCTTCTACCAGGTGTTCCTGGATCGCATCGAACCGGCGCTGGCGGCCGAGGGGCCGACCTTCGTGTTCGACTGGCCGGCGCCCCTGGGCGCGCTGGCCCGCCCGCACCCGCGCGACCCCCGCCTGGTCGAGCGGTTCGAGCTCTACGCCAACGGGCTCGAGCTGGCGAACGCCTTCGGGGAGCTGACCGACGCCGTCGAGCAGCGGCGCCGGTTCCAGGAAGAGGCGGCGATTCGCGCCTCGCGGGGGTTGCCCGTCTACCCGCTGGACGAGGCGCTGCTGGAGGCGCTGCCCCGCATGCCGCCGACCGCCGGCATCGCGCTGGGGTTCGACCGGCTGGTCATGCTCGCGCTGGGGACCGACCGCATCGATGACGTGCTCGCCTTCGCGCCGCCCTGAGGGGCCGGGCGCGGGCCGCGCATTGTTCCTTGCCCGTTTTTAGCTTCCCTGCTATGCGTGTGCCCGGCTGGAGGCCCGCCGTGACTCATTTTCTGACCGGACTCGCTCAAGCCG
>CAZPUH010000622.1:0-9074 GCA_964589215.1 uncultured Myxococcales bacterium | reverse complement strand
GGCGCGGCCGGAGCGGCGGGGCAGGGCGGTTTTGGTCACGCGGGCGGCGCGGCCGGGGCCGGAGCGATCGGCGGTAGCGCGGGCAGCGCCGGGGCGGGCGGACCGGGAGGTGGTGGTCAAGCGGGGGCGGGCGCTGGCGGCGCGGGCGGACATGGAACGTTCCCGGCCTGCCAGGCGGCGAGCAGCACGGGCGGCGGTCATTTCGGCATTGGTGGCGCGGGCGATCCGATCTTCACGCGGTTCACCATCCCGACGGATGGGAGCTCACCCGGAGCGATCATCACGGGCCCCGACTGCAACCTCTGGTTCGTTGAGTCCCAAGGCAACAAGATTGGCCGGATCACGCCCGCGGGGGCAATCACGGAGTTTCCGATCCCGACCACCGGCGCAGCGCCCAGCTCGATTGCCGTCGGACCTGACGGCAATCTCTGGTTCAGCGAGAGTGTCGCTCACAAGCTCGGGCGAATCACCACAGCCGGGCTCATCACTGAATTCACGATTCCCGGTGGTTCGGTGTCGCCCTTGTCTTTGACTGCAGGCCCGGACGGTCGACTCTGGTTTACCACGGGACGGGCCGGCGTCATCGGATCCCTCACCACCGACGGTGTATTCAGCAGCTACCCGATCTCCTCTCCCTCTTCTTACTACATGGGCATCACCGTCGGGAACGATGGAGCGCTGTGGTTCAGCGGCAACACCGGCCTCGTCCAGGTCGACCGCATGTCGATATCTGGAGAGGACACCCTCTATCGATCTACTTCTTCCTTGTCGTCCCCTTGGTCCGACGACAGCCGACCGTCGAAGATCGTCTCGGGGCCCGATGGAAACCTTTGGTTCTCGGTGACGAACAACTACATGGATTACATCGCCGTCGTCTCGACGAGCGGCACGTTGGTGAACCTGTTTGCGATTCCGTACTGGTCTCCGGCCAGCGCGCCGGGGATCAAGAACCTGACCTTCGGTCCGGACGGCAACCTCTACATGACCGAAGCGGACCGCGGCGCCGTGGTTCGCATGACTCCGACCGGGACCGTCACCGACGTCGTCGGCGCCGTCCCGGCGGTCGCTCGTCGGTTCACCGGCATCGCGTTTGGTCCTGACGGGAACCTCTGGTACACGGACGTGGCATCGAACGCGGTCTGGCGGATGCAGCCGCCGGGCTCAGGTGCGACCGGCGCTGGTGGGATAGGGGGCGGTTCGGGTGGGATGGCGGGCGCGGGCGGCGCGCCGGCGGTGACCACCGCCGGTCCCTTCACCTGCGGCTCGACGAATCTGGGGACGGCCGACTTCGACGGCGACGGAATCAGTGACTGCGTGATTGCAACACCTTCTCCGTCGTCACCGACGATTCTCTACCCGACCTTCTTGAAGGGAAGCACCAACGGCTTTGCGCAGACGGGCGTCGTGACGGCGATTCCGTTGCCGGGCACCTCGACGGCGTTGTCGAACCTCGATCTCAGCGGTGACGGCCGGGCCGACCTGACGGTGACCTCCAGCGTGACCAGCCCCAGCTCCAGCCTGTACGTCACGTACCTGAAGCCGCAGACGGACGGCAGCTTCACGCTGGGGTCCCAGACGAGGATCGACGGCAATCTCAATCTTCCGGTGGCTTTCAGCTTCGATGGGGCCGGCGACCTGAACGGCGACGGAAAGCAGGACCTGCTGCTCGCCGGTTGGACGGAGGACGACGATGTTCAGGCGGTCTCGTGGCTCGTCATCAGCGACAAGGGCTCGACCGCCCTCAGCGCCGGCTTCACGCTGGGCGGCATGGGCGGGCTTTCGCTCGGGAAGCCGTTCGCCGACTTCAACGGTGACGGAAAGCTAGACGTCGCCATCGTCCTCGATCAGGTGACGCCCAACCATACAGTCGTCTACGAGGGTGTGAGCATCGTGTACGGAAACGGGGACGGAACTTTCCAACCTCCTGTGCAGGTTCCGGGCAGCCCGACGTCGTCCGTCTCGATCGTGGGCGTCTATTTCGATCCGAGCTTCGCGAACCCCTACTTGGTGGTGGGGATTTTTCCGCCGTTCCAGACGGTGTCTATCTGTGGAGACCGAGCCGGCCACTTCAATGTCGGCTGTCGCTGACCGGCGCGGCGACCGACGTCGCCGACCGCGAAAATCGAACTGACTGCGTCAGACGACGCGGCCAGCCGGTCCGTTGCCGGTTCGCCGTGCGGTCCGCCGCCGTCAGCCGCGGGCCGCGCGGGCGGGACGCGGGTCGTCCGCTTGCTCGCCTGACTGTCGGAATGACTGCTGCGCGAGAATGCTCCGCAAGATCCCCGTCAGGCTCGTCTTGGCCTCCCGCGACAGAGAGGCGACGGCCGCCGGCGGCTGCAACAGGCGCCCGATCAGACGGTCGCGCAGCGCGCGGCCGGCCTGTGTCACGCACAGCATCTTGATGCGGCGGTCGTGGTCGGCGCCCCGGCGGGCGATGAGTCCGCGCGATTCGAGCTTGTCGACGATCCCCGTGACGTTCGAGGCGTCGCAGGCCAGCGCATCGGCCAGCGTGCTCATGGCCAGCGGGCGCTCCGGATCCAGGTTTCGCAGCGCCATCCCCTGAGACGGCGTCAGGTCGAACTCCTCGCAGACGGCGCTCCACCAGGACCGCATCCCGAGACAGAGCTCGATCAGCGTCGCCCAGAATGGATCCGGCGTTGTCGAACCGCGAGCCGCAGGTTTCTTGCTGGAGGACGAGCCGGGTGAAGACATAGAGGAATGATAATGTCGACTGGGTTGATGGTTGACAAGCTCAAATATCGTCGTGTAGGACTACATGCGGTCCCATCATGCGCAACGACACCGATGCCCGAACACCCCCGCGCGCGGCTCGCTTCGCGCGGGTCCTGCCGTTCGTTCTGCCGCTGCTGGCGGCGGCGTGCTCGCGCGCGCCCGCTGCGACGGAGCCCGCCAAGACCGAGGCCGACGCGCCGCCGATCGCCGTCAAGCTGGTCCCGGCGCGCGAGGTGAAGACCCCGCGCGTCGTCACGCTGTCGGGGACCCTGATCGGCGCCGAGGAGGCCGACGTGGCCGCGGGCGCCGCGGGCAAGGTCGTCGCCACGTACATCGAGCGCGGCTCGTACGTGCGCAAGGGGGCGCTGCTGGCCAAGCTGGACGCGCGCGCCGCCAGCGCCACGGCCGCGCAGGCTGCCGCCGACCTCGAGGTCCAGAAGGCGCAGGCGGCCCAGGCGACGGCCGATTGCGACCGCACGCAGCGGCTGTTCGACAAGGGCGCCATCTCGAAGGCCGACTACGACAAGATCCGGACGCAGTGCTCGACGACCAAGTGGTCCGTCTCGGCCGCCGAGGCGCGGCGCTCGCTGACCGCGGAGGCGCTGCGCGACACGGACATCCGGGCGCCGTTCTCCGGGATGGTGGTCGAGCGCGCGGTCACGGCGGGCGAGTACGTCCGCCCCGAGTCGCGGGTGGCGACGCTGGTCGACACCGACCAGCTCCGCGTCGAGGTGACCGTCCCCGAGGCTGACATCTCGCAGGTCAAGCAGGGCATGGAGATCGATTTCCGCTCTGCCGGCGACGGCAGCGGGCGCGTGTACCACGGCAAGATCCGCTACGTCGGGCCTTCGGTGCGCAAGCAGAGCCGCGACGCGGTGGTCGAGGCGGTCTTCCCGAACGACGCGCACGACCTGCGTCCCGGCATGTTCGTGACCGCGCGGCTGGCGGTCGGCGAACAGCCGCTGCCGGCTGTGCCCGCGACGGCGGTGCGGGCGGACGGCAACCTGCGGCACGTCTTCGTGGCGGTGAGCGGCCGTCTGGAAGATCGCCTGGTCCAGACCGCGCCGCCCCAGGGCAGCGACGTCCCGATCGTCGCCGGGGTCAAACCCGGTGAAGAGGTGGTGGCCGAGTTGACCCCCGAAGTGCACGACGGCGCGAGGATCCGCTAGATGCAGTGGCTCGCCAGCGTCTGCGTCCGGCGCCCGGTCTTCGCCAGCGTCCTCATCCTCTTCATCGTCGTCGTCGGCTACATCGGCTACAAGGCGCTGAACGTCGATCGCTTCCCCAACGTCGACCTGCCCGTCGTGCAGGTCATCACGACGCTGCCGGGCGCGGCGCCCGAGGAGGTCGAGACCGAGCTCTCCGATAAGATCGAAGAGGCGATCAACACCATCAGCGGCATCGACGAGCTGCGGTCGGTGTCGACGGAAGGCGTTTCGCAGGTCGTCGTGTCGTTCCAGCTCGACAAGGACATCAACGTCGCCGAGCAGGAGGTGCGCGAGCACGTCTCGACGGTGCTGCCCGACCTGCCCGACGGCACGAAGAGCCCGATCATCAACAAGCTGGACCCCGACGCGGCGCCCGTGCTGTTCCTGGCGCTCGAGTCCGAGCGCCCCATCAAGGAGGTGACCGAGTACGCGGATCACGAGGTGCGCGAAGCGCTGGAGAACGTCTCCGGCGTCGGCCAGGTGACCATCATCGGCGGGCGCAAGCGTCAGATCCAGGTGGTGCTGGACCCCGAGCGGCTGCGCGCCGCTGGTCTCACCGCCGTCGACGTTCAGCGGGCGATCGTGGCTCAGAACGTGACCACGCCGGGCGGCACCGTCGACACCGGGCCGACGCTGCTCACCTTCCGCGTCAGCGGCCGCGTGAAGAGCGTCCCCGCGCTGGGCGAGGTGGTGGTCCGCAGCGTCGACAACCACCCGATCACGATCAATGACGTCGGGCGCGTCATCGACGGCGAGGAGGAGGCCACCACGGCCGCCAGCATCGCGGGCAAGCGGGCCGTGGTGCTGTCGATCCGCAAGCAGTCGGGCGAGAACAGCGTGGCCGTCGTCGACGCGCTGCGCGCCCGCATGAAAGAGCTGGCCCCGACGCTGCCGGGCGGCTACAGCCTGCGCGTCATCCGCGACAACACGGAGACCACCCGCACCAGCGTCGACGCCGTTCGCGAGCACTTGATCCTGGGGTCGCTGCTGGCCTCGCTGGTCGTGCTGCTCTTCCTGGGCAACTTCCGCAGCACGATCATCGCCGCGCTGGCGATCCCGACCTCGATCATCGGCACGTTCCTGCTGATGTGGCTGATGGGCTTCACGCTGAACACCATCACGCTGCTGGCGCTGGCGCTGGCGGTCGGCATCGTCATCGACGACGCCATCGTCGTGCTGGAGAACATCTTCCGCTTCATCGAAGAGAAGAAGATCCGGCCCATGCCGGCGGCGGTCTACGCCACCAAAGAGATCGGGCTGGCGGTCCTGGCGACGACGCTGTCGCTGCTGGCGGTGTTCCTGCCGGTCGCGTTCATGAACAGCATCCCGGGGCGCTTCCTGCGCAGCTTCGGCCTGACGATGGGCGCGGCGATCGCGATCTCGCTGTTCGTCAGCTTCACGCTGACGCCGATGCTGGCCTCGCGCTGGCTGCGACTGGATCCGCGCCCCGCGTCCGAGCGCCGCAAGTCGCTCCTGGAACGGATCGTCGACGGCTTCTACGGGCCGATCGAGCGCGGCTACATGCACGTCCTGGCCTTCGTCATGAAGCGCCGCTGGATCGTGGTGCTGGCGTCGATCGGGGCCCTGCTCTCGCTGGGGCCCATGATGAAGGCGGTGCCGAAGGGCTTCTTGCCCAAGAACGACGAGGCCCAGTTCGAGATCAGCGTCCGCACACCCGAGGGGACCAGCCTGGCGGGGACCACCCTGGCGGCCGAGCGCATCGCGCGGGAGGTGCGCCAGTGGCCCGAGGTCGAGACGACGCTGCTGACCATCGGCGACAACAGCCAGCAGACCCCGAACCTGGCGTCGGTGTTCGTGCGCCTCAAGCCGCCGGACCAGCGCAAGGCTTCGCAGGACGAGCTGCAGAACCGCGTGCGCACCCAGATCGTTCCCAAGCAGCCCAAGGAGTTCCGCATCAGCGCCTCGGCGGTGGCGGCGTTCGGCGGCGGCACGTTCAGCACCGCGACCGTGCAGTACATCCTGACCGGCCCCGACCTGACCCACATCATCGACTACGCGAGCCAGATCGTGCCCAAGCTGAAGGCCATCCCGGGCGCCGTCGACGTCGACACGACGCTGGTGACCGGCAACCCGGAGGTGGTCGCCAGCGTCAACCGGCGCAAGGCGGCCGACCTGGGCGTGAACGTCGCCGACGTCGCGCTGGCCTCGCAGCTGCTGGTGGGCGGCGTCAAGGTGTCGCGCTACGAGGAGTCGGGGCGTGAGTACGACATCCTCGAACGCGCCGACGAGCAGTTCCGCAACAGCCCCGACGTGCTGGCGCAGCTGACGGTGCCGTCGGCGCGGCTGGGGGCGGTGCCGCTGCTGGACGTCGTCGACCTGAAGCGCGCGGAAGGTCCGTCCAAGATCGACCGCTACGCGCGCCAAGTGCAGGTGACGTTCCTGGCCAACACGGCGCCCGGCGTCGGCGCCGGCGAGGTCGGCGCAGCGCTGGAGAAGGCCGTGAAGGCCATGAACCTGCCGCTGCAGTACCGGTTTGTGCCGTTCGGCCAGTCGCGCGAGATCGCGCGCACGGGCAAGGCCTTCATCCTGGCGTTCGGGATGTCGTTCATCTTCATGTACCTGATCCTCGCGGCGCAGTTCGAGTCCTGGCTGCACCCCATCACGATCTTGCTGGCGCTTCCCCTGACCGTTCCGTTCGCGGTGCTGTCGCTGCTGATGCTGGGTCAGTCGCTGGACATCTTCACCATGCTCGGGATCCTGGTGCTCTTCGGCGTCGTGAAGAAGAACTCGATCTTGCAGATCGACCACATCAACCAGCTGCGGGCCGAGGGGCATTCGCGGCTCGACGCCATCCTGCACGGGAACCGCGATCGTCTGCGCCCGATCTTGATGACGACGCTGGCGTTCGTCGCCGGCATGTTGCCGCTGGTCACGTCCAAGGGCATCGGCGCCGAGTTCAACCGCGCCACGGCCGGTCCGGTCGTCGGTGGCCAGATCCTGTCGCTGCTGCTGACGCTGCTGGCGACGCCCGTCGCCTACTCGCTTTTCGACGATCTGTCGAATGGCTGGACTCGCCTGAAAGCTCGCTTAGGCTTGCGGCCGCGTTCGCCGGCCGAGACCGGCGCCGACGAGATCATGCCCAAAGACCCTCACCCAGTGCCCCTGAACGGGCACGCCGAGCCGCGCGCCGAGGCCTTGCCGTGAAGAACACAATCCTGATTGGGGCGCTGGCCATGGTGCTGGCGCCCGTGGTGGTCCATGCCCAGGCGGCTTCGCCCGTGAAGGCGCAGGCGTCGGCCCAGCCATCCCGCTTCCTGACGCTCGATGCAGCGCTGGCCAACGCCAAGCGCGCCAACCGGACCCTGGCGGTCGAGAAGGCGCGTCTGGCCGGCGTGCAGACGAACGTCGAGCAGGCCTGGGCGGCCCTGTTCCCGATCATCACCGCGCAGGGCCGGTACACCCACAACTACAAGAACGCGACGCTCAACTTCGGGCAGCTGTTCACGGCGCTGGGGTACCCGCCGATCGGCAACCCAGCGTCGTCCGCCGCGCTGACCCCCACGATCCTGAAGCAGGAGCAGCTCGACGCCAGCATCAACGCGACGATGCCCCTCATCGCGCCGGCGGCGTACCCGGCGCTGGACGCGGTGAAGAAGGGCGTGCGGTCGTCCGAGGCGAACTACGAGGCCTCGGAGTCGAACGTGCTGCTCAACGTCGCCCAGGTGTTCTTCCTGGCCGCCGCCGCCGACGAGGTGCTGGTCAGCCGGCAGTCGAACATCAAGGTCAGCCAGGCCACGCTGGAGAACGCCAAGACCCGCTTCGCCGCCGGCACGGTCACGAAGGTCGACGTCGACCGCGCGGAGCTGGCGGTCGTTCGAGCGCAGCAGATCGCGCTGGACGCCGAGTACGCGCGGCAGCAGTCGTATCGCGCGCTGGCGACGCTGATGCAGGACGACGTCCCCTTCAAGGTGGTCCCGCCGGAGGTCCCGCTGAAGACGCCCGCCGAGAGCTTCGAGGAATCGTTGAAGCGGCGGCCGGAGTTCCGCGCGCTGATCCTGTCCGAGGAGTCGGCGGACGCCACGCGGCGCGCCTACGGCTGGCGCTGGTCGCCGCAGCTGTCCGGATTCGCCCGGGCGAACATCGGGAACTACGTCGGCTTCACGGGCGACCGGTACGCCTGGGCTGTCGGGTTGCAGCTGGACTGGACGATCTTCGACGGCGGCGCGCGCGACGCGCAACGCCACCAGGCGGCCGCGCAGGCCGCGCAGGCCGAGGCGCAGTCGCAGGTCCTGGCCGACAGCATCCGCGACGACCTGCAGAACGGCCGCGTGTATCTCGAGACCAAGCGCGCGGCGCTGGTGGCCTCGCTGCGGGCGGTGACGCTGGCCCAGGAGACGCTGGAGCTGGTCCGCTCGCAGTACGAGGCGGGCACGGTCACGCAGGTCGATCTGCTGCAGGCCCAGGACAACCTGGTGTCCGCGCAAGAGGCGCTGGCCCAGGCGCGCTTCGACGTCTCGGTCGCCGACGTCAACCTCCGCCACGCCGCCGGCACGTTCCCGGGCAAGTCGTAGGCAGGGTTAGGCGCGTTTTTCTTCGCCGCGCACCAGGCGGGCGATGTTCTGGCGGTGTCGGAGGGTGACCAGGCCGGCGCCGCCCAGCGCCAGCACCCAGAGCGGCCAGGGCGGGCGCTGCCGCAGCACGAACGACAGGCTGAAGGTCCAGACGCCCAGCAGCGATCCCAGCGACGACAGGCGCGTGGCCGCGAAGACCACGATGTAGACGCCGAAGCCGATCAGCGCCGCCAGGGGCGACAGCGCCAGCGCCACGCCCAGCGACGTCGCGACCCCCTTGCCGCCACGCCCGCGCAGGAAGACCGTGAACATGTGCCCGATGATGGCGGCCAGGCCGGCCGCGGCGACGGGGCCAGCCGGCAGTCCCAGGCGGCGCCCCACCCAGACGGGGACGAACCCCTTGGCGGCGTCGGCGGCCAGCACGGCGATCGCCCAGCGCTTGCCCAGCGCGCGCGCCACGTTCGTCGCGCCAATGTTGCCGCTGCCGACCTGGCGCAGGTCGACGCCCTTGGCGCGCGCGACCAGCACGCCGAAGGGGATCGACCCCGCCACGTAGGCGGCCACGCACAGCAGGACGGCGGCGGTCATGAGGCGGCGGCGC
>CAZPUH010000621.1:0-1897 GCA_964589215.1 uncultured Myxococcales bacterium | reverse complement strand
GCGAACGACTACCCGGACGCGCTGGAGGCGTCGTTCGACGGCGACAAGAAGCCGCTCGAGGAGCAGACCGCGGAGCTCGACAAGCGCCAGAAGAAGATCGACGAGTGGCTGGTCGAGGTCAAATCGGCCAAGAAGTAGCCGCGACCGCCGATCAGCCCGCGCTGGCGGATTCTTCGCCGGCGGGCGCCGGCGCGGCCGCCTTCGCGCGCGGACGGCTGTCGACGACGCCCTCCAGGAACTTCTTGGCGGCGTCGGTCCACACGTCGCCGTAGGTCTGCGTGTAGAGCAGCGCCTCTTCCAGCGACCCCGGCTGCGCGGCGGCGATGTTCTCGACGCGCCGGCGCACGCGCCCCAGCAGCGTCTTGCCGTAGTGCGGGTTGGCCTCCAGCGCGGTCTCCAGCGCCGCCCGCGCCTCGGCTTCCTTGCCGGACGCGAAGTACGCCAGCGCCAGGCCGGCGTGGGCACGCCCCTTGCCGCCCTCCAGCTTGGCGGCCGGCTCCAGCAGCTCGGCAGCCTCGGCGGGCTTCTCCAGCTTCATCAGCGCCTTGGCGGCAATCATGCGCGCCTCGACGCCGACCGACCCGTCGTCCAGCGCGTACACGCGAGCCAGCTCCTTGGCCGCGTCCTCGAACCGGTCCTCGTCGTACGCCAGGCAGCCCAGCGCGTGCGCCGCGCGGATGTAGGGCTGCGCCTCGGGGCGGCTGAAGGCGTCCTTGACGCCCTCGGCCTTCAGCTTCTCGGCGGCGGGCTCCTCGGCCGCCAGCACGGCGCCCAGCTCTTCCTTGGCGCCGTCGGAGTTTCCGGCGGCCAGCCTCGCCATGCCGATCCCGACGCGCGCGTCGGTCAACTTGTCGTCCAGGGCCAGCGCCGCCTTGAACTCTTTCTCGGCGGCGCCGGGGCGGCGCTGCTCGAACAGGCGCCAGGCCGACGCGAGCAGCTCTTGCGGGTCGGGCTTGGCGGGCGGCGGCGCGGCGGCCTGCTCGTCCGTCACCAGGTGACACTTCTTGTACTTTTTCCCTGAGCCACAGGGGCAGGCGTCGTTACGGCCGGTCGCGGCCAATCGCGCGCGCGCCTCGTCGGCCGTGGGCGCGCCAGAGTTCTTGTTCTGCTCTTCCGTCTTGGTCTGTTTCGCCATTGCTGGGACAGGCACCTTACCCTAAAAATATCGGCCGGGATCATGTCGCTGGCGGGGCGGACCATCGCGTTACCGGAGTCGCGGGAGCTGGACCGCCTGGCCGAGCTCGTCGAGCACGACGGGGGCACCGCCTGGCGCTGCCCGCTGGTGGCGATCCGAGACGCGCCCGACCCCCGTCCCTCCGAAGAGTGGGTCCGCGCGCTCGCCGCCGGCGCCTTCCACGACGTGGTCTTCCTGACGGGCGAGGGGCTGCGCCGCCTGCTGGCGACGGCCGACCGGCTGGGGCTGCGCGACGCCGCCGTCGTCGCGCTCGGACGGGCCCGCAAGATCACGCGCGGCCCGAAGCCCGCGCGCGCCCTGCACGAGATCGGGCTCGCCTCCGACGTCGCGGCCGCCGTCCCCACGTCGGCCGGCGTGATCGCCGAGCTGGCCCGGCTGGACCTGCGCGGCCGCACCGTGGGCGTGCAGCTCTACGGCGAGGAGCCGAACCGCCCGCTGATCGACGCCATCGAGGGCGCCGGGGCCCACGCCCGCGCCGTCGCGCCCTACGTCTACGCGTCGGCCGCCGACGAGACCGCCGTCCGCGCCCTCATCGACGCGCTGGCGGCCGGCCGCATCGATGCCATCGCGTTCACCAGCGCGTCGCAGATCGACCGGCTGTTCGCGGTCGCCGCCACCGCGGCCGTCGAGCCGCAGCTGCGGGCCGGCCTGGCGCGCGCCCGCGTGGCGGCGATCGGCCCCATCGCCGTCGAGGCCCTGGGC
>CAZPUH010000620.1:0-2830 GCA_964589215.1 uncultured Myxococcales bacterium | reverse complement strand
ACGGCCGCCACCGCGTGCGCGGCCGTGGCAGTTCTGTGCGCCGGCGCCTTGCGCAGCAGCGGCCGCCAGGGGCCGGCGGTGACCAGGGACGAGCCAGGCGCTGCGCAGCTCGCGCCGGTGCCGGCGGCGGCTGCCGTCGCCGCCCCTGCCCTTGCCGCGGTCGCGCCGGCCAAGGTTGCGGCTCCCGCGCCGGCCGCGACGATCGCTGCGCCGGTGGAACCCGCGCCGGGACCCCAGGCCGTCGCCGTTCGCGAGCCTGAACCCGCCGCGCCGGTGGAGGCCGCGGAACCCGTCGCCGCCGGGCGGCCCGACCCCGAGCGCGCCGCGATCTGGTCGCTGCTGGACCACGGGCGGCTCGACGAGGGAGGCGCCCGCATCAAGGCCCTGCTCGCGGCGAAGCCCGACGCGGCGTGGCCTCACCTCGCGCTGGGCGTGCTCTATCATCGCAAGTACTGGCGCCGCGAATCCGTCAAGCAGTGGCGGTTCGCGCTGGCGGAGGACCCCGAGATCCGGCGCGACCCTCAGTTCGGCGCCTATCTCTGCTTCATGCTCGACGACGACTGGAAGGCCGCCGGCGTGACCGAGCTTCTGTCCCAGCTCGGCGCGCGCGCGGCTCCGCTGCTCCAGAATTGTGTCGTTTCGGCCAAGAACGCCCGCCTGCGCCGGCAGGCGTCGCGCGAGCTCGAGACTCTACGTTCCCGCTGATTGCCCGTGCCGCCGCTACCCGCTCCCGCGCCGGCGGTGCTATCAATGGCGGGCGTGAGCGAAAGGATCGCGCTTTCGGACGTCCTGCCGATGCTCGCATGTCCGCGATGTGCCGGGACGCCACTGCTCGCCGCGCAGGAAATCGGGGGCGCCGCCCAGCCGCGCGATCTGTCATGCGCGACCTGCGGCGCCCGGTTTCCAGACGTCGGCGGCGTCGCCTGCGTGGTCGGCGATCCCGCGGCCCGCATCGCGCGCTGGCGTGAGAACCTGGGGACCCTGCACCTGCGCGCCGAGCAGTCGATCGCCGTGCTCAGCGACGAGCAACGGTTGCCCGCGCTGTTGCCGCTCACGCGGGCGCGCCTCGCAGAGCAGATCCGCGTCACGCGCCGTCTCGTCGCGGAGGTGGACGATCTGCTGGTGCCGGCGCTCGGCCCGGCGCGCCCACCGACCAGCGACGTGCCGGGGTTCGAGTCGCGCGAGAGCCTTCGCTCGCTTCACCGCGACTGGGGCTGGCCCGACAGCGACGAGAACGCGCGCGCGCTGGAGTGCCTGCAAAAGGTGAGGTCCGCGCCGCTCGGTCGCACGCTGGTGCTGGGGGCCGGGGCGTGCCGCCTGTCCTACGATCTCGCGCGCGCGGACCCGCGCGCGATTCTGGTCGCCGTCGACGACGATCCGCTGGTGCTGCTGGCGGCCGCCCGCATCCTGAGCGGCGAGACCTTGTCGCTGACCGAGGTGCGCGAGCTTCCGACGGAGATGACCCTCCTGTCGGCCGCGCGGGCGCTGCGCGTCCCCCACGGGCCGGCGACACGCGTGTTCCCGCTGCTCGCCGACGGGCTCGCGCCGCCGTTCCGGCCAGGCGCGTTCGACACCGTCGTCACGCCCTGGTTCGTGGACGTCGTCCCCCCGGACCTGCGCGACCTGCTGGGGGTGCTGCGGCGCGTGCTGGCACCCGACGGACGCTGGCTGCACTTCGGACCGCTGCTGTACCCGCCCCACCGCCCGCCCGCCCGACAGTTCTCGCGCGAGGAGGTGCTCGAGCTGGCGCGCCGCGCCGGCTTCCAGCTCGAGGCCGCCGCCGGGGAGACTCTGCCGTTCTCGGCCTCTCCGCTCGACGGGCGCGTGCGGCTCGAACCCTGCCTCGCCTTCAGCGCGCGCGTGGCCGGAGTCCCCGCCGACGAACCGGGCGACCTGCCGTCGTGGCTGGTGCTGCCCCACCTGCCGGTGCCCGACTTCGCCGGCCGCGCGTTGTTCTTCCACGAAAGCCAGGGCTTCCGGAAGGTGATCCAGCTGATCGACGGAAAGCGCGCCATCGACGACATCGCCGCGCAGCTGGGAGCACCCGAGGGGACGGAGCTCGGCGCGCTGAAGGATGCGATCCGCGACTGCCTGCTGCAGACCCATCCGGCCTGCAAACTCGAGGCGTAACCGCCTCGTCGCGCTTACTTGGGACAGCCGATGCGCGACGGCGCAATGATGACGTCGTCCAGCCAGAAGTCGCCCTTGACCGCGTCGGCCTGGTTGCCGTCCAGGCCCAGCGTGAACTTCTCGAACGCGATCGGATCCCAGCTGGTCGACGTGCCAGCGTGGGTCGAGCTGCCGGCCGGCGCCAGAGTCAGCTCCTTGCCGTCGACCCAGATGTGCGGGACCACCTTGCCGACGCCGCCCGTCTTGTCGATCTCGAACTCCAGGCAGACCCACCGGTTCTTCATGTCGTCGTCGTTGAGGTGCGTCGTCGTGTCGCGAAGGTAGATCGAATCGACCTTCTCGATGGCCGTGCCGTTGTACGACGACAGCGAGTACGCCGAGTCCGGGCCGCTGTCCGCCGTCGTCCCGATGCGCGCCAGGTGGCTGTGGACGCCTGAGCTCGACGGATATCCCAGCGTGTACATCATGAACCGCACGAACGTCGTGTTGCCGGTCCCGGAGATGGGCGTGGTGATGTGCGCGGCGTCCCCGTTGATCGTGCCTGTCACGTGCAGCGCGTTCGCGCCGCTGAACGCGCGGGCCGCGTCGACGGCGATCGTGCCGCCGCCGCGGGTGTTCTTCGACCAGATGCCGGCGGGCGCGGCGCCCGTCGGATAGGCTTCGAAGTCCTCGCAGACGAATGTCCCGGACGGGCAGCCCG
>CAZPUH010000619.1:0-1422 GCA_964589215.1 uncultured Myxococcales bacterium | reverse complement strand
GTCCACGAAGTCGACACTGACCATCGTGTTGATGACGCCGACGCCGTGCCGGATGCACGTCTCCGCCATCGCGGGCCCGTCGGCGATCTCGATCGGCGGCCCCGGCTGCTTCCAGGCGGCGATCGCCTCGTCGCTGAGGCGTCCGCCCAGCATCAGCAGACCCTCGTCCTGGCCGCGCGCGCGGATCCCGTAGCGCAGCTCGAGGATGGCGCCCTTGGCCGCCGTCGCGCCGCCGAAGCGCAGCCCGATGAGGCACCGCGACGGACGGCCGCCGCGCCCCCGCAGGGCCTCGACGTACACGGTCCCCTCGACGCGCTTGACGAACGTCGCCGGGCCGAACCCCTCGCGCTGCAGCAGCACGCGGGCCAGCGCCTCGAACGCCGACGCCGGCAACTCGGCCAGCCGTCGCTCGAGAGAAGCGACCGTCCGCTCGCGCAGCGCCCGACGCGCTTCGCCGAACACCTGCTCGGCCCGCTCGAGCTCACCTTCCGGCGGTCGCCGGGAGAGCGCGAAGAGACCGGCCCCTGCGGCGCGCAGGCGCGGCCGCTGCCCGGCGCGCAGGCGCTCGCGCGGTTCAGCCGCCAGCGCCGTGCGCATCACGCGCCAGGCCTCGTTCGGCTCGCCGTGAACCAGGCGCCGGCGCGAAGCCGCGTCGGCGATCTGCCGGACGTGCACGCCGCGCCCCGGAGCCTGGCCGCGCAGGATCTCGATGGCCGCGTCGACGGGCGTCATGATGCGCCGCGGTCCCTGACCGCTGTCGGCGCCCGCGCCAGCCCCGCCACCCTCACCCGCCGGCGGCGCTCCGGAGGCAGGACCCTCTCCCGAAAAGGCGTTCGATTCCGCCGTCGCAGCCGCCGGGGAGGCGCTCATCTGACCGCTGCCGAGGTCGGCACCGCCCGCGCCGCCCGGGACGTCCCCCGAACGGGGCGCGCCACCGAACTCGCCTTCGCCCCCCCGTCCACCGCGTCGCCGGCGGCGGCGTCGCCGCCGACCGGTACCGAGCTCGCCCTCACCAGCGCGCTGCCCTTCGGCGGCCGGACCCTCGTCGAGCGCCCCTTCCGCGCCCTCATCTCCCTCGTCTTCCTGTCCGTCGTCGCCTTCGTCGCCGTCAGCCGCCAGGTCCTCACGACCTTCGGCGTCGGCAGCCTCGACGGGCGCCGGCCCGGCTGCGGCCTCGTCTTCCATCGCATCCATCGCGCGTGGGGTCTCCTCGTCGCCAGCAGTTTCGTCGTCGCCTTCGAGGACGCCGGTCTCGGCCAGGGCGGCCGCCCGCGCCTCCGCGGACAGCCCGCCGTGGTTTGGCTCTTCGATGTCGTTGTCGTCGCCGGTTCCAGCGGCGGCCTCGGCGGCAGCGCCACCGGGCCCGGCGGCCGGCCGTCGCTCGTCGCGGCCCCGGCCGGCGCCACGGCGGCGGCGGCGTCC
>CAZPUH010000618.1:0-3055 GCA_964589215.1 uncultured Myxococcales bacterium | reverse complement strand
CAGGCGCGGGGGGACGCGCTGGAGCCGCAGGCGCGGGAGGGCAGGCTGGGGCGATGGCCGGCGCGGGGGGACAGCCTGCAGCCGCAGGCGCGGGAGGCCGGCCCGGGGTGGCCGGCGCGGGGGGACAGCCCGGGGTGGCCGGCGCGGGGGGCCAGCCCGGAGCCGCGGGCGCTGCCGGCAGCGGGGGCGCCGGAGGTCCCGGAGGACAGGCCGGTCAAATGGCCCACCTGGACGGAGGCGCGAGCGCCTTCCCACTGTCGTATTCGTCGGACGCGCGGTCTCTGCAAGACGCCCACGGCGCGCCCTTTGCGATCCTCGGGCGCACGGCGTGGAATGTCGTGTCATTGCCGGCGTCGGACGCCGCCACGTTCCTGGCCGACACGGTGTCGAAGGGGTACGACGCGATCGAATTCGCGGCCATGTGGCGCGACTCCAGAGCAGCCAACGTCCCCTTCGACGGCCACGGCGACGTGCCGTTCCTGAAGACCCTGGGCGGGGCCGCCTGGAACGGCAACCTGACGTATGCCGGCACCAGCGACGAACCCGACTTCAGCACGCCCAACCCGGCCTACTGGAACTTCGTCGCCGCGTTCGTCGACCAGTGCGCCTCCAGTGGAATCGCCGTGCTGATGTTCCCCTCTTACGTCGGCTCCAGTCTCGAGCTGGCCGACGGCTGGATGACCGAGATGACGGACAACGGTGCGGCACGGATGCAGGCTTTCGGCACGTACGTCGGCAATCTCTTCGCCTCGCGGAGCAACGTGATCTGGATGGCCGGCGGGGACCATGGAACGGACACGAGTCAGTTCACCCCCGCCCAGCTGGCCGTCGAGTCGGCCCTGCTTTCCGGGGTGCGATCGGTGATCGACCCGTCGAGCCTCTGGTCGGCCGAATGGACGTCGGAGACCAGCGCCGTCGACGAGGCCACCTTCGGCTCCGAAATGTCGCTCAACGGTTGCTTCAGCTGGGCAGGCGCGACCATCACCCAGGGCCGGCGCGCTTACGCGTACATGCCGACAGAGCCGGCCTTCCTTCTCGAAGAACCGTATGACGAGGAGGGACCGGAGGGCTCCGACGACAACCCGAACGCGACGCAACCGGTGCGCCGCTTCCAGTGGTGGGGGTGGCTCTCCTCGATCGGAGGCTACGTCAGCGGCAACAGGTACGTCTGGCCGTTCGCCCCGGGCGTGTGGCAGCAGCATCTGAACACGCAAGGGGCCCGCGACATGTCGAACCTGAACGCATTCATTCGTTCGATCGCCTGGGAGCAGCTGGTTCCGGACGGCTTCGGGCCCAAAGACCTGGTGACGGCCGGACTGGGCTCCCAGGACGAGCTCGGCAGAAGCACGATGATCACCGCCGCGGTGAATCCGGCCGGCACGCTGCTGGTCGCCTACGTTCCACCGGAGCACGCGGGCAGCTTCGCGATCGACATGACCAACATGTCCGGCCAGACCACCGCGCGCTGGTTCAATCCCTCGACCGGCGCCTACACGCCCATCGCGACCTTTCCCAACACCGGCCACCAGACCTTCACGGTGCCTGGCGACAACGGCACGGGGTTCACCGACTGGACGCTGGTGCTCACCGTTCCGTAGGTCCGTCGACTCGCGCGACCGGCACCGTCGACGTCGGCGACGCCGCGTTCCAGGCGCCGCCATTCACTGAATGTTCAGCGCCTGCTTGATCGCGGTGTTGTCGACGGCGTGAACGCCCGTCCGGTCGAGGCGCCATTTGTCCATGACCTGCGTCGGCGTGATCAACGTGACGCCGCGCGCCTTCAACGTCGCCGCCAGCGTGGGATCGCTGTACGTCCCCGACCGCGAGGAAAATGCGGCGAAGAAGTTGTCCCAGTGCACGGGCAGATAAGCCTTCGGCTTCAACACCGGCAGCACCAGCTGCGCTACGGGGTCCCCGCCCGCGCCGACCCACAGATCGACGGACGTCAGCCCCGCGTCCGCCAGCGCCGCCTTGAGGTTCTCCAGAGGGGCGCCGTAGTCGACGCCGTCCACGACGATCGGCACGTCGAGGTCGACGTACCCCGCGGAATTGAGGAAGAACCAGCTGTACGGTCCATCGGCGCCATCGATGGTGAACAGGAAAGCGCGGCCACCACCGCCGTTGGGGAAGTCCTCCGCGACGCCGGCATGTAGACCGCCTGTCGTCAGGTCCGGCACGGGAACAGCTTCGAGCTCGACCGGGTCGTGCTGTTCCGGATTCGTCATGGAATCGCCGCTGTGATTCCAGCGGACCACCCTCATCGTGACGCCGGGAGAGAGCGTGATCTTCTCGCCACCCAGGACTTCCGTGCACTGCCCCGGGGCGATGCCCTGGGCGACCGCCTGAAAGCAGGTCGTCCTGGAGCCGATGATCGGGGCCCCCGAGAGGAACGACCAGGTCGCGGTGTCGAACGAGTGATCGAAGTGACTGTGCCCGGTGAGGAGCAAGTTCAGCTTCGCCGCCCCGCCCAGCGCGGTGAAAACGCGACTGACCGCCGCGACGTCCGGGAGGCTGGGAGCGAAGGTATTCTGGAGCCCGCCGCCGCCCCCGTAGAAGTTCGACTTCGGAATTCGCGTGACGTAGCCGTCGATGAGGAAATTCAGCGGACCGAGCTCGACGTACAGGTTCGCGACCGTCATCCAGGTCAGATCGCAATGCGCCGAGGCGACGCCGCAAGTTCCCGCCTGCGAGCGCGTCGGGTCGGTGGGGCACGCATCGAGGCAATCGGGGACGCCATCGCCGTCGCCGTCCTGGTCGGAGACCCCGCACCCGCAGAGGCCGGGGACCGTCTTGGCGGGGTCGGACGGACACAGATCGGCGCAATCCGCGACGCCATCATGATCGCGGTCGTCCGCGCAGGGATCATGGCACTCGAGCACACCACCGTCGCTGCCGCTCGACGCCGAACAAACCCCGGCCGCCCCGGCGGCGCCCATGCCGGCGGCGCCACCGCCCCCTGCGGCGCCCGGCATGCCGCCACCCCCGGCCGCGCCATCGCCCCCGGCGCCGCCACCCTCGCCGGGACTGCCCCCCTGGCCCGGCATCCCGGCCGCGC
>CAZPUH010000617.1:0-30143 GCA_964589215.1 uncultured Myxococcales bacterium | reverse complement strand
GCCGGCAGCATGGGCGCGACGTCGCACCCGGGGCCGGGCTACGGCACGCCGGGTGGGCTGAACGATCCGGCGCAGGCGCCGGGCACCGCGACCGACACGGGCGCGGGGACCGGGGCGAGCGGCGTGAACTCGACCAACGGGACGACCACGCCCAGCGGCTCGGGTCTGGGCACGCCGACGACGCAGCCGGGTTCGGTGTCGCCGTCGACGGGCAGCACGCCGGGCACGTCGACCGCGGGGAGCTCGTCAACCGTGCCGGGGTCGTCGACCTACGGCTCGGGCTCGTCGAGCTACGGGACGGGCAGCACGGGCACCGGCAGCACCGGCACGACCGGCAGCACGGGCTCGACCGGCAGCACGGGGACGAATGGCAGCATGGGGACGACCGGCTCGCCGGGCGGCACGGGCATGGGGACGACGGGCACGGGCTCCTCGTCCTCGGGCGCGGGCAGCACCCGGTAACGGCTCGCTCGTCGAGACCACCTCAGTCGAGGAGGCTGGGGTACGACGGCGTCGCGGCTGGTGCGGTTCCCACCGCGCCACCCACCGCGGCGCCGTTTTCATATGGTGCGACGGTTGATGTGGCGGACGAGGCGTTTGCCGGCGGAGTCACGGCCGTGCCGCCCGGCGACAGAGCTTCCCCGACGGCGGCTGTTCCGGCGCGCGCCGCTGCGTTGCCGCTGGCGCTGCTCGACCCTGGCGATGCGCCGGACGACGAGAACGAGGCGTTCGCGACGCTCGAGCTCTGGGCGGCCGCCGTCCCCGTCCCGACCAGGATGTCCGTCGCGCCGGATCCCGCGCCCGTGCTGCTGGCCGCGGCGCCGGCTGCCGTCGCGGCGGGGGCCGACAGATAGAAGCTGCTGGAGCCGAGAGCGCCCCCCGTGAAGCTCGCGGCGGCGGCGCCCGTCGACGGTCCGGTCGCGGTCGCCTGGGCCGGCGCGCCGCTGCCGACCGTCTGGGCCAGCGCCGCAGCGCCGCCCAGGCACAACAGTCCCCCCACCCACGCGCTAGCCCAAAAGACCTTCATGGATTGAAGGTAACGCCGCCGTTCCCGGGCGGGAACGGCGGCGGCGGGTGGTCGGGCAGCGGAATGAACTCCTGCTCGTCGCCGGGGACCTTCGGGAACCGCGCTTCGTTGCGGTCGCGCCAGTCGCGGCTGGCCTGTTCCATCTGTTCGGCCGAGCTGGCGACGAAGTTCCACCAGATGTGCCGCGGCCCGTCCAGCGGCGCGCCGCCCACGATCACGAGGCGCGTCGGCCCCAGCGCCCGCAGCTGGACCGGCCCCGGGTTCAGCACGACCATCGTCCCGGCGGGGAACGACAGGTCGCCGAGCTCGATCGCCCCCTCCATCACGTACACGGCGCGCTCGGGGTGCTCCGGATCGACCTCCAGAGTCGCGCGCGTGTCCAGCGTCGCGGCCACGTACAGGGTGGGCGAGAGCACGCCGACGGGCGACTCCCGTCCGTAGGCCGTCCCGGCCACGACCCGCACGTCGACGCCCGGCGTCTGGATGCGCGGCAGCGTCGCCGCCGGGTGATGAACGAAGGCGGGCGCGGATTCCTCGGCGGCGCGGGGCAGCGCGACCCACGACTGGATGCCGTGCAGTCGCCCGCCCGCGCGCCGGACCTCGTCGCGCGTGCGTTCGGAGTGAACGATCCCGCGGCCCGCCAGCATCCAGTTCACGTCACCCGGGCGGATCGGCTGCACGGATCCCAGGCTGTCGCGGTGCAAGATCTCCCCTTCGAAGAGGAACGTCACCGTCGCCAGCGCGATGTGCGGGTGCGGGCGCACGTCGATCCCGTGGCCGGGCGCGAACTCGGCCGGGCCCATGTGATCGAAGAAGATGAACGGCCCGACGGTGCGGCGCTGGCCGTCGGGCAGCGCGCGGCGCACGCTGAAGCCGCCCAGGTCTCGCGACCGCGGGGTGATGACCAAAGAGATGGGATCAGGGTTCATGGCCGCTCCGGGTTGACGTGCCCCCCAGTATGGTCACAATCCGCCCAGATGTCCGCCGCCGTCCCGGGCACTCGCGTGCCGTTCGTGCTGATGCTGGTGCTGGGGGCGGCTGCCTGCACGAAGCAGCCGTCCGCGCCGGCGGCTCCGGTCGTCGATCGGCCCGGCGTGCTGGCGGCGCGCGACGCGTCCGTCGACCTCCCGCGCGACGGGGCCGTCGACCTGCCGCGCGACGCAGCCGGCGATGGTCCGCCCGACGGCGCGGCGGGCGCGCCCGGCCGGCGGCGGGCGCACCACGCGGCCGACCCGCACGCCTCGGCTGGCGGCATCAAGGTGACCGGGGCCATCGCGCGCACCGACGTCGAGACCGTCCTGCGCGGCGCGCGCGGCCAGCTGATGGCGTGCTTTCGAAAGGCCCGCGCCCAGGCGCCCGACCTTCAGGGGCGGGTCACCTTCCGCCTGTCGATCGACGGGCGCGGCCGCGTGCCCCTGGCCGAGGTGGTCACGTCGACGCTCGGCAGCGGCGACCCCGAGCTGTGCATGGTCGAGGCCCTCCGCGACCTGAAGTTCCCGCCCTCGCCCAGCGGCGGCGAATCGACGCTCACGTTCCCCGTGCTGTTTCCCAACTGACGGGCGCGCAGCGCCTTGCGCGGATTTGCCGCGCGCTACACTCCGTTCGTGATCACGGATCCGATGCCCCGCGCCGCGGCGAGGCGGCGCGAATACGAGCGCAGCGACGCGCTGGTCACCATCCCGCTGCCCCCCGGCGACCAGGTGCAGGCGCTCACGCGCGCGCTGGCGGCCGCCGTCTCCGAAGAAGACGCCGCCCAGGCCGAACGCACGGGCCTGGCGGTGCTGGCCGCGCTGTCGGAGTTCCACGGCATCCCGGTCCCCGGCCTGCGCGTGATGGGCGTGCGCCCGCACCGGGTCGTCTCCGGCGTCTGCACGTACCAGCTGTTCGGGGACTACACGCCGTCCACCCAGCGCATCCGCGTCTGGTTCCGCACCGCGATTCGCGAGAAGGTCTCCAGCCCCCGGGCGCTGCTGAACACGCTGCTTCACGAGTTCTGCCATCACCTGGACTGCACGCGGCTCGGCTGGCCGCAGAGTTACCACACGCGCGGATTCTTCACGCGCATCGACCACCTCTATCACCACGCCCTGGCGACGCCGCCCGCCGCCCGCCGCCCGCTGCGCTGGATCAAGCGCGGCGGCGTCTGGGCGATCGACTGGACGGCGCTGAACCGCCGGCGATGAGGCGCGAGGCCGGGCGGGTCACAGGCTGCTCCACCCGACGCCCAGCCCGAAGGGGCGCCCGATGGCGACACCCAGCGCCACGCGCGCGTGCTTGTCGACGACCGCCCAGCCGCCGACGGCGGGCCCGCGTGCCGTGAACGCGTGCGGGTAGACGTTCAGGTGGACGAAGTAGTCGTCCGTGTCGGTCACCTGCAGCGACGCGAGCAGCGAGTTGTTCCGGTCCAGGAAGATCGCGGCGGTCGGCACGAACGTGACCGTGTTCTCGACCGTGTTGGTCGACGAGTTGTTCAGGTGCACGGCGGCGCCGCCGGCCGCCGCGGACACCGCGTATTCGTCGTTCAGCTTGAAGGAGAGGCCCGCCGTCGTCGCCTCGCCGAACCACGAGAACAGCGACAACCGCCGGTAGAAGGGCAGAGCCCACTTGGCGGCGAAGTAGTTGCCGACGTTGTGCAGCTCGCCGTTGGGCGCCGTGAACGACGGTTGCAGCGACCAATCGGAGATGACGATCTCGTGGCTGAAGAACCAGCTGGGTGCGTCGAAGCTGAACAGGATGATGCCGCCGATGTCGAACACGTAGAGGTCGGCCAGGCAGTCGGTGTTGAAGCCCACCACCCCGTGGTTCTCCAGCGATTCGTTGACCAGCGCCGACAGCATCACGGTGGCGGCCGCCCAGACGCGGGGCACAGGCGTGTGCTGGTCCTCGAACCACTCCTGCAGGGCGCGGTAGGTCGTCCCGCCGCCGATCAAATGCAGGCTGTAGTTGGGCGTCCAGCGCGCCGTCGCCGACGTGAAGCTGAGGGGGAAGATCTCTTGTCTGAGGAACGTCCCCCAACCCCGGTCAGAGATCGCGGGAAACGGGTGCACCACGTTGTGGAGCACGTTGCCCGTGTTCGTGCGGTAATCGAACGAGAAGATCTGGCGCGGCGCGATGTGATCCTGAAGGACGTCGAACCCGCGGTTCAGGAACACCCACAGCGGCCCGTACATCGCCTGGGTGCCGTAGTCTCGCCCGAAGTAGAAGTAGCGGACGGGCTCGACCGGCACGGACGCGGCGGCGGGCTGCGGGTCTAAGGCGGGCGGCGGCGGGTCGGCGTGCGCGGGCCCGGCCAGGCACGACAGGGCGAACGCGACGGCGGCGACGGCCAGTCGGCGCGGCGGGGGGAGTACGCGCTGATATAGTGCCCGGATGGCGACCCCCGCACTCAAGCACAACATCTACTTCGACGGCAACGTCCAGAGCATCGGCTTCGAACGTCACGGCCGCCGCGCCACCGCAGGCGTGATTGCCCCGGGCGAGTACCACTTCGGCACCGAGGCGCCCGAGCGCATGACGATCATCAGCGGCGAGCTGGCCGCCCGCCCCGACGGGGGCAGCTGGACGACGTACGCGGCCGGCACGGCATTCGAGGTTCGCGGCCGCAGCGGCTTCGACGTGCGCGCGCTCGAGCCCTGTGCCTACCTCTGCGAATTCCTGTAGCGCCGGCCGGCGCGGCGGCAGTTTCGTGGCGCGGTGCTTGCTGATGCCCGCCGCGCTTGCGCGATCGCCGCCCCGTCACGGTGTGGAATTGTACGAACCGGGTTCAGGCCGTCCGGTTTCTCGCCGCGACCTGCGCGGCTGTGGCGCTGGGGCAGACGGGCTGCGGCTCGGCACGGGCCGGTACGGGCGACGATTCCTTCGCCATCGTGGTTCTCCCCGATACGCAGTACTACGCGCGCAATTACCCCGAGATTCTGCGCGCGCAGGTGCAGTGGATCGAGGACCAGCACGACCGGGCCGGGATCGCGCTGGTTGCCCACGAGGGTGACATCGTCGACGCGGACGAGCCGGCGCAGTGGCAGCGCGCCGCCGCCAGCCTGCACGGGCTGGACGGCGTCGTCCCCTACGTGCTGAGCGCCGGGAACCACGACTACCGGCGCGTCGGCACGCACATCGAGCGAACCACGTCGATCAACACCTACTTCTCGCCGGCCGCGGTGGGCGGCGTTATCTCGGACGCGGGCACCTACGAGCCCGGCAGGGCCGAGAACAGCTACGTCGTGTTCTCCGTCCCCGGCGGCCCCTGGCTGCTGCTGTCGCTGGAGTTCGGGCCGCGCGACGTGGTGCTGGCGTGGGGCGAGACGATCCTGCGGCGATATGCGTCGATCCCGGCGATCGTGCTGACGCATGCCTATCTGGACGCCGACGGGTCACGCTTCGATCACGTCGCCCGGCACGACCAGCCGTGGAACCCGCATCGATACTTCGTCGAGGACGAAGCCGGCGAGGTGAACGACGGGGAAGAGATCTGGCAGAAGCTGGTCTCGCGCAACGACAACGTTCGCCTCGTCATCTGCGGGCACGCGCTGGACGACGGCACCGGCCGCCTCACCAGCCGGCGGGCCGACGGAACGGTCGTGCACCAGGTTCTCGCCAACTTCCAGACGGGCGCGCTGGGAGGAGGTGGCTACCTGCGGATCATGCGATTCACGCCGCGCGCGCGCACCGTGGCGGTCCAGACCTACTCACCCTACCTGGATCGATTCAAGCGCGACCCAGACCAGGAGTTCCAGCTCACGTACTGAACGGCGGGCGGCCGGCGCAAAACGAAATCGGCCGGCCCTCGCGAGAGGACCGGCCGACCAGCGACCTCCGGAGGGGTGGTCTCAGTTCGTGCTGCTGAAGGCCTGGATGTTGAACTTCTGGTTGACGCCGCCGTTGCAGTCCCACACCTGCATCGGGACGCCCGCCGCGGTGTTGCCGGCGTTCTCGTCCAGGCAGCGCCCCGACTGGACGTTCTTGAAGATGAAGCCGCCGGTCTGGGCGTCGGCCGTGATCGTGAACTGCTGGCTCGGGTCGCCCGCGCTGCAGTCGTTGAGGGCCAGCTGCGTGCCGTTGCCCAGGGAGCTGCCGCCGCCCACCAGGTCGAAGCACTTGTTGCTGGCGATGCTCATCGAGATGCGCCAGTTGCTGCCGTCGGCGACCAGGTTGAACATCTGCGCCGTCCCGGTGGTCTCCGTGTTCCACTGCTGAATCATGCTGCCGTTCGTGGTGTGGGCACCGTAGACGTCGACCGACATCGCGTTGTTCGTGTTGACGGGCGCGATCCGGTAGATGTAGCCCGCGTCGAACACCGGCCGGTAGTTGTTGTTGCGCCACACGGTGATGCCGTGCTGCCAGACGGTGCCCGCCGCGTTGAGGGCCTTGTAACCGTCGGGGCAGCCCGCCGCCGGGTTGGTGTTCGAGCCGGCCGGGCAGCTGTTGTTCGTCCCGTTGCTGAACTGACCGACCGCGCCGGCGTTCTGGCAGAGGGTGCCGTCGCCGTAAGGGTTCTTGTACGGCGCGCCGGCCTGCTTGGCGCCCAGGCGGCCCGCGACGACGCCGCCCGCGCCCGCCGGGTAGCCGGCGCCGTCGCAGTAGAAGCCGACGGGAGCCGTGACGGACGGCTTGCTGATCCCGGTCAGCGCGCCGGTGTCGAGGATGTCGCCGAAGAACGTTCCTTCCTGCATGGGGAAGTTCACGCGGTCGACGCCCCAGCCGATCGGGAAGGTCTGGTTGGGCAGCTGCGTGGCGCTGTCCAGCCACAGGGGGACGTGGACGCCGGCGGTGTTGACGTGCGCCATCATGCAGGCGGAGACGGCCTCCATGCAGCGGCCGTTCTGGTGGACGTCGCCGTTCTTCCACTCGGGGCAGAGGCCGATGGCGCCCGGGAACGTGTAGTTCGTGCCGTTCTGGTCCTGCTTGACCAGCGAGTCACCGGCCGCCAGCGCGCAGCGGACGATGTACGAGACCGTCCGGCGGCCGCTCGCCGTGGTCATGAGGCCGTTCGCCGAGGACAGACCGTTGGCGGACGACAAACCGTTCGCCGAGGACAGGCCGTTCGCAGAGGACAACCCGTTGATGGACGCGAGGCCGTTCGCCGACGAGAAGCCGTAGTCTTCGTGCGCGCCGGTCACTTGGAGGCTGGACGCCTCCTCGCTGCAGCCCACCAGGCCGACGATGGCCCCCAACCCGACGCCGATCTGCAAGGTCCGCTTTCCGAAGTCTTTCATTCTTGGCTTCTCCTGGGGCAACCCGGCCGACTCGAAGAGTCCCGTGGGCTTTGCGTCCCCCGATTACTCGGGGTTTGCGGTTTTACTCAGGTTCGCCGGAATAAAATGCAGTAACCGCGCCAACGTATTTTGCATTCAAACAGTGGACTTTCCGGGGCCCGCGCTCTCGAGGTGTTGTCTACCGAGCAACGGGCGGAACCCTATCGGGGCAACAGCCGGGCGTCTGGTCGGTGCGTCAGATCTCCGTCGTCGGAGCGCCGTGGCGGCATGTCCGTCGCGGGCGTGCTCCTTTGGGTCAGCGAAGCTCGCGGAGCGCCAGCTCCTTGGCGGCTTCGACGAAGAGCCGCAGCGGGGCGGAGTCGCGGGCGCGGCTGGGGAAATACAGGAAGTAGCCCGGCACGGTCGCCGCGTACGCCTCCAGGACCACGCGCAGTCGTCCGCTGCGCAGCTGCGCCGCGACCAGCGGCTCGACCGCGTACGCGAGGCCCAGCCCGTGTTCAGCCAGGACGGCGGGCATCGTCCCGTCGTTCAGCACCACGCCGCCGCGGACCGGCACGCGCCAGGTCCGCTTGCCGCGCTCCAGCTCCCACGAGTACAGGGCTCCCGTGCTGGGCATGCGGAACGTGAGGCATTCGTGATTCAGCAGATCTTGCGGCCGCTGCGGCGTGCCGCGCCGGGCGAGGTAATCGGGCGAGCCCACCACGACGAACCGGAACGGGTTCGTGAGCCGCACCTGGACCATGTCGCGCTCGATGGCCTCGCTGAGGCGCACCCCCGCGTCGTAGCCCTCGGCCGCGATGTCGACGAAGCGCTCCTCGAGGGAGATCTCGACGTCGATGCGTGGGTGGCGCGCGCGAAAGGCCGGCAGCACCGGGGTGATCACGTAGGGGACGGCCGAGCGGGGCAGCGAAAGCCGCAGGCGACCCACCGCCTCGCCCGGCCGCGCGGCCACGGCCGACAGCGCCTCGACCGCCTGCTTCATGCCTGGGCCCGCGCTCTCGAGCAGCCGCCGGCCCGCGTCCGTCAACGACACGCTTCGGGTCGAGCGGTGAAGGAGCAGGATTCGCAGCTCGCCTTCCAGCTGCTGCACAGACTGGCTGATCGCCGACCGGGAGACGCCGAGCTCGCGGGCGGCGGCGCTGAAGCTCCGATGACGGGCCACCGTCAGAAACGCCTGCAGCTGTGCGAACGAAGAGCTGTTCATCGGGCCGGACGGACGGAGCCTTCCGGGGGGCCTCCCGATTGTCAAGCAGCGCTTGACAGCCTGTCAGGTGGGCCGTGCCTGGTGCCGGCGCCCGTGGGGCCGCATGATCCTCTGCGAGTCCAGCAAACGGGCTCGAAAAGGAGGCTGCGGAGATGCGTGCAACCATGATGTACGGAGCGGGAGACGTTCGCGTCGAGAACGTGCCGGATCCGTCGATCCTCGAGCCGACGGACGCGATCCTGCGCGTCGTTCAGGCCTGCATCTGCGGCAGCGACCTGTGGCCGTACAAGGACATGCCGAAGCGGCCCGCCGGGCAGAGCATGGGACACGAAGCCATCGGCGTCGTCGAGGACGTCGGCCCGGACGTGCGCCGCGTGCGTCGCGGGCAGGTGGTGGTCATGCCGTTCGCGATCTCGGACGGCACGTGCGCGTTCTGCGCCGAGGGGCTGCAGACGGCCTGCGTTCACGTCGCGTTCGTCGGAAGTCGCGGTTTGAACGGCGCCCAGGCGGAGGCGCTGCGCATCCCGTTCGCGGACGGGACGCTCTACCCGCTGGACGTCAGCGAAGACGACGCGCGGATGCCTGCGCTGCTCACGCTGTCGGACGTCATGGGCACGGGGCACCACGCCGCCGTCGTCGCGCGCGTGACGCGCGGCCATCGGGTCGCGGTCGTGGGCGACGGGGCGGTGGGACTGTGCGGCGTCATCGCGGCGAAGCGCCTGGGCGCGGAGCAGATCGTCATCGTGGGCCGGCACCCGGCCCGCACGGCTCTCGCGCGCGAGCTCGGCGCGACGGACGTCGTTGGAGAACGCGGCGCGGAGGCGATCGCGCGCGTCCGGGAGCTGACCGGCGGCCACGGCGCCCACGCCGTGCTCGAGTGCGTGGGGAGCCGGGACGCCGTGCAGATGGCCGTCGAGATGGCGCGCCCTGGCGGCGGCGTCGGGCGGGTGGGGGTGCCTCACTACGACGCCGTCCCCGGCGCCGAACAGACGTTCTACAAGAACGTGACCGTGGGGGGCGGACCCGCGCCGGTTCGCGCCTACATCGAGGAGCTCCTGCCGGAGATCCTCGAGGGGAAAATCGAGCCAGGGCGGGTGTTCGATCGGACCGTGGGGCTCGACGGCGTGCCGGACGGCTACCGGGCCATGAACCAGCGGCAGTCCATCAAGGTTCTGGTCACCCCCTGACGACCGCCTTCAAAACGAGGAGACAGAACATGAGCGAGAGCAAGAAGCCAAGCGCAGCCCGAGCGTCACTGGGCGACTTCGCGCCGAAGCTGGTCGACCTCACGGACGACGTCCTGTTCGGCGACGTCTGGGAGCGCCCGCAGCTGTCGCGCCGCGACCGCAGCCTGATCACGTGCGCCGCCCTGGTCGCCATGGGCAAGACGGAGCAGCTCAACTTCCACTTCCCGCGGGCCGTCGAGAACGGCGTGACCCGGGACGAGATCGTCGAGCTGATCACCCACCTGGCCTTCTACGCGGGCTGGCCGAGCGCGATGTCGGCCGTGAACCTCGCCAAGCAGCTGTTCGCCGACAGCGAGAACCGATGAGCCCCGACGGCCCTAGCGGGGCCGAGCTGGCGATCGGCGCTCGCTGACGCGCGTGCGCTTGCCGTTCGGGTGGATCGTCTTGCCCTGCCTCAGCATCTCCACGAAGCCGGCAATCCGTCGCTGGCGCGCTTCGGCGCTCTTCACGGCCAGCGTCCGGAAGGTCAGCGAGAACCGGTTCTGCGCCGACAGGCCTTCATACGTGGCCAGCGCGTCACGATCCGCCCGGATCGCCGCCATCAGGTCGGGCGGCGGTTCGGACTTGCTCATGCGATAGGCGGCGGCCCAGCGCCCGTCCGCCTTCGCCGCCTCCACCTGCGCGAGGCCCGGCGGCTGCATGCGGCGTTGCTGCGTGAGCCGCTCGACGTTCGCGATGTTGATCTGGCTCCATACGCTCTTCTTCGTGCGCGGCGTGTAGCGCTGCAGGAAGCTGTTCTCGTCGTACCCCTTGCGAATGCCGTCGATCCAACCCCAGCACAGGCAGACGTCGATCGCTTCCTTGGGCGTGATCGAGGGGAGGCCCGAGCTGACCTTGTGGAGCTTGATCCACACCTCCTGCTCGCGGTTCCAGTTCTTGCGCAGCCAGGCCTCGAACGCTCGTTCGTCCCGGAACTCGCGCACCTTGCCGGGATCGACCTCGACGGCTGCCATCAGCGCCGACAGGCTACCGCATCGGGACGGGCAGATTCTCAGGTCGGCGCGACCGGTGCCGGAAGCACGCCCAGGCGGGCGAGCGCGGGGATCACCCACCGCTCGACGGCGCGGACGGCGGCGACGCAGCCTTCGTGGACGCCGAGGATGCCCACGGCCAGCTCTTCGTCATTGGGCGTCCAGGCGCGGTCCGTCGCGACGGGGCCGCCAATGCGGCGCTCGAACGCCTGCATCTCGGCGGCGCACGCGGGCCACAGCGCACGCCGGTCGGCGTCCGACCAGCCCCTCGTGAGCCAGCGCCCGGCTTCGATCCCGAACCCCCCGTGTCGCGCCTCGTCGCGAAGCAGCTCCGTCAGCGCCCAGCGCGTCAGCGGCTCGCGGCACGACGCCCGTGCCGCGGCGAAACAGCCGGCCGACATCGATTCGCCGACGCCGAAGCCGGCCACCAGCGCCACGGCGGTCCGTCGCTCGACCGACGGATCGTCGCCGATACCGCGGCGTCTCTGGTCCGCCGGAACGTCGGCGGCTTCCGCACCCAGCCGCTCGAGCACGGTCTGGCAGACCCCGACGTGTCGAACCTCGTCCTCGATCACGCGGGCGGCAGCGGCCAGGATCGCCGGGGGGGCTCCGAGGCGCGCCAGATCGCCGGCGACCAGCGTTGCCGCGATCAGAGAGTCCCGTTCGTCCTCGCACAGGGCCGTCCAGCAGGCGACGAGCCGCGCGACCAGGTGGGGCGGCAGCGACAGCGGGTCGAGGGCGGGCGCGGGAACGCGCGGGGCTGCCGGTGACCGCTCGCGCGACGTCACTCGGCGCCGCCTCGAGACCCGTCGGTCGACGCCGCGACGTTGTTCCCGCCACCGCCTCCCGGCGCCCCCGCGTTGGTAGCGCCGGCGTTCCCACCGACGCCACCGTAGCCGCCGTAGCCGAAGTTGGTGCCGGGCGCGCCGTTGCCGATGTGGATGTCGTGGTAGCCGCCTGAACCGGCTGATCCGCCCACGCCGCCGACCCCGCCCGCGCCACCCGAGGCGTTGCCTCCGGCATTGCCGCCCACGCCAGCGTAGCCGCCATAGCCGAAGTTGGTGCCGGGCGCGCCGTTGCCGATGTGGATGTCGTGGTAGCCGCCTGAACCGGCCGATCCGCCCACGCCGCCCGAGGCGTCACCGCCGGACCCACCGGTGAGCATCTCGCTGTTACCGGCGCTTCCCCCGGTGCCGGTCCCGCCGGTCCCCCCGCTGCCGGACGGCGTTCCCAGTGTGCTGCTGCCGCAGCTCGCGAGTCCGGCACAGAGCCCCAGGCGAATGAGCATCTCTCGAATCGTCGTCGGTTGCATGGCTACGAGGCCAAGCAATAAGCGGTCCGGCGCCCAACCCCTCGGATTTCCAGGGTCGAGTCAGAGCGCCGCCAGGTCGACCCTGACTTCTCGATCAGGGGGTTCGGGCCGCGACCAGCGGGCGACAGACGGCGGCGTCGGCGGCGGGCGTCTTCTTTCCCAGCAGCAGGCTGGCGCCGAAGAACTTGTCTCCGCGCTTGACGAAGACCTCGTCGCTGCCGGGGTACACGCAGCCGACGATCGCGTCTTTTCGCCAGCCGCGGTCGTCGTCGGGGGGCCGGCGAGAAAACGCGCCCGAGCGCTCGTCGACCGCGAAAGTCACGAATGCGGCGCCGCGCGCGTCCGTCGAGCGCTGGGCGTCGGGGACGCGGACCCGGCGCGTCTGTGGCGGAACGTAGGCGCGCGAAAATCGACTCTGGTGCGCCTCCTTGTCGGCGAGCGGCTTGACGAGCTGCTTTTCGACCGCCGCCGTGACGACGGCGGAGAGGTCAGGCGGCGTTGTCGATGCCGCCCGGACGGTTGACGAGAGAAGCGCGAGCAGGGGCAGAGCGAGCAGCGAGCGCGTTCGGTTCATGGGAGACCCTCCGGCGTGAGCGACGTGCGTTCCAGATTTCGACGAACCCGGCGCCCGCGACGACGGGCGCCCACAGCGCGAACAGGTACGCCGGGTCGGGCGCGATCCCGGCGGCGTCGAAGAGGTAGAGGAGCGTGCGCGAGGTGACGGCGACGCTCAGCTGCGCCACCACGTGCAGCATGCAGCGGCGGTGACCGGCGTAGTCCTTCGCGCGCGCGCGGGCGACGCCGGTCACCATGGCCAGCGCCACGATCAGCCCCGACAGCGCGAACCCGACGGTGGCGAGCGCGCCCCCCTTGGCGAACAGCGACAGGTAGAGGCCGGACGGCACGAGCGCGGCCAGGACGACGATGCCCGTCACGCGGCCCAACCACCGGTGTGTCCGCGGAAATCGGAGCATCTGCCTGATCGAGAGCAACAGACACGCCGGCAGCGCCAGGGAGGCAGCCACGACGTGGACCTTCAGCGCGGCGAGCCACAGCTCTTCGTGCGGCAACGGCAGCTTCTCGATGACGAACGGCGCGAGCTCGTCGGAGGCGAAGTACACTCGGCTGGCCCACCCGATGAGCAGCGCGCCCGCGCCGAGGCCCAGCATCCAGAGCGCGCCCAAGAGCCGTCCGAGCCGCCGCGATGTCCTCACGTCGATCACAGACGCGCGAGATCGCCGAAAGTTCTCGTCTCCGCGCGCGAAACCTCCAGAAAGCATGCGGCCAGGCGGATGCAGAAGACGTGCCGGCCGCACACGCGCGGTTCCTCGCGTGACACTCAGCGCCAGGGAGGCGCTCTCGATAGATTCACTCTCTGATTCGTAGAGTCGCGCTGCGCGGTCGACGTCGTGATTGTCACCCGCCGCCGAGCGTTCCACCGATGAGCGCCGTGATCCCGTACTCAGTCGCCTTCGGAGCATCCGCCCCCGCGTTCCTGGAGACGAGCTGGGTCACGAACGCCGGTCCCGCGCCGATGAAGAAGTGCCGGCCCACGTGCCACAGGATCGGCGCACTGAACGAGAAAGGAACGGTGTAGCCGGACACGTCCGGCGTGTAGACGTAGCTGGTCCTCGTGTACGTGTAGCCGATGCCGACGCGAAACCAGACGGAGCCGCTGTCGCCGATGGGGACGTCGTAACCCAGGCGCGCCTGAACCGAGAGCTGCGTCGTGCCGTTGGCGACGTTGACCGCCTGTCCCGCGCCCGGGGCAAGGACGTCGTTGTACCGGATCGTCAGGTAGTCCACCCCCAGCTGGGCGCCGACCGAAAGATCCGGCGCGACGAAATAGTCGACCGAGGGCTGGACATCGACGCGGGTCGATGTCGGACCGCTCATGGTGGTGGTCTGGTGGACGAAGGCGAACTGCGGACCCTGACTCATCAAGGGGACGTCGATGCTCACGGCCAGCTGCCCCTTCGCGCCGAAGCCCGGCGCCGGCGCGGCGACCTCGGGGGAGGGCGGCGGTGCGGCGGGATAGGGCGCGGCGGATGACGGTGCCATGTCCGACGGGGCTTCGGGTGTGACCTCCTGCGCCTTCGCAGCGGGCAGCGAACCGCAGATGAGCGCGAGGCTCATCAGCACGCGTACCTTCATGGGCGTCCTCCTTCGTGTGGGCCGACCGTTGCAGTCTACCGACGATCAGGTCGCGAAATCGCGCGTGGACTCGACGATGAAGTCCAGAAACGCGCCGACCTTTGCGGGCGGCAGGTGGCGGGAGGGGTGGAAGGCGTAGAGCGGGAACCGTTCGTCGTGCCAGTCGGGGAACAGCTCGACCAGCGCGCCCGAGGCGCGAAGCTGCTCGGTGCCGAGCTCCATCAGCTGCGCGATGCCGTGACCGGCCAGACAGGCGCCCAGCGCGGTCGCGACGTCGTTGACGACGAGGCGGCCGTGGACCGGCACGCGGCGGATTCGCTTTCGCCCGCGCACGAAGTCCCAGTCGTACGGCATGCCGGTCTTGGGATCGACGAACATGATGCACTCGTGATCGCCGCTCAGGTCCCGCGGTTGGCGCGGCCGACCGTGACGGGCGAGGTAGGCCGGTGACGCGCAGGTCATGATCCGCGTGGCCAGCAGGCGGCGCGCGACGAGGCTGGTCGCGCGCGGCTCGTCGAACCGCACCGCGATGTCGAATCCGCCGGCGATCAGGTCGAGGTGACTCGTGTGATCGCGCGTGATCAGCTCGACCGACAGGTCTGGATGTCGCGCGAGGAATCGATCGATACGGCTCGCCAGCACGTATCGCGCGAAGAACATGTCGACGTTGACCCGCAGCCGGCCACGGACCCGGGTCGTCGCTGAAGACGCGCCTTCGATTGCGTCGGCGAGCTGCGCGACCAGGGGGGCCACGCGTTCGTGGAAGCGGCGCCCCTCGTCCGTCAACGTCACCGCGCGGGCGTTGCGGTCGAACAGGCGCACGCCGACCTGTTGCTCCAGGCGCGCGATGGCGCGGCTGGTGCCGGACTGGCTGAGGCCCACCCGTTCGCCGGCGGCCACGAAGCTACCGGTCTCGACGACGGCGGTGAGCAGCTCCAGCCCGCCCAGGAGCTGCGGGTCGCCAGTCGTCGCTCCGGCGCGGCGGGTCGGCATGAATGACAATCTAGCATCCTTGTAATGATGAAGATGCGTTTGCAGCATGGCCGCGGCCGGCGCAGCTTGGACGCCATGAACACCGCGACACTTCATGGTCAACGCATCGTCATCCTGGGCGGCAGCGCCGGGATCGGTTTCGCCGTCGCAGAGCGCGCCCTTTCCGAAGGCGCGCACGTCGTCATCGCGTCGCACGACCGCGCGCGCGTCGATCGCGCCGTCTCCCAGCTTCGCGCCGCACGGCAGGACTCCAGCGCCGGCACCGACCGGGGCAGCGTCACCGGTCATGCGGTCGATCTGCGCGCCGCCTCCGAAACGCGCGCGCTGTTCGAGACGGTGGGCGCGCTGGACCACCTCGTCTACACGGCGGGCGAAGAGCTGCTGCTGGCCCCTCTCGCCGCGCTCGATCTGCCCGCCGCGCGCCGGTTCTTCGAGCTGCGCTACTGGGGGGCCCTGACCGCCGTCCAAGCCGCGCGACCACACCTGGCGCGCGAGGGGTCGATCGTGCTGACCAGCGGGGCGGCCGGCCGGCGCCCCCACCCGGGCTTCGTCGTGGGGGCCAGCATCTGCGCCGCGATGGAGGCGGCGGCCCGGACGCTCGCCGTCGAGCTGGCTCCCGTCCGCGTCAACGTCGTCACACCCGGGTTCGTCGACACCGACCTGTGGTCGAACATCCCCTCCGACGCACGCGCCCAGATGTTCCGCGACGCCGCCGCCAAGCTACCGGTCGGCCGGATCGGGGCCGCCGCCGACATCGCGGAACACTATCTGTCCTTCATGCGCGGCCGCTACGTCACGGGCCAGTCGCTGGTCGTCGACGGCGGCGGCGTGCTGGTCTAGCCGGTCGAGCTCCCGGCTGTCGCGCGCCGAGCTTTCGGCGCGGGTGTCGATTCTTCACCGCTCGCGCGCGCAATCGCGCTCGCCGTCCGCCCATTCGCGGGTGCCCCAGCTTTTGCATTGGCTGGTGGGCATGCGCGCCAACGCCCTGTCAGGACCGGTTCGCTTGTTCCTGGCTCTCGCGGTTCTCGCCCTGACCTGCCGGACCGCCCGCGCCGATGAGGGACAGCCGTCTTCGGACATGCGCTTGGAATGGGTGGGCGCCGAGCTGCTTCCCCTGTCGGTGAACGCTGGCTCCGTCCCGTCGTGGGAGACGCCGCCAGGCCGATTTCGGGCGGGGCTGGGCGGGATGCTGCGCGGCCCGCGGTTGCGCTGGACGAACGTCTACTGGACGCCGCTGGAGGCGGGCGCCTTCGTGGCGGGCGGCGCCTCGGGCGCCGACGGCATCGTGCTGATGCAGGTCGCGACCGAGGGCGGGCTCCGGCTGCCCGCCGGACCGGGCACGTTCGAGCTGGGGCTGGCCGGCGGGCTGGGCGGCCTGGCCATCGACTACGGCACCGACTGCGACGGCACCTGCGCCATCGGCGGGGTGGGCCCGTTGCTGTCTCCGGTCGCGCGATACCTGCTGGACGCCGGGCACTGGTCGGTCGGGTTCGTGGTGCGCGGCGCCGTGCCGCTGCGCGTCCCGCACGGCGAGTGGCTGTCCACCATCACGGGCTTCGGCGCGCTGGTCACGGCCGGCGTGGAGGCCGCCTTCGGTTCGTAGCCGGCCGGCCGTCAAAGCAGAGACGGAGCCACCCAGCCACGTGCTGCGCGTGACCGGACTGGACTCGCGATAGCATGAATGGGTGACGGCCCGACGATCCGGCTCGAAGCGGCCAGGCGCCGCCGGCCCCCGCCCGGCCAGGCGCGACTCGGTCGAGACTCAACTCGCGCTGCTGGAGACCGCTGCGGCGGAAAAGGCGTCGCCCGAAACTCACGCACGAGTGCGCGACGCACTCCGAACGCGGGTTGGGATCGTCGCCGCGCGAGCTGCGCGGATCGTTCGTGAGCAAGCGATGGAAGGGTTCGACGACGACCTGAGCGCTGCGTTTCGCCGTCTCCTGACCGATCCGGTGAAGAACGATCCGGGTTGTCTGGGCAAGCTGGCCGCGCTCGAGGCGCTCGATTTTGGCGGTTATCCCGAGGCCGCGATCTTTCTCGAGGCGACGAGGATCTTCCAGCCGGAGCCCGCCTGGGGACCACCCGTGGACACCGCGGGCGGCCTCCGGGCCCGTGGCGTACTGGCGCTGGCGCGCCTCGGGCATCCCGACCTGTCGCTCGTCGCGGGTGCGCTGCTCGCCGATCCGCTGTCGCCGGTGCGTCAGGCCGCGGCCGAGGCGCTCGCGATGAACGGCGATCGGGCGGTGGCCGGCGCGCTCGCGCTGCGCTGGGCCTTGGGTGACGAAGATCCGCTGGTCATGCTCGCCTGCATGACCGGGCTGCTCGCGCTCGCGCCGGATCACGCGCTGCCGCGGCTGCGCGACATTTTGCATGGACCCGACGACGGCGCGCGCGAGCTGGCCGCGCTGGCGCTCGGTCAGTCGACACGTCCGGAAGCGCTGGACATGCTGCTTGCGCACCTGGAAGCCGCGCCGCGTGCGCGCGAACGCGCGCCGACCCTTCGTGCGCTTGGATTGCAGCGCAACGATCGCGCGCTCGCCGTTCTCCTCGAGATCGTCCGGACCGGAACGGTCCAGGACGCGGAAGCGGCCGTCGCGGGCCTGGCCGCGCGTCGTTTCGACGCGGGCGTTCGCGAACAGACGCGCGCCGCTGCCGGCGAGAATCCCGCCGCCGAACGCCTCGAAGCCGCGCTCGCCATCGCATTCCCCGAAACTGCCGGAGAATGACAGCCGCGAACCCCTGATAGGCGAGAGGGCTCGAAGACGTCCGTCACCCTCAGTTACACCCGATCCGGGTCGGGTTGAGGGCCACGTCGTCGTAGTACAGATCAGCCGTTCCCGAGCCTGCCTGGAACCGTTGCAGCCCGATCTGCATGGACGTGATGCTGGGGATGGACCAGGTCGCCGCCGCGTCGGTCACCTCGGTGCCGTCGGTGTAGACGTGCAGCGCGGTCGGGCTCTGGTGCCATTCGAAGCAGAACCAGGTGTCCTGGGGGAGCTTGGTGTGCCCGTTGATCTTGTCGCTGGAGCGAAGATTCGTCGCCAGCTCGCCGCTCCCCATCTCGTTCAGCGCGCGAACCTGGTCGCTGGCCGAATTGAGCTCGATGAGGCACTGGTGCCCCGTGGGGGCCGAGGTCACGCGGATCCAGGCCCGGCCCCAGAAGTCGGTGGCCGGGAACCCTTTGCTCGTCGTGATGGCGGCGGTGCCGGTGGCGCTGGGGCCGGTGACGTGAACGGCATGCGTGCCGCTGTGCACCTGCGTGGACGTCACCTCGACTTTGTAGCCGGTGCCCTGGGTCGTCAGCTTCCAGGCGCTGCTCGCGGCGCCGGGGGCCGCGCCCTCGAAGTCGTCACACAGGGTGAAGGACGAACAGTCCGCCGCGCCGCCACCGCCCGTCGTTCCGCCTCCCCCGGTCGCCCCTCCGTTCGAATGGCCGCCGCCGCCCGTCGTTCCGGCCGCCCCGCCCGCGCCCGTCGACGCGCCCGCGCTTCCGCCCGCGGCGCTTCCGCCCGTGCCGGCTCCGCCGGTGCCCGTCCCCACGCCGGTTCCGCCGGTCGCGCTCGTGCCCCCGGTCGCCGTGGTGCCACCGGTGGCGGTCGTCCCGCCCGACGCCGTCGCGCCGCCGGACCCCGGTGCGCCCCCGGTGGCCTGAGAGCCGCCGGTGCTTGACGAGCAACCGATCGCGCCGGCCAGAAGGATGGCCGTCGCCGGGAGCAACCTGCACCAGAGCACAGAACCTGACGACGAGACCTTGGCCATTCCGTTTCCCTCCAGGTGGCAATCACCTGCCGAGTTACACGCACATCCCTCGGCGAGAACGGGGAAAGTATCAAAACCGCGCGGCCAGTCTCTGCAAAAGAGGCGTCGCCAACTGGGTCATGATCCGCGGCCGTCCTGCCGCAGCGGGAGCACACGCTCTCACGGCGGACAGAGGACACTCGCGCACATCCACGCCTGGCTGGTCAGGTCGAAGATGCAGGCGCCCCGCGGGCAATCGGCATCATCCAGACACGAGTCCTTTGGCGTGTGACAGAAGTAGCCGTTACCGCACTTGCCCGAGCACGAACAAGGAACCGATCTCGTGACGCCGTCGGGCCCGGTCTCCGAGCAGGCACCCGCCGACGACGCGTCGCAAAAGGCTTCACTGATGCACCCGCAGGGTCCGAGCAGACTCGGCGAGCAGAAACCGAACCTTCCACAGTCCGCGTCGACGCGGCAGTTGCTCGCCGTGGCGCATGTGTTGGCTGACGTGTCCGAGTTGGAGCTGCGGCAGAGACAGGGAGCGTTTCCGACGCAGTCGGAGTCGCTTGCGCATTCATCGTAAGAGCACGCGTACCCGCATGCGGGACCCAGGCTTTGGACGCAACGCCCATTCGTGCCGGAGGTGCAGTCGCTGTCTGCCGTGCATGCGATCCTCGTGACATCTTGCGAGCACGTCGCGGGCACCGCCGAGATGCCGGGTCCTCGTGCTTCGGGACATGAGGAGCTCTCGGAACGGTGGTCGACCGGTGCGCCCCCGGAAGACTTGTCCGCGGCGTTGGAGCAGGACGCCGCCATCGTGAACACACCGAGCAGCCCGACCAGCATGCAGCGCATTGTTCCCATGCGTTTGCATGCCCCGTGCCGCAGCTGAGTGAGGAAGTCGTCCCGCCAGAGATGCGGCGCCTGACACAATTTCGCGGTGACCACGACGGATTTGTCATAGCCGGTGACCGGCGGTCGGCTCTCATTCGGAGGACACCGCCGGTATCTGTGCCGACCTGCGACTCAGGCGCTTCGCCCGTGAGCGCGCGGGGCGAATCCGGCAACGTCCGACTGTCCTGCCGTCGAGGCGGGCGCCACACTGGCATCTGCCAACCGCTCCCGGTGAGTGCGAGTCCAGTCCCGCTCCAGCAGGCAGAGCTGCACGGTGACGAGGTCATAGCAACATCCATCGGCGAAGATCGCGCTCGTCGATAGCTACTTCGACGACGACGCCCAAGGTCTTCGGGCTGCCGGACTTTCAGCGGCTCGACTGAAACTGAAATCAGGACTGGAGGTTCCAAATGGAGACGTCGTCCCACGGTCAAGCTGAGGCGGGCGCACTGGCTGACGCGCGATTCACGTCCGCCGAGCTCGCCGAACGCACCCTGTATCGCTGTGCCGTCGAGTCGGTCATCTGGGGCATGCCGGCGGTCAACGCCCAACTGATATTCGACGCGGTGAAAGCGTGCGGCAGTGACTTCAATCAGATCGTGTACTGGTCGCGGCCGCTGACGTGGAAGAACCAGACCCTCACGCCCAATCCGTCGACGATCTACGTCTTCGCGTTTTACAACACTAAGGACGTCGGCCCGATGGTGCTGGAGGTCCCGCCGGCTGACGGGCACCACTCGATCACGGGAAGCGTCGACGACGGGTGGCAGACGGCGCTGGCCGACGTCGGCCCCGCCGGTGTGGACAAGGGCAAGGGCGGCAAATACCTCATTTTGCCGCCCGGCTACGAAGCCAAGCTGCCGGACGGTTACATCTCCCTGCCGTCGCGCACCTATGCCGGCTTTGCCGTCCTGCGCTCCAACCTCGCGAGCAGCAGCGCCGCGGACGTCGGGGCCGCCGTCGCCTACGGCAAGCGCACCAAGTTCTATCCGCTGTCGCAGGCGGCGAGCTCGCCAGAGACGAAGTTCGTCGACGCGATCGACGTCCTGTTCGACAGCACGATTCCCTACCACCTGCGCTTCTTCGAGGCGCTCGACCGCGTCGTCCAGCGTGAGCCGTGGATCGATCGCGACCGGGTCATGATCGATTCCTTGAGAACGATTGGCATCGAGAAGGGCCGGTCTTTCAATCCCGACGACGAGACAAAGCAGATCCTGCGCGACGCGGGGCGCGAGGCGCGCGCGTGGCTGGATCGCAAGTACGAGCTGATGCTCGCGACGCCTTACAACGAGGGTTTTCACTGGGGTCTGCCGGCATTGCCCGACGTCATCAAAGGCATGACCACAGACTTCGCCGACCCCGACGACTATCCCGTCGAGGGCCGCGGCATGCTCTATTCATACGTCTACTTCAGCCCCAAGCACCTGGGCGCGGGGCAGTTCTATCTCATGACCATCGTGGACAAGGACGGCAGGCCGTTGGACGGCGGCAGCACCTACCGCTTGAACGTGCCGGCCAACCCGCCCGTGAAGCTGTACTGGTCGGCGACGGCGTACGACCGCGCGACGCACGCGCTGATCCGCGAGATGCCGTCGGCCGCCTGCTCGTCCGTCACGCCAGGCCTGACCAAGAACGCGGACGGGTCAGTGGACGTCTACTTCGGCCCGAAAGCGCCCGCCGGGAAGGAGGCGAACTGGGTGCCCACCAAGAGCGGCGGTCGGTTCGAGGTGATGTTCCGGTTCTACAGCCCCGAGAAGCCGCTCTTCGACAAGACCTGGAGGCTGCCCGACCTCGAAAAGGCACGATAGAAGGGCAAACCCAATAAAATTGCCGGTTCCCCGACTACCATCGTTCCCGGTCGGACAGATAGAGCTCCGGTCCTTCGTGCATGGGTTAGCGAACAACGGTGGGTCAGGAGGCGTGGGCGCGAACGGCGGTGCGAGCACCAACATCGGCGCGACCACGATAGGCAGCTCCGTCGCAGGTCGCTGCCAGCCAGCGCCGTGGCCGAAGATGCACGCGGCCTCCAGAGGCTGGCTGGTCCATCTCCGCACCGCGGGTTACCGTGTCCCGCCTGATGTGGAAGCGAATCGGTTGCGTCCCGGCGACGTTGGCGGTCGCCTGTGTGACCGGCTGCGCGCATCAGGCGCCGGTGTCGACCGCGCGCCCCGAGCGCGCCCCGACCGCAGAGTCGATTCCCTTACCGGCGTCAGCGACGGTGTTCCTCGGCTGCGGGTTTCTGTTGGCCGAGAACCATGGATCGACACACTTCAGCCTGCTCCTCACGGGCCATGACCTCAAGCAGGACAGACGCGATCCAACAGTGTTCATCGTCGACGACGTCCTGTTCCAGACCACGGTGGCGACCGCGTCGACGATCGGCGACGCCCGGCTGCGGGGCTTGGAGCTGCTCCGCCGACACATGGCCTGGGAAGCCGCGTACGTGGCGGAGGTCAAGCACTGGTCATCGCTTCGTCCCTATGGGCATCCGGTCGGCCAGGTGCGCGAGTTTCCGATGTTCCTGTGGGGCTACGACGCGCCGGAACCGGTACTGGTCGCGGGCGCCAAGGTCAACCGGATGCTTTACCTGGGGATCGCGGTCGATGACGTCGTGTTCACGATCGCCGCTGCGCTCCGTCCTGGGGACGATCCGGGAGGCGTAAGCCGCGTGCTGGCCCGCGTCGCGCGGACCGTTCGGCGCTCGCAGGGACCGCTGGATGTGTTCGCGATCGCCGGAGCCCTCAAGCCGGGCGTACCTGCCGCAGACTGCAGCCGCGTCGACGAGTAGCCGGCAGACGCGTACTCTGCGCCAACGAGGTGCTCTCGCGAGGCCGCGGCTGTCCGGAACCGTGGCGTCGCGTTCGACGACGTGCTGACGGGCGACCGGACCGGACGTTACGTCCCGGTCCGGGACGGACCCTGCCTGCCCGTGGTGGACACGCGGCGGAACACGCAAGTCACCTTGCCGGGCGCCGACCTCCGCGAGGCAGATCCGGTGACGTTGATTCCAGGCCGGCGGAATGGCTGCCGGGACGCTGTTCGCTTAGCCTGCCGGGGACGTGACGACTCCGCCGTACACGCTGGAGTTCTATGAGGACGAACATGGCCACGAGCCGGTTCTCGATTGGCTTCGAGGGCTGACCGCGTCCAAGCGCCGCGCGATCGGCGTGGCGATGTTCGAGATCCTGCAGTACGAGGGCCCCCACGTCGTCGGTACCAACTTCGGCAAGGGTCTCGGTGGTGGCGTCTTCGAGTTCCGGCTCGACCAGGACGCCGCCCAAGTGCTGGCGCGGAAGGGGAAGAGGGCAAGACCGGAGACGACCGAGACCGCCAAGATTCTGCTGCGCGTCTTCTGTCACGCGCATGGCGAGCGGATCGTCCTGCTTCTAGGCGGCTACGACAAGGGCGAGCGGCCGAGCGCGCGCCACCAGCAGGCCCAGATCGAGCTGGCGAAGGCCCGGCTCAAGGCCTGGAAGGCCCGGCAGAGGCGCTAACGTCCAGATTGACGATATTGGTTTTATCCCATACGCTTGGACCGTAAGGACAGAGCACATGGCCACTAAGTTCACCGATTTCATGGCCGAGCTGAAGCGAGAGGCCAAGGCCGAAGGCCCCGAGGCCCTCGCAGAGCTCAAATATTTCCGGGAGCGATACCGCCTGGCTCGGCGGTTCGCGGAGGCTCGCAGGAAGCGCGGCTGGACGCAGAAAAAGCTGGCCGAGAAGACGGGCCTCAATCAGAGCGAGATTTCGACGCTCGAGAGTGGCCAGGCGAATCCGACCTACCGGACCCTGCAGACCCTCGCCGCGGCGCTCGGTGGCAAGATCGAGTTCGTGATCGGTTGACATGAGCTGGTGACGAGAAGCACTGGTTGATGTCGCCCCCGTCATCGACGGCAGAGATCGTGATCTATCCGATCATGTGCCTCAAGCTCCTGGAGTTCTCAGGCCTTGCCGCCATCTGGAGCGCGTCGACGGCCAGCGTGGTGCCTGCCACCTCATTTCGGACAGGTACGCAGCGTCGCTCGCACAGCCGATCCTCGCTCTGAGACGATTCGGAAAGGGAGAGTTGGGGAACTGCAAGATAAAGCGCCGGAGCTTACGCCCGACTAAGTTGGCGTGGGCGCGGAGAAAAGTATAGAGGGAGGGCGATGCCTGCTTGGGACCGGGTCGTGGCGGACGAGCCCCCTTGGGAGGGAAGTGGCCTTCTGGTGACGCGTCGGGCCTCGTCCCGAGCGATGTCCCGTGCAGGAGTGGCCTCCGAGGCGAATCAGCTGTAGGGGTGCCGGTTACCCGGGGCAGCGACGAGCTCGACGGCGGTCAATCCGGATGTACCACCGGAAAACTCCCGCAACTCGCAGCGCACCACAGAACCGGGCGGGAATTGCCACACCTCGTCGTCCGTGTCACACGCCGCGACGATCAGGTAGCGGTCTTCGGACAGCCTTTCCGCCGCGACGGGACGCCACACGTCCGTCCCCTCGTCCATGAGCGCGACGAAGATGGTCGTCCTATTCGAGATGGTCGACGGGGCCATGCAACGGTGGCTATACGGCCTCCGCACGGAGGGTGTCCACCCGCACCTTGGTCCCAACGAGGAACTCCTCGTTGTAGGGCCATCGAGTCTTCCCCATCGACGTCCTCGCGAGTACGGCTAACGATACTGGAATTCTGTGGCGAGCGCCCGCCCGAGCGAAGCGAGTAAGGGCGATCGCCCGCTGCAATTCCGGGTTATCCAGCGGATACATCCGATCGCGAGCTTTTCCCGCGGTTCCGCCTCTCCCACAAATGGTCCGCCCCGGCGACGGCCACCCCGAGAACGACCAGAGGCCATCCGAATGTCAGGCGCCGTTCGGCTGCCGCAAACGTCTCGGCCTCCGCCGGCGTGACGAAGATATGGGAGCCGTGATGAACAACGAGCGGCACCACGCGTCCAGCTGCCGGATCCCGAGATCGAGACATATTCGCGGCGTATGCGTCGTCCAAATAGATTTGCCACCCCAACAAGATCGCCCCGATCAGGCCAGCGACGCAGCCAATTGCCTTCCTGAAGACCTTCATCGCCCTGGTCTGGATGACGACCTGCCGTTCAGCAGCGAGCGCCAAGCTCGCCGTCGAGCGTACCACGGCATAGCTCCCCTCCGAGCGGGGGCGTGTGCATTCGTCTGCTGCAATGGCCTGTTAGCCAGTCTCCACTCGCACGGACCAGTGAAACCGATCTTTGAAGTCCTCGAAGCACGTCGGGCAGATCCAATGATACTCGTCCTCTGTGCAGTACCCCTCATGAAGGCTTTCGGGATCCTCCCCAACCGTGAACTTTGCCCAACAGAAGAAGCAATGGTCGTGGTCCCACTGTGGGTTCTTCGGACATCGGCGATACTCACGACGAACAAGTCCAACGCTGGCGACAAGGTCCTCTTGCCCCCTCAATCTCCAGTCGTCGTCTGCCGCCGGCACCCTTAGCCCTCGAATCTGGCTAACGATTCTGCCGTTCAGCGGCGGGGCGAAGCCCCGTCCGCTGCAGCGGCGGGTTGGGCGCCGGCGAGCGCGAAGAGACGTGCCTGGAGTTTCTGGTCGATATCATTGACGCCACCCAAGTGGCGGCGATGCAGGAAGGGTGATGCGCTCTTGCTGGAAGCCGCGATCGCCTCTCTTGCGTACGCCGCGGCTCGACCGTTTTCACCTTTTCCAGACCACATGAGGGCGCGCGCCGCCGCTTCTTGGTAGGCGTGCAATGGGAACAGCCCTGCCCTCCGTGAGAACTCGTCGAGCATCTGAAGGGCCTCATCATATAGGTCCACGCGCCCCGCCTCGACGATCAGCCACGCGAACTCGAGGTGCGCGAGGTTCGTCATGCCTCGGCGAGCTCTTTGCGCGTCGAACGCCAGACGATAGGACGACAACGCCTCATCGAACTGTCGAAGCACGGCGAGGCAACGTGCCCGCGTGGCGTGAGCCTCCGAAAGGAAGGCCTCGTGCGGGTGCTGGTCCAGCAGTCGATCGACGATCGTGAGGGCGGGAGCCACCAGTTCCAGGTTGCCCGTCGACAGAAGACTTCCGGCCTGAATCAGTAAGTACTGGGTCTTGCTGACGGCGCTACGGCTTTGGTCGAATCGCGCCCAAAACGCCCGCTGATCTGCGGCAGTCCACGTTTTCCGCTTGTACCAGTCTTCTCGTCCCACCGAAGCCTCAGTTCGTCCGCCCAACGCTTTGCCGTTCAGCGGCGGCGCCGAACGGACGCGCAGCGTACCACGGCCGCGAGGAGCCGCGGGCGCGGCCCGCGGCGTCGCGGCACGGCCCACCTACGACCGGACGGCACCGGCGCCGTCCGTTGCAACGGCATGTTGGGCAGCGCGCCACCAAATGAGCCAGAAGACCAGACCTGCACTCAAGCCAAGCGGCAGACCAAGGGCAGCGGATGCAAGAGAACGTCCCTCAGAAAGAAACGCCATTGTGCCTATGCCAGCTGCGGCGGAACGGCGAGCGTGTGGACCAGTCGGAGTTTCGAATGGGTGGTTATGAGGACATAGGCGGGCACTCCGATGAGCAGCGCCGCCGCGTATCCGAACGCCGCGCCGACGGGCACCACAGTTCAGGCATCGATCCTGGCCCGATAGTCGATTGCCCACATGAGAACAGACGGAACCCATGGCGCTACCGCAAACCCAACAATTGCACGCGTGGTCCCCTGCCTCATGTCTGTCTGCCCAACGACCCGCCGTTCAGCAGCGAACGCCTAGGTCGCGTTCGAGCGTATCACAGCCGCGAGGAGCCGCGATCGCAGCCCGCGGCGTCACGGTGCCGCTGGCGCGCGAGCGGACAGGCGTGGCGTTCGACTGCTGCAACGGCTGGTTAGCCAGCATCAAGTCGATCGAACCCGCTCTCGAGATCCTCGAAGGTGACTACAACGGCGTAGCCTGAGTAATTGTGCGCGCCGCGCTCGTCGGCGGAGACGAAGAGTGATTCGAAACGACGGTAATCGTCGGGACGGAGGTAGACGCCGCGTGCAAAGGACGGCGGATCGTCCTCAACTGTGAGAGTCGCGCCAGCCGGAAGAGTTCCCCGAAAGCCGCCGGTGAAAGGTGCGCTGTACGAGATGATGCCGCGGACATCAAGGTCCGACTTCGCCCGGTAACGCTGTCCCTTCGTCGGCCGATTCATCGGGGGCTGTCTGGCTAACGATACTGCCGTTCAGCGGCGGGCGCACGAGGAAGCCCGACGGGCGACCGACGCTCCCGGCCGACTGCAACGGCGGGTTAGACGGCCGCCGCTTATTCCCGAGCCTTGTCGTTCCTGACCTTCATTTCGCGGCTCCAGGTCTCGTAAGCCTGACGCCGATCGGGTTCGGAACCGATCAGCTCCACCGTGTTCAGAATCGAATCAACCTCCTCCTCAAACTTCGTCAGCTCCCGCGCGTCGCGTCGGTTATCGTCGCAACTCTGGTCATGGCGAACTTGGCCTTTTCGATCGTCGCCCAAGTCAAACGTGAGCAGGGTCCAAGGCGCATCCGTGTACGCCATGCAGTCGCGGCAAGTGGTAGGCATTTTCGGAAGGCGATGCTGGAGAATGCTGGAACGAACCGCTCGTACGACTCTGGGTGACACGCGCTTCGTCACCGTTCCGAGCGTCTTGACGAAACGCTTCCCGTCATAGATGAACGTGCCGTCCGCGAATACCCGAACGGAATACGCCGGACACCAGCCCTGGCACACGGTCCGTTCCATCGCGAGGAGTTCGGTCGACTGCGGAGGTGGTGGTGGTGCACCGAACACGCCGCGCGCGGTCCCCAAAACGACCGCGACGAAAAGGACAAGAGCCACTGCTGCCCGAGATCGCGACCTCATAGTGGAGCGGTGACATCTCGGCGCCAAGCGCCGGCCAACCGTGACCGTTCCGCCGACAGCCCAGATGAGACGTCTCTCTCTCACGCTACTTCGGACAACCCGAGCGGCTCTCGGTTCCGTCCGCTAACCGTATAGCCGTTCAGCGGCCGGCGCGAGAGGGGGCGACGCGACCGACGCGTCGGTCCGTCTGCAAACGGCCGGTTAGACGCCGTCACGTTCCCACCTCACCCGCAGATAGGGCTTCACGGACGGCTGCACCCTCGACGGGCATTACGAGGTTGGCGTCGAGCGCCTCATGTGCGCGGCTCACGCCGGGATCGTCCTGCTGGCCCGAGCGGTTCACCAGGCGCTGGTGGCGGACGACGCCACGAAGGAAGGCGCGTGATGGTCTCGGTGTTCAGCCGGCCCGGCGGCCGCTTCTACGCCCGGGTGAAGGACGATCGGGGCCGCTGGATCTCAAAACGGGTGCGTCAGGAGACCCGGAAGGACGCCATGCGGGTCGCCCGTGCTCTCGAAGCACAGTACGAGCGCATCCGGCTCGGGCTGGAAGCGTCACCCCAGCGGGGTGAGCTGGTCGGCCCGCTGATGAAGCGGTGGGCTGCCTCCCTGTCGAACCGGTCGGCCTCCACCGATCTCGGCCGCCTGAACCTGCACGTCCTGCCGCGCTGGCAGGCCGTCCGCATCGCCGACGTCGACCTCCCGCGAATCATGGCGTGGCTGGACGCCATGGCCGAGGCGGGCGACCTCTCGGCGGGCAGCCGGCGGCACTGCCTGGGGTTGCTGTCGCGGTTCATGTCCTGGGCGGTTGCGCGGGGACATGCGCCGCGGAACCCGTGCCGCGACATCCCGGCCGGTAGCCGGCCGAGACCCATCGCCCCGCCGCCGGAGTCCGTCCCGTGGTTGCGCGACGATGGCGACGTGCTGCGCGTCATGCGCGCGCTGCCGGCGCCGTTCGACGCCGTCTTCTACCTCGGCAATCGATGCGGGCTGTGCCTGGGCGAGATCCTGGGGCTGCGCCTCTCGGACGTTGCCGATCTCGAAGCTGGCGCCATCCGGGTGACCCACAGCTATAAAACGGGCCGCTGAAGGAGGACCGCCACGGCGTCGGCAAGGCGAAGTGGGTGCCGGCCCCGCTCGACGGAGCCGCTGTCCTGGGGCCCATCGTGGCCACCCGGCTGGCTACTGGAGCTAGCCCGGAGGACCTGCTGTTGGTCGACCAGGACGGCGACCCGCTGGACCGGCACCAGGTCGGCCACCGCTGGCGGGTGGTCCGGAAGGCCCTGACCCTGCCCGCGGGACTGTCGTTCTACAAGGCGAGTCGGCACAGCTTCGCGAGCCGTGCGCTGGCATCGGGAGCCAGCGCGGAGGCCATCGCCGAGGCGCTCGGGCACGCCAGAGCCACGATCAACCCGAAGACCTGCCCGCGACCTTGAATCCCGACCTGCTTCCGAATGACCTCCCGCCGCAGGCCGTTGTCTTCACGCTCAAGCCCGCGTCGGTGATCGCCTTCTCGTTCCCAGTTGTCGAGGATCCTCGCGGCCGAGCCCGGTACGATGTCGTCGAATGCCTTCAGTGTCGACGGATGAGGCAGGGGTCCGGCGTACTGCTCGACTTTCTGCTCGACTGAGGTGATCCGCGCGGGTGGCGGAGGACGATCGGGGGGGGCGCCATCATCCTCGCCCGGTCTGACTGCTGCCGACGGCGGGCCACTTCCCGCGCAATTTGGCGCTGCCTGCGCGACTTGCCCACGCTCGCGTTCGACCACTCGGAAGAGGTCCTGGCCGATGCGATTCATGTCGGAACGCAACGCCTCTTGAACAGATCGAGCGCGATGAGCTGGCTTCGGCGGCTTCAGCGCCGCGCCGGAGATATCGATAGCCGTCGCCATGCCGAACAGAAAGTCGGCGAGCAGTAGGTAGCTGCGGGAGATGGCACGCCTCATAGACGACGGGACCTTACCCCGCGGTCTTTCTGCGTCCACCCTCCATGAGCATTGAGCCTAGGCATCGACGCACCCCGAGTTGACCTTGATGCCGCCCTGCGCGAAGGCAACCTCGCCAGCGAAGCTGACGCGCCAATCTAAACGTTCGAACGCCGCTGTGTTCTATCGCAAGCGGGCGTCAGGCGTCCCAGCGCCGCCCGAAGTGAACCAGTTGTGAACCAGCGGGCGGCGAGCAGGAGGTCTCGGGAGCCTTGACCAGCGCCAAGAACATCAAAAAGGGCGCGGTCTTACCTTCCGTGGAGCTGAACGGGATCGAACCGTCGGCCTCCTCAATGCCATTGAGGCGCTCTCCCAGCTGAGCTACAGCCCCGGATGCCGTTTCCGGCGACCCCTAACTAGCAGCCCCCGGGGCCCAGGTCAACGGTCACCAGAAGAGACTCTCGAACCGGCGGGTTCCGCGGAGGCGGTCCCAGTCGTTCGCCAGCGACAGGTCGCGCAGGAGATCGGCCGGGCGGGGCAGGGGGAGACGCAGCACGTAAAGCTCCAGCGCGCGCAGGGCCGCTTCATCCTCGTGCAGCGCGGCCGCGCAGGCGGCCAGGGCGACG
>CAZPUH010000616.1:0-9261 GCA_964589215.1 uncultured Myxococcales bacterium | reverse complement strand
CGAGACGATGACGCTCATGGCGTAATCCATGAACGCCGACTTCATCTCCTCTTCGATGGCGATCGGGATCCGGTTGCCTGCGAACGGTGCGGCGCCGTCAGCGCTCATGCGAGTCTCTCATCTGCCCTGCGTGGGCCTCCTCGAGGGGTGCAAGAAAGGGTCGCGGCATTATGGCGCAACCCGGCTCCGGACGGGACGAAATCTCCAGGAACCGCCGGGGGGTAGGCCGGAGCGGGGGGAGGGGGCGCGGCGGACGTCGCGCTGTGGCATCGCGGCCGTGATACCTTCAATCCGACCGTCTGGCTCTCGCCGTCGAGCGGGCCTCGGTTCGGATGCACGTATGCGCTGGCTCGGGAAGGTGGATGCTGTTCTGTGGCTGCTGGGGGCGGTGCTCGCCGTCGTGGGCATGGTGGGGGAACTGCGGTCCGGGCGCTCGTTCCGGGAGATGGTCGGTAGCACCTGGATCTACTCCTCCGGGCTGTTGTTCGTCCTCGCAGGCATCGTGCTGACCGTGATCCTCTTCCGCTGGCGGGCCGCTCGCGACGAGGCCAACCTGCGGCGCAACTATCCACGCGTGAACAGACGGTAGACTTGCAGGTATCGACACTTCGCCGGCAGGGGCTCGGCGAGATGACACGCCGCGGGCCGTACCGGCAGCTCCTCTAGCCTGTCGTCGTCGTAGTCAACGCCGCCGCTGCCCACGTGACTGTCGGCACAGCTTCCGGACAACAGGACCCTTATCGTTAGGGGCGATGCACAGGCGCGCACCGGTTCTGGTCCTCGGCTGGGTGGCCATTGTCGCCGCCGCGACCGTGGCTTCCGGCTGCGCGACGATGACGAGAACCAAGTCGGACGACCAGTTGTTCGTGGACTCGAATCCCCAGGGCGCGACGGTTCTTGTCGACGGCCTGCCATCTGGAACGACACCGCAACTCGTCGCCATGCCACGCGGTCACGTTATCAATGTCGTGTGCACTCTGCCCGGCTACCGCGACGCATCGGCCGTCGTCCGCCGAGAAATCGCGCCTTCGACCGCGTTCGACAGTCCCGTCCTTGCCGTCATCGACCAAGTGACCGGCGCAGCGTATCGCCTGCAGCGGCGGACCCTATTCCTCGAGTTGGACCCGATCTCGGCCCCGTGAGCGCGGTTCGTGACCGCCTGACCAGGTGACGACTGACGGGGCGCTTGCGCGCCCCAGCGCCTGAAGGCACGATCGTTGGCACCGGACGGACCAGATGCGCGTTGCGATGTGGATCGTGGGCGGATTCGTTGGCCTCTTGCTGGCCGCATGGAACGCCATCGTCACGAGGCGTCTGTGGCGGAGCCCCATGTATGGGCGAGGACAGCAGGCCGCACAGACGACGATCCTCTGGCTGGTGCCGGGAACGGCCCTTTTCGTGAACTGGCTGCTACAGGGGATGCCCGAGAAGTCGCCCGCACTTGACCCGAGAGCGAACGACGGAGCGACGGATTACGGCAAGCAGGGGATCGACATCCACTCGAGCCGCCTCTGACGTCGCGATCCTTGGGCCGCCGCCTGCGCGAGCTGTCTTCGATGGCCAGGTACGCCTGGGCGTCGGTCGTGTTCGGCATCGCCGTCAACGCCGGCGGTTGCTCTACTAACGTCGGGAGCTGCAACCTTGCCGGCCCAGCGACCGTCAATGTCGACGCCTCCGCCGACGGCCTGCCCGTCGACGGCAACTATGGCTCAGCGGAGCAGTGTGCCCGGTTCTGCGACCCCGCTCGAGTGAGGTGTCAGCGGCTCGACGACAGACAGGTCAGGTGTTCGAACGATGGGGTGGGCTGCCAATGAGGTCGCGGGTGACGTGAGGGCGGTTCATGACCGGGTTACCACCAGCCCTTCCTGCCCTCGCTGCGACGGCCCGCTCGAACGTCGAGAACTGTGGGAGTTACCCATCGACGTCTGTCGGAAGTTGCAGGTTCCTGTCCGTCGAGCAAACGAATCTCGCGTGCTTTCTAGACAACCTGACGGCGGAGTATGAGCACCGCCTGGATCCGGACGTCGCGATCGCGCCCCTGCCAGCTCGTCGGAGCTCACCCGCTGATCGTATGAGGATCTCGGGCGCGCGCCAAGGGTCCGGCTGACCGGCTTCGAAGCCGGGTGGCGCTTGCACGTCTCGCCGCTTGACGGCACGATCGGGGGCCAGGCGCGTCTGAACGCCACGACGACGGTAGGGGGATATGTGCGATGTCGTGCGTATTGAGAATAGGAGGGGCGCAACTGGATGTGGATGCTCTCCTGCACGCGGTACCCCTTCCGGCGTATCGGGTCGATCGAAAGGGAACGCCTCGACGTCTCCGCACTCGCGGCGTATTCGAGGAGTCGACACTTCATGTGGATGTGAGCGACGCCGATTTCGCCGACCTGCCGGGACAGATTGCGGATGCGATCCGATTTCTCGAGGCAAATGCCGAGGCCGTGCGTGCCGCGGTCCGATTTGCCGGTGTTGAACGAGCGACTCTCGATTTCGCAGTCGAGTCCAGGGACGTCGCGATCGACTCGAATTATCTGCCCCCCGGACTACTTTGGATCGCAGGCGAGCTGGGCGTGGGGATCGAGCTCTCCGTCTATCCGCGAGCAGCGGGGTGAGTCATGGCCCTGGATCGATTTCTCTTCACTCAGACTCTGACCGATGAGCTTTGCGCGGGCTGGCGATCGCTGCGGTCGTCACATCCCGGAGAGAGGTTCTATTCCTTCGGGCTTTATACGACTGCGTTGGCCGAGTATCTGATGGTGACGGCAAGTACCGAGGAAGGCCTGTCCCGCGTCACCGCTGAGTACGTTCAAAGGGACGGCCGCGATCCTGTGTTGCGCCGGGCTTCACTTCGGTGGAGTCCGTGCGATTCGCCCTTGCATGTCGAAGGTGAAGAGCTTCTGCCGCGGTCGACGCTGCTTCGAGAGGCCGGTCCAGATCCGTACGAGGACTCCCCGGAAGCGGACGAAGCGGTCTCCCTCGTTTACCAAGCCGCTGTTGAAGCGCTGGCGGCCTTGGATCGCGAAAGCGTATTCGGATCGGGAGAAGCGCGGTCGCAATTGGTCGTGGGTATCTGGTGCGGGGATCAGTCCAACGAAGAGCGCGTCGCGTTTGCGCGTGCGCTGAACCCGCGACCGGTCGTTGACCGTTTTGCACGTGAGCTGGCGGAAGGCGTGGCAGCGTTCTTCGCGCTGTCTTGAGCGGCTAGAACGGGCCTCAAGCTCTCGGTCCTGTTCGTTGTTGCCGTCGCTAGCCCGTTCGCCTCCGATCGCTCAGACGGTGCTGATTTGGTTCGTGCCGGGGATGTTCGTCGTGACGAGGTATTTGGTTCGCAGCGGGCCTGAACGTGCTGGCGCGTCTGATCCTACCGTCCGTCGCGAGCATGGGTATGCAGATGATCCGACAGTCTTCTTCTACGGGCACGGCGACGATGGCGGCCACCATTGAAGGCTCGAGTTGGACGGGGTCGGGGCGGTGAGGGATTTCTGCGCGCCGCGCACTTTTCATTTCCGGCAGATGACGTGTACTGACGGTCAGAGTTCCAGGCGCGGCGCGCAGAGGGTCACCGTCGCTCGTTCGCGCCCACCGTGACGAGAAGCTGCTCCAGCTGGCCGAACGTCTCGCTCATTCCGTCGTACGCACCGATGGATGCGTCGAGAGCTTCCTTCGAGGGATAGAGCTCGTGTAGGACGACGCGCGTCTGGCCGTCCTTCTCGGTGAAGGTCACCGTGCTGAGGGCGCCACCTTCACCGGCTTCGTCGTTCGTCCAGACGATCCGCGAGTCAGGGACCACTTCGAGATACCTGCCGAAGAACGCCATGGTCTTGGAGGGGTCCTCGCCGAACACGAGTCGGTAAGTGCCGCCGACGCGAACGTCCATCTCGCACGAGCGCAGGAAGTAGCCTCCGGACTTCGGCACCCACCACTGCTTGAAAAGCTCGGCTGTTGTCCAAGCCTTGAAGACCAGCCGCGCCGGCGCGTTGATGGTCCGGGTGACCACCATCTCGCGATCCGACTTCCGTTCCACGGTCGTGGGGTTCTTCTCACTTCTTGCGTTCATCGAGGATCTCCTTGCGTTTCAGTTGTTCGACGACCTTGTCCAACTCATCGAAGCGGGAAGCCCAGAGCTGGCGGTGCCGCTCGAGCCACGCCGTCTCCTCGTCCAGTCGGTGGGGCCCAAGCCTGCAGGTCCGCACGCGCCCGACCTTCTCGGTGGTGACCAGCTGCGCCTGCTCCAAGACGCCGACGTGCTTCATCATGCCCGCCAGGGTCATGCGGAACTTGTCGGCGAGATCCGAAATGGATGTGTCCGCGCGCCAAAGTTGCTCCAGGACGCCACGTCGCGTGGCGTCCGAGAGCGCGGCGAAGGAGGCATCCAGGCGACTTACTGAATGGTTTACCATGCGGTTAAGTATGTACGTCGGGGACCGTCGGTTTGCAAGAGGAAGTCACCACCGCGAACGCCGAGGCCGCCGTCCCCTGCCAGGAATTGCCGCAGGCGGAAGAACTGCCCGCGCCCCTGAATCGCGATATCGTGTGTTGGACGCGGCGGCCCACGACGTTGTTCTCCGTTGGCTGCAAGAGAACGGTGGCGACTGCGACGGCGAGGTTATCGGAAATGCGGAGGACCCCTGGCAACGGGATCGGTGAACCTGGCGGCGGGGAGGTCCGTGAACCCATGCCGGCCGTCACCCTCGTTCCCGCGTCCGTGACGGACGCGCCGTTGATCAGCGAACTGATCGAGCAGTACGCCCTCGAGCTCAGCGCCGTGTTCCCGAACGTGGTTCGGGGACCCGACGGACGATTCGGCTATCCGCGACTGCCGCTCTACTGGTCCGAGCCCGACCGCCGGTTCGCGTTCGTCATCCGGGCGGACGGCGCCGTCGCGGGCTTCGCGCTGGCGACGCGCGGGTCGCCCGCCGCGACCGACCCGGAGGTCCTCGACGTGGCGGAGTTCTTTGTGCTGCGTTCCTACCGCCGGCTCGGTGTGGGCCGGCGGGCGGCGCGGCTGCTCTGGAGCCGGCTGCCAGGAACGTGGACCGTCCGCGTGGCGGAGGCCAACCGCGGCGGGGTCGCGTTCTGGGCGGGCGTGCTCGCGGAGCCGCCGCTCGCGCCGACGATGAGGGCTTCGGCCGGTCCCGACGGGCGCCCGTGGCGTATCTACACCTTCGAGGCCGCGGCACGGCCCGACGCGGGCACCACCGACGGGGCAACGAAATGAGGCTGACGCAAGGTGTGTCGGGCGGGCGATGCTCATCCCGGTGAAGGGCCTGACCGCGCGTTCGCGAGGTGGCGACACGAACTGCGGCCACGCAGCTGGCAAATGAAACCTTGGATGCGTCGAGGGTTAGGAGTGACGATCGTGACGGTGCCTGTCGCCGTCATGTCCGGGAGCGTTCGACCACTTCTCGGGGTTGGGTTCTTCGTCACGGCCTTCGCGGCGCTGGTGATCAACGGATCTCGCGCCACCCTCGCCGCGATACCCGTTCGGCTCGCCGATGCCGACGATCCCTTGTCCCCGCCCGCCGTCGCCCGCGTGCTGCACTCGATGATCCGGGGGCACACGATCCTGCTCGGTGCGATGGCGGTTGTCTACGCGATCGCCGCGGTTCGGACGAGCGACCCAGGCGTCCGGGTGTTGGCCGCGTCCTTTGCCGTGGCGTCGTTGGCAGCCGGTCCGGGGACATCTCTGCGCCGGCGACTGGGTCTTCGAATTGCCGCGCTTGCCGTCCTGTGCGGTGTGGCGCTCTGGTGGTTTCAAAGGAGATGAGCGATGAACCGATGCACGAGCCTGACGCAGGTGCGGATTCGTCGCGCTGACAACAGTCTTACGCTGGGCGCCCTTCTCGCCATCGCGTACATCTGCGCGTGCGCGACCGGACCACAACCGAGAAAAGTAGCGGCCGGCGATCTCTTCTGCGAGCGCGATGCGGACTGTGAAGTGGTGGACAGCGACTTCATTGGCGGGGACTGCTGCCATACACGAACCGAGCCCTATGCGATCTCCCGCGCGGCAGCAGAGCGGCACGAGGCCCGCTGGATGGCGAATTGTAAAGGCAGGATGTGCACGATGGAGTGTCGTCGCATCAAAGTGACGGACCCCGCGGACTGGGATGCGGTCTGCTCGAGCCACATCTGTAAGAGACGCTCGGTCAAGCTCTTCCCGTCGATCAAGTCGTCATGCAGGTAGGTGCAGCGACCGAGACAGCCGAAGCCAGATCTGCCAGGCTTGGTGCGTGAGCGTGGAAGCGATCGCGAAGAACCTAGGACTGGGCGCCCTTCTGTCAGAGCTCCGGTCGGCGTTTGGCGGCTACGACATTCTGGAACACTGGCAGCGCGGGGAGTTCCACCATGACTTGCTTCTCCGCGTGGAACCCAGGGGGCGCCTTCCGGGCCCGGTCTTGGTGATTGCGACGAACTGCAACGGCGGCGTGAAGGAAGTCTTGTGCCTCGCGTCACCGCCGAAAGAAGAGGCGCTCTGGCATTTTCGCTGCCCGGAGTCGCCCGACTTCTCGGGAACGCTTCCGCCGGTTCTCGCACAGGCCAGAACGGTTCACTGGTTCGACCCGTGCGCGCTCCTCGCCGCCGACGCACGCAGCGAGTACCGCCCCGAGTTTCGCGAGCGCCAGCCGGGCGGAGGCTGGCGGGTCAAAGGGTGCGGGGTCGGGAAGGACGCTCTTTAGTCCGCTGCCGGCGAGCGGGCAGGGAACCGAACGGACGCCTACTTCGAGCCCGCGCGAGGTACCGGTGGCTCGACGCGAGTCGTGAGCTCGTAGCTGTGGTACACGCCGACGTTGATGCCCCTGCGCAGGCTGATCACGATCGAGTCGACGCCGGCGAGAGGCATCCCATTGCGGACGAGGGCGAGGATCCGATCCTCCGGGTTGTCGATGCGCGGTGAGCCGTCGTCGTTCGTCGGGACGTAGCCAGTCGCGATGATGCGGTGGAAGCGGCCGCCTGGTCCAGATATGAAGGTGTCGCCGACGCCTGGGTTCTGTACGCCGAGCTCCTTGATGGATTCCACCACGGTCGTCGCCGACTTGAGGTTGGCGGGGACGTCACGAAACGCGAGGAGGCCGGCCGCCGTCCCCAGAACAGCCACGGCGATTGAACCGATCACGAGCGCCCGATCCCGGCGTGCGTTTTGGAGCTTGGCCAGATGGTCACCCGGAACGCGGCCGCCGCGAATGACGATCGAGCCGGTGACCAGATCGTGTAGTCCGCGCTTCAGCGGGTGGAACGGGACGAGGAGACCGCATCCGAGGAATAGCGCCAGTTGCGCTCCGGCGAGCGCTGCGCTGAGCGCTTGCAAGTTCAAGAAGGGCAAGGCGAGGGAGAGAGCGATCGCAACCGAGCCGCCGTACGACATCACCCCCATCAGTCCCCAGCGAACCAGCGCCCGGTCCAGCGTGAGGAAATTGCCGTCCAGCCGGAGCACGCGAAGTCCGAGAAGGCGCTTGGCGACGGTCTGTCCGCCACCAATGTGGCTCTGCAAGACGCCCATGTAGACGAGCGTGAGTGGCGCACCGAGAATGGCGGCGTTCTCTCCGAGGCGAAGGAGCGGGCCCCGGAAGATCTTGGCGAGCACGAAGCCGATCGCCCCGAGCACGAACGCGTCGATCAGGTCGGAGAGCAGCCGAATCCAGAAGCCCGCCACGCGCCCCTCGGGCAAGACGGGTCTGTCGCCCGCGGTCAGCTGTCCGCCGCAGTCGCAGCGCGTCGAGGTATCGGGATTGAGCGCGCCGCAGCGGGTGCACGTTTGCATGCGGCGATCTTCGCACCACCGCCGGTGCGCCGGAAGGCCTAAGACCGGCGGTATCGTGCAGAGCGGCGATCAGCGGATGTCGTCGACGCGCACGCCCAGTCGCTCGGCGTGCATCGCGAGAGTCATCATGATGTCGGCCACCGAGAACTCGGTGCAGGCAATCCACTCGCGCCCGTCGCGGCGGCGCTCGAGGCCGCCCAACCAGAGCTGGGCGAGCTTCGGCACCTCTGCGTTTAGCGTAGGCGTCGCCTTTCCGCTTTCGTAGATTCCGAGCAGGTCGAGGCACGTCAGGGTGGGTTCCACGGTGCCGACCGCCACATCGAATCGCTGCGAGCCGATGTGCGATCGCTCGCCGGCCGGGTGACGATTGGTCGCCCGAGGCTCGCAGCCGTTCAGCACGCGCTGATCGATCTGCTGACGTTTTTGGACCCGAAGTTCATCCGCTTCGCGCAAGACCGGCGAGCGAAGGTGGCAAGCGCGTGATCCAAACTGCCACGAGCTTCTGGCGGACAAGGCGCAACTTTTGAACGGCCGGGATCTCGCTATCCGCGCGGGTCGACCGCACGCGGATGAAGGCGACGTCCTCGACAGCTCCGCGTCGCTCAGCGGGCGCGCATCATCTGATAGCTCTTCCAGCGGGCGCGCTTGAAGCGGATGCTGGCGTCGTGATCGCGCGGTTTGTAGCGCGTCCCGTGCGCCAGGTAGCGCGTGCCGGGCGAGCCCTGGAAGGTCACCTGCATGCTGACCGGCGCCAGCGGCTGAAACGCCTTGTCCACGTTGTACGCCACCGCCGTCGTCGCGTTGCTGACCGCCTGGTCCTGTCCGAAGTGAATCAGGCCCGAGACGCCGCCGCTCATGAACGATTGGGCCGCGCCTGACGCGACCTTCAACCCCAGGTCCGTTTGCGCGTCGACCAGCATCTTGTCCTCGGCGCTCAGCGCCTGGGGGCCTAGCCGCTCACGCATGGCGCCGATGAGGCCGCGCGTGTACCCGAGCTGTGAGATCACGAACACCTCGCTCCCCTGGTCGGCCCAGGCCATCGCGTCCTGCAGCCCGGCCGCGGTCTCGGACCGGCCGGCCAGCTCCAGCGCCCACGCGTCGCCACCGCCCGCGGCGGCCTGGTACGTCGGGCTGCAGCCAACGCCAAAGCGCCCGCGCCGCGCCATGTCCGAATAGACGACGCCCATCGGCATCGAGCCGCCGGAGCCGCCCCGGAACCGGAACACGGCGTAGCGCTCGGCCCCGTGCGGCACGTTGCCGAACTGCACGTGGACCTGGTTGCCGGTCACCACGTAGTCGTAGCCGATCACCTCGTCCAGCTGGATGCCCGGCTGCAGCGTCAGCGCGATGTCCGTCGCGCGCGCCGCGCTTCGCAGGATCGCGCCCGCCTCCTGCTGGAAGATCTGCGCCATGTCGGCCGGGCTGTCGACGTAGTAGTAGTTGCCGCCCGACGCGTCGGCGATCCCCTGCATCAGAAGCTCGTCGTGCTCCATCCCGAA
>CAZPUH010000615.1:0-1524 GCA_964589215.1 uncultured Myxococcales bacterium | reverse complement strand
GCGGCGCGCGCAGCTGGGGACGGGCATCCTGCTGGCGCTGCTGGCCTGCGCGGTCGTGGCGGTGCCCTGGCATCACGCGATGCTGGTCCGCCACGGCAAGCCCTTCTGGGACGAGCTTTACGGCGACAACCACTGGCGCCGGCTGGTCGTGGGGCGCCACGGCGATCGCGGCACGTTCGAGTACTTCATCCGCGAGCTGGGGTACGCGGTGCTGCCCTGGGTGGCGATCGCGCCGGCGGCGCTGGCGACGGCGGTCATGCGCCGGCCCGACACGACGGCCGATTCGCGCCGGCAGGGGATGATCTGGTTCGGCGCGATCTGGTTCGTGTCGGCGTACGCGGTCGTCTCGCTGTCGGTCACCAAATTCCACCACTACATCCTGCCGGCGCTGCCCGGGCTGGCGATCGTCGTGGGCTGCTTCATCGACGACCTCTTGCGGCGGCGCGACACGCGGACGGCGGCGGCGACGGCGGTCGTCGGCATCCCGCTGCTGGCGCTGGTGATCGTCGATCTGGCCTTCGCGCCCAAGGACGCGCAGCACTTCATCTGGCTGTTCTCGTACGACTACATCAACACGCCGCAGGGGCGTCCCTGGCCGCCGGCGCTGGATTTCCGGGCGGCGCTGATCGCGTTCGCGGCGCTGTTCGCGCTGGCCACGGCGGCCATGGGCTGGCGGCGCTTGCAGCGCGCGGCGGCCATGGGCCTGTGCGTGGCGTCCGTGGCGTTCACCTACTTCCTGCTGGACGGCTACATGATGAAGGTGACGCCCTACTGGACGCAGAAGGGGCTCATCGCCACCTACTACAAGCTGCGGCGCTCGCCCGACGAAAAGCTGCTGGTCTGGCAGATGTACTGGCGCGGCGAGAACTTCTACACGCAGAACGAGATCTTCGAAGGGCCGCTGGCCGAGCGGACCGTGTTCCTGGGCGACCGCAACGCCGAGAACCTGAAGGCGTGGATGGAGCACCACCGGGGCCGGCGCGCGTTCCTGCTGATCGAGCGGATGCGCATGAGCAGCGTCGAGGGGATGGTGCCGGCCGACGCGAAGCCCTCGCTGAAGATCGTCGACGACGGCAACATGAAGTTCGTGCTGGCGGCCGTCCAGCTCTGACGCCGGCCTCCAGCTGGGCAACTACGACGCGTAAGGCCCGGAACAGTCCATTGACAAGCACACTCTGAAAATCGAACATTCGGAACTTTTCTGGGTTCTCCTCACTTCTGTTTCTTCCGGAGGTTCGTCGTGGCAAAGCGTCTCGGTTTCGGGTTCGCGCTCTCTGTGGCGCTGGTCGTGGTGGCTCTGTCGGAGCTCGGGTGCGGCGGCGGATCCTCCGGCTCTGGAACCGGCGGCGCCGGCGGCCGGGCCGGGAGCGGCGGCGGCGGCCATGGCACGGGCGGAGCCGGCGCGCTCGGCGGCATCTCCGGCGGCGGCGTCTCCGGGGGCGGCATCTCCGGCGGCGGCATCTCCGGGACCGGCAACCTGGGCGGCGACGTCTCCGGCGGCGGCAACCCCGGCGGTGGGAGCTC
>CAZPUH010000614.1:0-3486 GCA_964589215.1 uncultured Myxococcales bacterium | reverse complement strand
CACGGCCTCACGCGGGCCGACCGGCGGCCGCGCGGCGCGCCGCCCCGGCCCGCGTTCGACGTCGTCGCCGCCGAGCTGGGGATCGGCCCCTTCGACCTCTACGTGCGACAGGCGGCCGCCGCCTCGGGGCCGATCCTCCTGCGCGCCGAGCCGGGCGACCCCCCGGCCATCGTCGTCGGTGACGCGCAGGAGAGGCTGGGCCCGGCGGCGCTGCGGTTCGCGGCCGGACGCACGCTGCGCCTCTCGGCGACCCACCTGGACCTGCTGCTGGCGGTCCCCGCCGAGGAGGCGGGCGCGCTGCTGGTCGGCATCATCCGCCAGTTCGTCCCCGACTATCAGCACGAGGCCGTGCGCGAGGGGCTGGCGGCGGCCGAGACCGCTCGCCTCGACCGCGTGCTCCCGCGCAAGCTCAGGCAGACCGCCATGCCGTATGCCGTGGAGAGCGCCGGCGCGTTCGACCTGCCCGCGCTCCTGGGCGCCGCGCGCGACGGGGCGAACGCCGCCGGCTTGCTCGCGTGCGCCGATCTCCCCGCCGCGCTCTCCGTGGTGCTGGAGCTGTCGCCGTCCCTGGTGCCGCGCGACGGGGGTCTGACGCTGGAGGCCGTCGCCGTGAACCCGGAGGCCGTCGCGCTGCTGCGCTTCGCCGTGTCCGACACGTACGACGATCTCGCCCAGGCCCTATCCACCTGAATCAGGGCGCGACGGGCATGTTAAATTGGCGCGATGCCTGTCGGTGACGCCAACCCGCCGGCCGCGGAAGATCCGCTGGTCGGGACGGTCGTCTCCGATCGCTACCGCATCGTCCGCAAGGTGGGCGAGGGGGGCATGGGCGCGGTGTACCAGGCCGAGCACGCGGTCATCGGCAAGCGCGTCGCGCTGAAGGTCCTGTTCGCCGATCTGAGTCGCCGTCCGGAGCTGGTCGCGCGCTTCCTGCAAGAGGCGAAGAGCGCCTCGCGCATCGGGCACGAGAACGTCATCGACATCTCGGACTTCGGCCAGACCGGCGAGGGGCTGGTCTACATCGCGATGGAGTTCCTGGAGGGGCAGGACCTGGGGCGCGCCCTCCGGTCCGAGCGCACGCTGCCGTGGGGGCGCGCGCGCGGGATCCTCATGCAGATCGCCAAGGGTCTGCGGGCCGCGCACGCGCAGGGGATCATCCACCGCGACATGAAGCCGGAGAACATCTTCCTGGTTCAGCGCGACGGGCGCCCGGACTTCGTGAAGGTGCTGGACTTCGGGATCGCGAAGGTCGTCAGCGCCGACAACAACGACGGCCCGCGGCTGACGCAGACCGGGATGATCTTCGGAACGCCCGAGTACATGTCGCCCGAGCAGGCGCAGGGGCAGCCGCCCGACCACCGCGTCGACGTCTACGCGGTGGGCTGCATCATGTACCACATGCTGACCGGCGTCGTGCCGTTCCACGCCGACAGCTTCATGGGGATCCTGACCAAGCACCTGCTGGAGCCGGTCATCCCGCCGCGCCAGCGCCGCCCGGACCTGCAGATCCCCGCCGACGTCGAGGCCGTCTGCCTGCGCGCGCTGGAGAAGGATCGCGACAAGCGCTGGGCCGACATGGACGAGTTCTATCGCGCGATCGGGGCGGCGGGCGGGCAGCCCTTCGAGCCGTCCACCGTTCGCAACTACCTGGTCAAACCGGATCTGCCCGGGGCGACGCTGAAGTATCCGTCGCTGGCGGAGCCGAACGCGGAGGTACGCGACTCGAGGACCGCGATCGCGGCCACGCCGCCGGTGGGCACCTTCGACGACGAGCGGCCGTCACGTCCCGAACCGCCGCGCGGCGGCCTCGGCGCGCGCGCCAAGCTGGCGCTGGGCGCGGCGGCGGCCCTCGCGATCGTGGCCGTTCTCGTGCTCGCGTTGCGGGGAAGCCCCGCGCCGGGCAGTCGGGTCGCCGAGAAGACCACGCCGGCGCCGGCCGCCGTCGAGAAGGCGGCGCTGGTCCCGCCGCCCGCGGCCGAGAAGCCGGCCACGCCGCCGCCCGCCGCCGCCCCGCCAGAAAAGACCGAGCCGGCCGCGGCTCCCGAGGCGACGTCCGCCGAGAAGCCGGCCCGCCCGCGCCGCCGCCACGGCGAGAGCGACAGGGTCGACCCCCTGCACCGCAAGATCGACGTGCCCGGCGATCCCGCCACGCCCGCCGAGCTCAAGAACCCGTTCGCCGCGCCGTAGGTCGATGCGCGGGTACCCGGTCGAGGTCAGCGCCGACGCCGCGGCGGCGCACGCCGACGCGCTGGTGCTGGACCTGCACAACGACCTGCTGACGAAGCTGACGCACAGCCGCTACGACGTCGCCAAGGAGCACGGGCCAGCGACCTTCTACAACCCGCTGCGCCTGGACCTGGATCTTCCGCGCATCCGGCGGGGCGGCATCGACGCGCTCGGCTGCCTGATGTTCGCCGGGTTCCGCTTCGATCGCGACCGGCGCTTCTGGCGGCAGCTCGACAAGGCCCGGGCGCTGGCGGCCGCCCACCCCGAGGCGCTGGTGCTGGCGCGCAGCGCCGCGGAGATCCGCGCCGCGCGCGCCTCCGGCCGGGTGGCGCTGTTCCTGGGCGTCGAGGGGAGCTACGCGATCGACGACGATCCCGAAGCGGGCGTCGCGCGCCTGGCCGAGGCGGGCGTCATGTTCCTGGGGCCGCTGTGGGAACGGGACAGCGCCGCCGGCGCGTCCTGCCGGACGCCGGCGTCGCGCGACGGCGGTCTCACCGATCGCGGCCGGGTGCTGGTGCGGGCCTGCGATCGGGCCGGGATCCGCCTGGACGTCGCGCACGCCAGCCGCAAAACGTTCTGGGACATCCTGGAGACGGCCGAGCGGGCTCCGTTTTCGTCGCACTCGGGCGCCGCCGGCGTCCACCCACACGCGCGCAACCTGGACGACGACCAGGTCCGCGCGCTGGCACAGCGGGGTGGGGTCGTGGGCGTGATCTTCGTGGCCGCCTATTTGGGCGGCGCCTTCTGCTCGCTGGAGGCCGTCGCCAACCACATCGAGCACGTCGCCCACGTCGGCGGGGAGGCCTGCGTCGCGCTGGGCTCCGACTTCGACGGCTTCATGCCCTTGCCGCGCGGCCTGCGCGACGCGGCCGACCTGCCGCGCCTCACCGAGCTGCTCTGGCGCCGCGGCTGGCGGCGCCCCGCGCTGGACCGGCTGCTCGGCGAAAACGCCCTCCGCTACTTTGCCGCCGCCGAAGGCGCAGAGCGCCCCGCGACCTAGGCTCTGCCGGCGGGCGGGCGGGCGCGGCGACGGGCGCCGGGCCTCCGCAGGGCGCCGACCACCAACGCGCCCAGCAGCGCCGCGAGCAACGGTGCCGAGGGCCGGCGCGTGCCGCCCACGTCGCACGAGCAACCGCTGCTCTTGCCGCCGGCGCCCGGGGACGTCGTGCCGCCCGAGCCGACGTTGCCGCCGGTTCCCGTGCCGGTCGGGTTGCCGGAGCCTCCCGTGTTCGAGCTGCCGCCGGCGCCGCCGCTGGTGGC
>CAZPUH010000613.1:0-7180 GCA_964589215.1 uncultured Myxococcales bacterium | reverse complement strand
CACGCCCGTGACGCCGTCGATCGGCGACTTGATCTTCGCGTAGTCCAGCTGCAGCTTGGCGTTCTCGATGGTCGCCTGGTCGGCCATGACCGTCCCGGTCAGCTGCGCGACCAGCGCGCGCTGATCGTCGATCTGCTGCTGCGGCAGGAGGTGCTGCCCGCCGACGGCCTCGTAGCGCGCCAGGTTGGCCTTGGCGCCGTCCAGCTGCGCCTTGTCGCGCGTCAGCGCCGCCTCGCCCTGGTGCAACTGGATCTGGAACGGGCGCGGGTCGACCTCGGCCAGCACCTCGCCCTTCTTCACGGCCTGGCCTTCGCGGAAGGTGACCTTGTCCAGGCGGCCGTCCACCTGGGTGCGCACGTTGACGGTCTTGTACGCGGTCACCGTCCCCAGGCCCTCGAGGTACAGCGGCACGTCGCGCGTGGCCGCGTCGGCCAGCAGCACCGGCACCGCGCGGTCACCGCCGGCCGACCCCTTGCCGCCCCCCGGCGTCGCGGCGGCCGCGCTCTGATCGCCCTTGCCGCACCCCGTGCCCATCAGCGCCGTGACCCGCGCCGCGGCCAAAACCGTGGTCGTCCGGATGATCGCGTTGACGGAGCTGGGCTTTGCCCAGCGGAGTCGCCGCGGGAAGTTCAAGGAACCCTCCCAGGGTTCCTGTCGGATTGTTCACCTAGCGCCGTCAGCAGCTGCGCGCGCGCGCTGGCCAGGTTGAAGCGGGCCTGCACGACCTGCGCCTCGGCCGACGTGTATGCCACCTGCGCGTCGCTCAGCTCGACGGCGCTGCCCAGGCCGTGCGCGTAGCGCTGCTCGGCCAGCGTCAGCTGGTTGCGCGCGTTGTCCAGCGCCTCGCCGGCCGCGCCGATGGTCGCCTTGGCCGCCTGCACCGCCAGCCGCGCCTGCTCGACGTCGACCTGGACCTGCAGCCGAAGCGCCTGCTCCTGGCCGATCAGGTTCTCCAGCGTGCCGCGCGCCTCGCGCACCTGACCGTTGGTCAGCCCCCCCTGCAGGATGTTCCAGGTCAGCCCCAGCCCGACGTACCAGTTGGGAACCAGCCCGTCGATCGACGTCCCGTTGTCCGAGAGGTTGCCGATCGCCGACAGGCTGGGTCCGTACGCCCCCTTCACGGCGCGCACCGTCAGCTCCTGCGCGCGCCGCTGGTCGGCCACGTTGGCCAGCTCGGGGCGGGCGCGCTGCGCGCGGTCCACCAGCGTCGCGGCGGGGCCGTCCTCGCCCTCGACGGCGGGCAGCGCCGCGTCTGCCAGCACGAACGACTGGCCGACCGCGACCCCCATGGCCTGCGCCAGCTGCGCGTCGGCGACCGCCAGGTTGTTGCGGGCGGTCACCAGCTGCACCTTGGCGTTCGCCAGCGCGGTCATGACGGTGGCCAGGTTGATGTCCGGCTGGATGCCGGTGCGGACGAACGCCTGGGTCTGTTCCACGTGCTTCTCCTGGTTCTTGACGGTCTCTTCCGCAACGTCCACCAGGTCGCGCTCGGCGCGCGCCAGGAAATAGGCGCGGCGGACGTTCAGCAACGTCTGCAACACCGCGGTGCGGGTGTTCTCGCCGGCCGCGTCGCGGCTGGCGTCGGCTGCGCGCCACCGGTTGCTGGTCTGCCCGAAATCGTAGAGCAGCTGCGAGCCGGTGACGCCCAGCAGGTAATAGTTGTACTGCGGGTTCCAGCTCACGTGGGTCGGCGTCGCGGTCAACGTCCCGCTGCTGCCCCCCATCCCGTTCGAGATGCTGGTCGGCAGGATCCCCGGCCGCGGCGCGTAGTTGCTGGTGGTCCGCTCGTAGGTCGCGCTCAGCGAGACCTGGGGCAGGTAGCCGGCGCGCGCCTGTTCGACGCGCCCCTCGGCCGCTTCCAGCAGGCCGTGCGCTTCCCGCATCGTGGGCTGATTCCGCAGCGCCGTCTCTTCGGCTTGCTTGAGGGTCAGGGTGGCGGCCGGCGGGGGCGTCTCACCGCCCGCGACGGCGCCGCCGATGGCGATCGCGAGGGATGCGGCGGCGACCAAGGGGAATACGCGATTCACGCGAGACCGCGCCTCGCAACATCCGGGCCAGGGCCGGCGGAACGCAAGTCGCCGTACGCCGTCCTGGCGAGGGCCGTGCCGCGGCAGTAACCTGTATCGATTCTGTACACCTGTCGGTCCTCTGGTCAGCCGGCGGAGATGGTGGAGCCGGCGCAGCAGCCCGCAATGGGCGGTATCGTCCTTGCTTGACGAACGGCCCGTGCGTTTCGGGCGCGGCATCCGCCACCGGCTCCTGACCCTGGCTCTGGTCGGGCTGCTGACCGCCGCTCTGTCCGCCGACGCGCTCTATCGAGCCATCTCGGTGAGCCACGCGCAGCGGGTCGAGCGGGGCCGAGAGGCGGTGCACGAGGAGCTCGATCGGCTGGCGGCGCTGGGACCGTCCGCCAACGCCGCCCCGTCGTCCGTCGTCGGGCTGCGCGGCGGCATCGTCGCGCGCATCGGGGCCGACGCGGCCGTGGTGGCCGCGGTTCCGCCCGCCTGGGCGCCGACGTTGAGCGCGCTCCTGGCCGACAGCTCGCGCGCCGGGCCCGCCGAGGTGATGGTCGACGCCGACCGCGGCCAGCTGATCGCGGCCATCGCTCCGGGAACGGGCGAGACCCTCCGCTGGGCGGCCGTGCTGGTCCGGCCGTCCCCGACGCTGCAAAGCTGGAGGCTTCTGGTTGTGGCGCTCGGGTTCTCGGGGCTGCTGCTGGTCGGCAGCGCCGCCTATTCGCTGATCTCCGTGCGGCGGGCGGTGGCCGCCCTGCGCGGCGCGCTGGCCGCGCTGGGGGACGATCTCTCGGCGCCCGTGCCGCGCTCGCAGATCGGCGAGCTGGACGACATCGCGGTGGGCGTCGCCCAGCTGGCGCGGCGGCTGGACGATTCGCGCCACGTGCAGCAGCGCATGAGCCGCGAGCTGGCCCGGCAAGAGCGGCTGGCGGTGCTGGGGCGGGTGGTGGCGGGCGTCGCGCACGAGGTCCGCAACCCGCTGGCGTCGATCAAGCTGCGCCTGGACCTGGCCGCGGGGCCGGAGGTCGCGATGCCGCCGTCGGCGCGCGCCGCCGTCGAGCACGCCACCGCGGAGATCGCCCGTCTCGATCGCCTGGTCGCCGATCTGCTGATCGTCGCGGGCCGCGCGACCGGAACCCGCACGTCCGTCGAGGTGGGCGGCCTCGTGCGCGCGCGGGCCGAGGCGCTGACGCCCTGGGCGGCGCTGCGGCGGGTGACGATCACCGTGGCCGGGACGGGGCGGGCGGTGTGCGACGCCGACGCGCTGGCCCGCGCCGTCGACAACGTGCTTCGCAACGGCGTCGAAGCCTCGCCCGAGGGGGGCATCGTGGAAGCCACCGTCGAGCAAAAGTCCGGCACGATCCAGGTTCGCATCGCGGATCGGGGCCCGGGCGTTCCCGACGGCCGCGCGGGCGAGATCTTCGAGCCCTTCTTCACGACCAAGCCGGACGGGACCGGGCTGGGGCTGGCCATCTCGCAGGCCATCGCCCGCGCTCACGGCGGCGACCTGACCTACGCGCGCGAAGGCGCCACCACGCGGCTCGAGCTGACGCTGCCCGCCGACGGCGGCCCGCCGGCGGTGGCCGAAGCGGCCGTGCATGCGGCCGCGGAGCACGCGTGACCGGCGCCGTGCTGATCGTCGAGGACGAGCCCGGCCTCCGGGCCGGCCTCGCCGACGTGGTGCGCACCATGGGCGGCGAACCGCTGCCCGCCGCGGGCATCGCCGAGGCGCGCGCGATCGTCGCCGCCCGGCCGGTCGAGTGCGTGCTGCTGGACATCCGCCTGCGCGACGGCGACGGCCTCGACTACCTGACCGAGCTGCGGGCCACCGCGCGCGGCGTGCCCGTCATCGTCGCGACCGCGTACGGCGACAGCGAGCGCACCATCCGCGCCATGCGCGACGGCGCGTTCGACTACCTCACCAAGCCCTTCGATCTGGGCGCGCTGCGCGCGACGCTGGAACGCGCGGCGAACGTGCGGGCGCTGGCGCAGCAGGCGGCGCCGGCCCCTGACCCGCCGGAGGTGCGGCAAGACCTGGTGGGAACCAGCGCGGCGATGCTGGCGGTCTGGAAGTTGATCGGGCGCGCGGCGGGCTCGGGCGCGCCCGTGCTGGTGACCGGCGAGACCGGCACCGGCAAGGAGCTGGTCGCGCGCGCCATCCACGTTTACTCGTCGCGGGCGCGCGCGCCGTTCGTGGCCCTCAACCTGGCGGCGCTGCCACCGACGCTGATCGAGAGCGAGCTCTTCGGGCACGAGCGCGGCGCGTTCACGGGCGCCACCGCGCGGCGCGGCGGGCGGTTCGAGGCGGCCGCGGGCGGCACGCTGTTTTTGGACGAGATCGGCGATCTGGATCCGTCGCTGCAGGCCAAGCTGCTGCGGGTCGTGCAGGAGGGGACCTACGAGCGGGTGGGCGGCGACACGCCGCTTACGACCGACGCGCGCATCATCGCGGCCACGAACCGGCCGGTTCGCCCCGGCGCGCCCGGCGCGGCGCTGCGCGAGGAGCTCTACTACCGGCTGGCGGTGATCGAGATCGAGCTGCCGCCGCTGCGCGCCCGTCCCAGCGACATCCCGCTGCTGGTCGCGCACGCGCTGCGTGGCCGATCGGCGCGCGCGGTCTCCGAGGCGGCGATGCAGCGCCTGCTGGCCAACCCCTGGCCGGGCAACGTGCGCGAGCTGTTTCACGTTCTCGAGCGCGCGGCGGTCCTGTGCGGTGGCGAGGTGATCGACGTCGGGGATCTGCCCGATGGGCTGCGCGCGCCGGCGCCGGCCCGCGCGCCGGTCGCGGAAGACGACGACCTCACGCTGAGCGTCGCCGTGGCCGCCGTCGAGAAGCGCCTGATCGCCCGCGCGCTGGAACGGGCGAAGGGGAACCGCTCGGCGGCGGCGCGCCTTCTCGGGATTGGCCGCCCGCAGCTTTACGCGAAGCTCCAGGAGCACGGGCTCGGCGGCTCGCGCGACGAGTGAGCGTCCCGCGCCTGTACGGTCTGGGACCTACGCTTTGCGCTTCCGCGCCGTCACCAACGCGGCGCGCTTAGACACCGATCGGTAGCAGCGCCTCGCGAAACAATTACGGGTTTTCCTGGCACGCGTTCTGCTCGGCTCAGGGTGACCCGTTCTTTACGGGTAGGAATCAGGAGCGGGCATACATGCAAGGCGCGCTTAATCGTCGTCGGGTGCGGTTCGTACTCTCGGCTGCGGCTTCCTTGATGCTGGCGGGGTTCGGTTGCGGGACGCCGCCCGCGCCCACCGGTCCAGAGCTGGTCGCGAAGAACACGGTCCGGCAAGCGCCCGCCAAGCCGGCGGCACGGCCGATTCGCCACCTGCTGGCCACGGCCGTGAACACGGCGCCGCGCATCGCGGCGGCGCCGATGGCGGGCGCGGTTGTCGACGCTCGCGTCCTCATCATCACGGGCGACGGCACCGACGCGGGGCTGGACGCGATTCAGTCCACGCTGCAATTCCTGGGGACGCCGTTCGACGTCCTGAACGCGACGACGGCGCCGCCGCTGACGGCCGACATGCTGGCGAGCGGCACGCACGGCAAGTACGACGCGATTTTCCTGGATACCGGCAACCTGTCCGTCGGGGGCGGCAGCGCGTTCACCGCCGACGAATGGAACACGCTGGCGACGTACGAGGCGCAGTTCGGCGTGCGGCGCGTGTCGCTGTACACGTCGCCGACGGCCGCGTACGGCCTGTCCGACAACGGCGAGGTCGATCCGTCGAAGACGCCGGTGACGATGACCTGCACGGCGGCGGGCACCGCGCTGTTCGTGGGCGCCAACTGCGCCAACCCGATCGTCGTCAGCCAGGGGTGGGTCTACCCGGCGTCGGCCACCGACGCCTCGACGACGCCCCTGCTGGTCGACACCGCGAGCAACATCTACGCGGCCACGCGCACCTATCCCGACGGGCGCGAGGCGCTGGCGCTGACGTTCGCGCAGGCGCCGTACTACAACACGTACCTCGAGCTGGCTTACGGGCTGGTGAGCTGGGCCACCCGGGGGCTGTTCATCGGCGAGCGGCACGTCTACGCCGTCCCGCAGCTGGACGACCTGTTCCTGGCCAGCGACATCTACCCGGCGACCGGCACCACCTACCGCATCACCGACGCCGACTTGCAGGCGTTCGCCGACTGGCAGAACCGGGTGCGCGCCAATCCCCAGTTCGCCGGCTTCCGGAGCGCGTTCGCCGTCAACGGCTACGGCTCGCAGAGCAAGCCCGGCGACCCGCTGACCGCCAAGGCCATCGCGCTGGGGTCGGCCTTCGCGTGGATCAACCACACCTGGGACCACGCGGACCTGACCAACATGAGCTACGCGGATGCGCTGACGGAGTTCACGCGGAACGACGCCTACCTGAAGGGGCTGCCGCTGGCGCCGTACGCGACGATCAGCGCGGTGACGCCCAACATCTCGGGCCTCGAGAACCCGAACGCGATGCAGGCGATTCACGACACCGGGATCCGCTACATCGTCAGCGACACGTCGGAGCCGAACCAGAAGAACCCGTCACCCAACGTCGGCATCTGGAACGCGCTCGTGCCGAGCATTCTGGAGATCCCGCGCATCCCGGCGGACCTCTACTTCAACGTCTCGCAGCCCGCTGAGTGGATCCCGGAGTGGGAGTCGCTGAAGATGGTCGCCACCGTCGATTACCCGACGATGATCGACGACCAGGGCAGCACGTTCGCGGGCTACATGCTGGCCGGCAACAAGGACCCCTGGATGTTCCACCAGGCGAACGCGCGTAACTTCGACGGCGCCGGCCACAGCCTGCTGTCCGACCTGCTGGACGCGACGTTCACGAAGTACGCGGCCGCGTCGACGTTCCCGGTGCAGAGCCCGACCCAGGACGAGCTGGCCCAGATCTTCATCAACCGCGCGGCGCTGCAGAGCTCGGGGGTGACGGCGACGATCCAGCCGGGCGCCTCGATCACCGTGTCCGTCGTGAACGCGGCGACGGTGCCGGTGACGGGGCTCTGTACGCCGGGCGCCGAGAACTACGCCGGCCAGACCATCTCGTACCTGGCGCTGGCCGCCGGGCAGTCCGTGACGCTGTCGCTGGTGGGGTGCAACCCCGGCGTGGGCGGCATGGGCGGCGCCGGCGGCATGGGGGGCAACGGCGGCGCCGCGGGCGCGCCGGGGACCGCAGGCGCGTCA
>CAZPUH010000612.1:0-15334 GCA_964589215.1 uncultured Myxococcales bacterium | reverse complement strand
TGCGGTTCGGCACCGAGCTCCGTTGCGAGGAACGCGACGGTGTGTTTCTGTACGAGAAGACGTCATGACCAACCAGAGGCCGACGCGTGTCCTGGTGGTCGACGACTCCGCTTTCGCGCGCAAGGTGCTGCGCGAGACGCTGTCGGTCAGCACCGACCTGGAGGTCGTCGGCGTCGCGCGCGACGGGCTGGAGGCGCTGGAGAAGATCGCCGAGCTGAAGCCGGACGTCGTGACGCTGGACCTGATCATGCCGAACCTGGACGGGATCGGCGTGCTGCGCGCGCTGCCGGCCGTGGGGGCGCCGCGCGTCGTGGTGGTGAGCATCTCCGACGGGAACAGCGTGCTGGGCATCGAGGCGCTGCAGATGGGCGCGGTCGACATCGTGCAGAAGCCGACGGCGCTGGCGACGGACCGGCTGTACGAGATGTCGGCAGAGCTGGTCGCCAAGGTCATCGCCGCCGGGGCGTCGCGCCCGCGCCTCGGGGAGCCGCCCGTGGCGCACCCGATTCAGCGGCGCGCCGCCGGGCGGACGCGGCTGGTCGTGATCGGCGCCTCGACGGGCGGGCCCCAGGCGCTGACGCGGCTTCTCACGGCGCTGCCGGCCGACCTGCCCTGCGGCATCGCGATCGCGCTGCACATCCCGGCGGGATACACGGAGGCGCTGGCTCGGCGCCTGGACGAGGCCTCCGCCGTTCACGTCGTCGAGGCCAGCGACGGGGCCGAGCTGCTGCCGGGGCAGGTGATGATCGCGCGCGGCGGAACCCATCTGCGCCTGCGGGCCCAGGGGAGCCGGTTCATCGCGGAGCTGGACCACGCGCCCGTCGGTTCGGGCTTCTGCCCGTCGGTCGACGTCTTGTTCCAGAGCGCGGCGGAGGCGGCGGGCGCTGCCGTGCTGGGGGTCGTGCTGACGGGGATGGGCAACGATGGCGTCGAGGGCGCGCGCGCCATCGCGCAGGCGCGCGGCCGGACGCTGACCGAGGCCGAGGAGTCCTGCGTCGTCTACGGCATGCCCCGGGCGGTCGTCGAGGCGCGGCTCTCGGCCGGCGAGGCCCCGATCGAGGCCATGGCGGACAGGATCGTCGAGAGCCTCTGAGGCGTCCGAGCTCGTGTCTTACGAGCCCAGCGCCAGCTCGTTCAGCGGCGAGGCCGGCGGCGCGCGCAGCGCGTGCGTCAGGCGGGCGGCGATCTGGTCGCCCAGGAACGCGGCGTCGGTGGCCACGCCCGAGAATCGCCCCGACCCCCAGGTGTACAGCCAGGGCAGCCCCACGAAGTAGAGGCCGTCGGCGGCCGTCACGCCGCGGGTGTGCAGCGGATAGCCGCGCCCGTCGAAGATCGGCACCTCGATCCAGCGGTAGTCCGTCGAAAAGCCGGTGCACCAGATCACCGTGCTGATGCCGCTGCGGGCCAGGTCGAGAGACAGCGGCTCCTCGCTGGGCTCCCAGACGGGCACGTAGCGGGCTTCCGTGGGCGCGTCCAGACCGCGCTCGGCGATGAACTTGTCGATGGTGGTCTTGATGCTCTCGGCGACGGCGTCCGCCTGGTCCAGGTTCTGCCGCAGGTCGCCGGCGAACTCGAGGCGGCCGGCGCGAACCGCGCGCAGCCGGCCGTAAAGGCGCATCCCCTCCTTCGCCCGCTGCCGCAGATCGATGTCCCGGCCGCCGTCGCGCCCGGTCACGTAGTGGTTGGCCTTGCCGCGGACGCGTTCCTTCAGCGGGTGCTCGTGAACGGGCATGCTGTAGTAGCCCATGTCGTCCAGCCAGGCGACGACGTCGCGCCCGCGGTAGCGGCGCGCGGTGCGCGGCGCGCTGCCCAGGCACAGGTGCACGCGCCGCCCCGCCAGGTGCAGGTCCTCAGCGATCTGGCTGCCCGACTGGCCCGAGCCCACGACCATCACGTCGCCGGCCGGCAGCACGCCGGCGTTGCGATAGGCCGACGCGTGCAGCTGGGTGATCTCGTCGGGCAGCCGTTCCGCCAGCCGCGGGATCGCTGGGATGTGGTAGCCGCCCGTGGCGACGACCACCTGGTCCGCGTGGCAGGACCCGGCCGACGTCTCCAGCGCGAAGCCGCCCGTCGGATCGCGCCGCAGCGCCGTCGCCGAGACGCCCTCGATCAGCGGCGGCCCGAAGCTGCGCGCGTAGTCTTCCACGTAGCGCACGATCTCGTCCTTCAGCATGAACCCGTGCGGGTCCGGGCCGTGGTACGGGAACCCCGGCAGGCGGCACTGCCAGTTCGGCGTCACCAGGCAGAAGGTGTCCCAGCGACGCTCGCGCCACTCGTGAGCGATGCGGTGCTTCTCCAGCACGACGTGGTCGATCCCCTGTCGTTTCAGCTCGTAGCTCATCGACAGTCCCGCCTGGCCGCCGCCGATCACGACGACGCTGTGGTGCCGGCCCAGGCGCGGTTTCGGGGTGTTCTCGTCCATGGTCGACTCCTAGCTTCCGGGCGGCAGCTCGAACGCCGTCACCGTGACCTGTTGTTCGGGATCGAACGCGGCCGCGCGCGACTCGAGGTCGTGCAGCTGGTCCATCGCGGCCGAGCACGCATACCCGTACTTGGCGCGCACCCGCTCGGACCCGATGTTCAGCATCGTGCGGCTGCGCTGCATGAACTCCGGGAGCGAGTACGCGCAGCCCACCTGCAGATACTCGCGCACGACCAGCGACGGCGAGTAGCAGCGGGTCTCGCCGCCGTCAGGCCAGCGAACGACGAAGTGCATCTCCGGCATGGGCGCGCATCCTTTCGTAGTGTTCGACGTGGCGGGCGGCGACGCGCGCCCAGCTGTGGGCCTGGGCGCGATCCCAGCCGGTCCGCCGCAGAACGGGTCCGCTGGCCAGCGCCCGCGTGATGCCGGCGGCGATGGCGTCGACGGACTCGGGATCGACCAGCGTCGCGCACGACGGGTCCAGGAACTCGGTGAACGGCGGCCGGTCCGAGGCGACGACGGGCACGCCGGCGGCCAGCCCCTCCAGCGCGGCCAGGCCGAACCCTTCGTGCAGCGACGGCAGCGCCAGCACGTCGGCCAGGTGGTACAGCGCGGGGACGTCGTCGTCGGCCACCACGCCCAGCTCGACGACCGCCGCGCGCACGTCGGCGGGTAGCTCGTTGCGGGCCCACTCGAACTCGGCCCGCGCCGCGCCATGGTCGAGCACCGAGGCGCCTCCCAGGATCCAGAGGCGCGCCAGCGGGTAGCGGCGGCGCAGGCGCGCGAACGCCAGCAGGATGCGCAGGCTGTTCTTCCGCGCCTCGACGCCCCCCACCGCGAGCACGACCGGCCCGCCTTCGCCCAGCCGGGCGCGCCAGTTGGCGAGCCGCTTGGCCTCGACGCCCTGGAAGCGGCGCACGTCGACGCCGTTGCCGACGACGGGGCAGTCGACGCCGAACGCCGACGCCACGTCGGCGCGGGCGGCCTCGCTGACGGTCAGGCACAGGGCGGCGTCGCGGATCGATCGCTCCTGGCACGCCGCCAGCTCGGGATCCGCGAAGCGTTCGACGTGATGCACGGTCCGGATGAGGGCCAGCGGGGCCACGCCGCGGTCGCGCGCCGCCAGCAGCCCGTTCGCGCTGAGGCAATCCTGGGCGTGATGGAGGTCGAAGGCGGCGGCTCCGTTCGCCAGGTAGCCGGCGATCTCGCCGGCCCGCAGCCGCACCAGCGCCGCGGTCGTGTCCGGCGCGGGCGCGGCCGGGATCAGCGCCAGCTTGGCCCGCAGCGGCCGGAAGAATCCACGCCCGTCCTTGTCCAGCGCGACCAGCGTCGCGTCCCAGCCGGCGTCCGTCAGCGCGTCCGCCAGCGCAGCGGCGTGAACGACGCTTCCCCGCGGCAGCGTCGAGTAGGTGAAGATCCCGATCGACCCGCGCCCGGGCCTGGTTCGCTGGGCCTTCACTTAGAACCGCCTCGGACGGCATCCGCGTCGACGAAGACCCGGCGGGTGATGACGTCCGCGATGGGGATCCGATCGCTCGCGCGCCGGAGGCGCACGCGCGTCTTGACGCCGTCGTCCAGGACCTCGAACGCCAGCACGTCGATCAGCAGCCGGTCACCCAGCGGCAAGTTGCCGTAGTAGAAGACGTCGCGCGCGATCGGCGACGCCGCCAGCGCCCAGTCGGTGCGGGGTGAGACCAGCCCCAGCTCCGTCACCACCTTGCGTTCGGCCGTGTCGGCGATCGTCGGGTAGGCGGCGAAGTAAAGGAGCCGCGCGCCGTTGTAGTCCGCGTACGGGGACGGCTGGTGGCGCACCCGCCCCAGCGCGGGCCCGGGCGGATCCAGCGACGGGCCCGCGAACCCGTCGTCCAGGGGCTGGCCGCGACGCGCCGCGCGCGCCAGCAGCGCCAGCCGCGAGGGCGTGCTGCCCGGCTCCCACAGCGCCGTCAGCCGGGCGGCGGGCAGAGCCATGCGCATCGATCCGTCCGGCTGCCGCGCGGCGAACGTCGTCACCAGCTCGACGGACAGGCGGTTGCCGCCCACGGCAGCCGACACGCGACCGTGGGCGCAGGCGCCGCCGCAGGGGACCATCTCGACGCTGCCGTCGAAGAGATCGTTCTCGCGGGCGGTGCTCAGCGGGCCCGTGTAGCGGGCCCGCAGCGCGACGACTGTCGGGTACAGGCGCTGCAGGTCGTCGCCCCGGATGTCGTCGGACGCGACGCCCAGCCGCTGGCTGATCGCGTCCCAGTGCAGGTCGCCCGCGTGGCGAAACAGCCACCCCTCGGACAGCCCGCCCGCGTCCAGGTGGGGCATGCCCAGGCGGACCCGGCGGGGCGGCGGTGGCGCAGCGGTCACGCCGCCTCCGGGCCGTAGCCGGTCAGCGGCTCGCGGGCGAGGTCCCACCAGGGGACCTGCGCGCCGCCCAGCCGCAGCTGCACGCGGCGGGTGTCGTCGGCCGCTCCGATGACGGCGGCGGCGATCCCGCGCGCGCCGAAGGTGTCCACGACGCGCGCGCTCGCCTCGGGCGCGACGGCCAGCAAGAACCCGTAGCTGGGAAACGCGAGCAGCCACTGCTCCCAGCGGACGCCGGCGGGGCGCGGGACGTCGTCGAGCACCAGCGTCGCGCCCACCCCCGAGGCCTCCAGCATCATCAGCGCCGTCCCCACGAGACCGCCCATGCTGATGTCCTTGGCGGCGCGCGCGAGCCCGGCCTCGGCCAGCTGGGGCAGCAGCTCGTAGTCGGCGCGCAGCCGCTCGGCGGGCCCTTCGGTGCTGGCGTTCCAGAACGACGGCCCGTGCATGTGCCCGCGCAGGTCGACCGCCGCGATCAGGTGATCGCCGGGGCGCGCGTCGAAGCTGGTCAGCAACCGTCGCGCCCGTCCCAGCACCGCCGCCGCCAGCGCCGGCGCCGGGCTGTGCAGGTTCGTGTGTCCGCCCACGACAGGGACGCCGAACCGCGCCGCGCCGTCGGCCAGCCCCTGCAGCAGCGGCCCGGCAGCCTCGGCGCTGGTCGCGAACAGCGCGTCGACCAGCGCCAGCGGTCGGCCGCCCATCGCGTAGATGTCGCTGGCGTTGACCATCACGGCGCAGTAGCCGGCGAAGCGCGGCTCGCGCGCGACGAGCTCGGGCGACATCCCCTCCGCCGCCAGCAACAGGTGGCCCTCGCCGTCGGGGATGGCGGCCGCGTCGTCCCCGATGCGCACCTCGCCCGTCCCCCAGGGGCCGCCGCGCACGTGGCGGAAGTGACGGGCCGCCGTCTGGATGTCGCGCTTGTGGGCGACGCCCAGCGCGGCCCGCAGGCGCGCGCCCAGCTCAGGCAGCATGGAGGTCCTCCGTCGGCCGTCCCGCGGCGTGCGGCCGCCGCTCCGCCACGGGCGCGTACCACGAGAGATCGGCCTGCATCAGATGGTGCGGCTGCCCGTGCAGATCGACGGTCTCGGTGGTGTGCCAGTGCAGGCGGCGAAAGAACGCGGCGTTGGCCCACTGCACGGTGGCGCGAAATCGCCAGGCGCCCCAGGCCCGCGCCGTCCCCACCGCCGTCTGGACCAGCTTCCGTCCGACGGTCGCCGCCGAGCGAAAGTCGGTGTGGACGCCCAGGCGCCCGCCCCACCAGTCGCCGGGGGACGCCTCCCAGATGCGCACGACGCCCACCACGCGCGCGCCCGACCCGTCGCCGGCTTCGTGCAGACAGACGATGGGGTGCGCCTGCGGATACGCGCCCTCGTCCAGGCCGTCCCGGTCGTCAGGCGAGAAGAGACCCTGCTCGTCGCAAAAGATGGCCCGCCGCAGGGCGAAGTAGTCGCGCCGCTCGGCCTCCGTGCGCGCGAGCCGGCAGGTGAACGTCCCACCGCCCGGCGGCGCCGTCACGCCGCCACCTCGTACGCCGCCAGCGCCGAGCACGCGCCGCAGCGGCCGCAGCCCGCCTTCATGCCCGCGGACGTGATGCCGTGTCGCCGAATCGCCGCCGCGACGTCCCGGTAGAGCGCGTCCATCATCGCGGCCGGCGGCGCCGGCCGATCCGCGAACGGCGTGCCGGCGATCGGCGCGAACGGCACCAGGAACGGGTAAACGCCCAGCTCCAGCAGCTGCTCGGCCATCGCGACCAGGCTCTCGGGGCGGTCGCCGAGTCCGGCGATGAGGTAGGTGCTCACCTGACCGCGGCCGAACACCGCCACGGCGGCCGCGTAGGCCTGCAGGTAGCGTTCGACCGGGACCTCCGCCTTCCCGGGCATCACGGCGGCGCGCACCGCCGGCTCGACCGCCTCGAGGTGCATCCCCAGCGTGTCGGCGCCCGCCTCCCGGAGCCGCGAGAACCATGCGAAGTCGTCCGGCGGCTCGCACTGGACCTGGATGGGCAGCGCGGGGACCGCGGCACGCACCGCCGCCGCGCACGCCGCCAGATGGGCAGCCCCGCGATCCGGCGTGGCGGGCGTGCCGGTCGTCAGCACCAGCTGCTCGACGCCGTCCAGGCGCACCGCCGCCGCCGCGACCTCGGCCAGCTGGGCAGGCGACTTGCGCGGCAGCGTGCGCCCCTCGGCCAGCGACGTGCCGATGGCGCAGAAGCGGCAGGCCTTGGCCGCGTCGTTGTAGCGCACGCACGACTGCATGACGGTCGACGCCAGCACGCCGCGCGCGTGCAGCAGCGCGATGTGGGAGTACGGGATCCCGTCCGCCGTGCGCAATCCGTAGAAGCGCGGCGCGCCGGCCAGCCCGACCTCGGCGACCGGCTGATCGTCGCGCAGCAGCAGGCCGCGCGCTGCGCCCGCGTCGAGCACCCGCAGGCGGTAGGGCGACCCGCCGGACGTGCGCAGCGGCACCATCACCGTCGCCGCCGCCAGCGACAGCGCGCGGTGGTCGGAGGGACCGGCCCCGCCGCGCCGTCCGCCCGTGGCCGCGCCGTCGTGGTCCACGGCCACGCCGCGCGCCTGAAGGTCCGTCAAGAGAGCTGCGTCCGCCGTCATCGTCCTCTCCCCATCAGGCGGCGCTCACGCGCGCCAGCGAACGCCCGCGCTCGGCGGCGGTCGCCGCCGGCGTCCGGTCGATGAGCAGGCTCAGCAGCTCGGGTCGACTGTAGTGTCCGACGGAGTCCATCATTCGCTTGCGCTTCGTGATCAGGCTCAGGTCCAGGTCGGCGGTCACCATCCCCTCCCCTTCGGTCAGCGGCTTGCCCAGCACGACCCCTTCGGGCGAGACGATGGCCGTGAAGCAGCCGCCGCTCACGGCCCGCTCGAGCCCCGTCGCGCCCGCCACCGCCACCCGCTGCTCGGGCGTCAGCCACCCCGTGGCGTTGACGACGAAGCAGCCCGACTCCAGCGCGTGGTGGCGGATCGTCACCTCGATCTGATCGGCGAAGATCTGCCCGACCAGCGACCCGGGGAACATCGCCGCGTGGATCTGTTCGTGGTCGGCCATCAGCGCGTAGCGAGCCAGCGGGTTGTAGTGCTCCCAGCACGCGAGCGCGCCGATGCGTCCGGCGCGCGTGTCGACCGCCCGCAGCCCGGCGCCGTCGCCCTGCCCCCACACCATGCGCTCGTGGAAGGTGGGGGTGATCTTCCGCCGGTGCAGCACCAGGCGCCCGTCGGCGTCGAACACCAGCTGTGCGTTGTACAGCGTGCCGTGGTCCCGTTCGTTGACGCCCAGCACGACGACCGCGCCGGCCGCCCGCGCGGCGTCGGCGACCGCCTCCACCGTCGGGCCGGGAATCGTGACGGCCTCCTCGTAGAGCCGCAGGTGCTCCTTGCCCATCGCGGCGGGCGCCTGGATGAACGAGAAGTACGGATAGTACGGGACCACCGTCTCCGGGAAGACGACCAGCTCCGCGCCGTCGCGCGCGGCCGCCGCCACGGCGGCGCACACCTTCTCGGTTGTGACCGCGCGCGCGCCGTCGCCCAGGGCGGGCGCCAGCTGCACCGCGGTGGCCCGCACTTTCCGTGCCTCGCCCACGCCTACAACGTCCAGGTGTTCAGGATGAACGCGTTCGCCTTGCGGTGCAGGAGCACGATGTCCAGCACGTCCAGCGGGTTGATGGGGCGGATGCCCGGGATCAACGCCGCCTCGGTCTGCCCGTACAGCGCCGAGAGCGCGAACCGGCAGGCGTAGACCTTGCCCCCCTCGGCCATGAAGCCGCCGATCTTTTGGTTCACCACCAGATGGCCCGGGAACGCCTCCGACCCCAGCTTCGGGAAGCCGCGCTGCACGCCGAGCATCACGCCCGGACCGTACAGGAGCACGCTGGTCTCGAAGCCTTTGCGCATGAGGCGCGTGGCCTGCAGCATGTTGACGAGGCCGATCGATCCCTCGAAGGGGACGGTGTGGAAGGTGACCAGCGCCTTCTCCCCCGGCGCGGCTTTGACGTCCTCGAAGACCTTCTCCTCGGGGTTGACCAGGAAATCGCCCTCTTTGTGCGGCGGGTGCGTGATGGCTGCCATGTGACTCCTCCTCGACGGACGCTGTGAACGTTGTTGCCACGGACAACAGCAAGCGCGGCGCCAACCGCGCCGGCGCCTCGAAACGGCCCGCGCGAAGCGAAAATCGGAGGGCGTGTTTCGCGATCGCCCGGCCGTTGTTTCAGATCGGTCCAGCGCCGCGATCCGCGCGCGCGCCGCCACGAAAGCGCGAGATTTCGACCACGAATTTGCGTTCCCGAAACGAGCCTTCGCGTAGGCTGACGCCGTGCTTTGGTCGCAGGCCATCCCGTCCGCGTCCGATCAGTTCAAGCAACTGCTTCTCGAGCTCGCGCAGGAGCGATCGCTGGACGACCTGTTGCCGCTGGTGACGCGGCGGCTGGCGGAGCACGAGGACGTCGCGCTGGCGCGGCTGTGGCTGCTGGAGCGCGGCGACCGCTGCGGGTCCTGCCGGAACCTCTCGGTGTGCGCCGACCGCGCCGCCTGCCTGCACCTGGTCGCCAGCGCCGCGCGCGACCGCCGCACGCACGCCGTGGGACCGACCCGCCTCGACGGCGACTTCCAGCGCATCCCCGTGGGCGCGTTCAAGGTCGGCGCCGTCGCCGCCTCCGGGACGGCCGTGCTGGTCGCCGACGCCACGAACGACCCCAAGATCCGCCGCCCCGACTGGGTCCGGCAAGAGGGGATCGCCTCCTTTGCCGGGCTGCCGCTGTCGTCGCGCGGCGAGCTGCTGGGCGTGCTGGGGGTGTTCGTGCGGGCCCCGCTGACCGAGGCCGCGCTGGACGTGTTGCGCATCGTCGCCAACCACGCGGCCGCCGCCATCGCCACCGCGCGCGCGTTCGCGCAGGTGGACGCCATGCGCCGGCACCTGCTGGTCGAGAACCAGCGCCTGCGGCAGGGCGTGGAGCCCGACGCGCTGGACGACCTGATCGGCAGCAGCGAGCAGCTGCAGAGCGTCCGCCAGCAGATCGCGGCCGTCGCGGCCACCAGCGCGACGGTGCTGGTGCTGGGCGAGTCGGGGACCGGCAAGGAGCTGGCCGCGCGGGCGATCCACCAGCGCAGTCAGGTGAGCGGCGGCCCCTTCGTCGAGCTGAACTGCGCCGCCATCCCGCGCGAGCTGGCCGAGAGCGAGCTCTTCGGCCACGTGCGCGGCGCGTTTTCGGGCGCCACGCGCGACCGGGTCGGGCGGTTCGAGGCGGCGGAGGGCGGCACGCTCTTCCTGGACGAGATCGGCGAGCTGCCGCTGGAGCTGCAGGGCAAGCTGCTGCGCGTCCTGCAGGAGGGAACCTACGAGCGCGTCGGCGAGGTGCGCACGCGGCACGCGCGCGTGCGGGTCATCGCCGCGACCAACCGCGATCTCATCGCCGAGGTGGAGGCCGGACACTTTCGGCAGGACCTGTACTACCGGCTGGCCGTCTACCCCATCACCCTGCCGCCGCTTCGCCACCGCCGCGAGGACGTCGCCGCGCTGGCGCCGCGCCTGCTGGAGCGCGTCTGCCGGCGCCTCGGTCACGCGCCCGTGACGCTGACCTCGGAACAGTTGGCCGACCTGGGCGCGCGCGCGTGGCGCGGCAACGTCCGGGAGCTGCTGAACGTGCTCGAGCGGGCCGTGATCTCGGCGCAGCCCGGCCGGCCGGTGGTTCTGCCGCCCGCGGATCCGCCGCCCCGCGCGGCGGCGGCGGATCTGGGCGCGACGCGCGCGACCCCGGCGGACGTCGCCTGCGTGCCAGCCCTTGAGGGTCCGCCGCCGGGCGAGCCGCAGGTGCCGCCCGGCGTGCTGCCGGACCTGGAGATGCGGCGGCGCGAGCGCGAGAACGTGCTGCGCGCCCTCGAGCGTTGCGGCGGCCGCATCTACGGTCCCACCGGCGCCGCCGCCCTGCTGGGCATGAAGCCGACGACGCTCGCCTCGCGCATCAAGCGCCTGCGTCTGTTCCCGCGCGCGACGGCTTCGTCGGGCCGCTGAGGAGCGCGAGTCGCGAGCTCGCGTGACCGGACTGCTCTCCGCTGGGCCGAGCGGTCGCGCCCTCAGCCCGTTCAGTTGCAGGTCTTGAGGATGGCGCCCGCCGAGGCGTTGCACGTGTACCCGGGCGCGCAGTCGTCTTTGCTGGTGCAGGTGAGCAGCTTGCAGATGCCCAAGGTCGGGTCGCAGTTGTAGGGCGCGCAGTTGGTCACGATCGTGTTCACGCAGGTTCCGCCGCTGCACTGGGGGCTGACGATCCCGCCGCTGGCCGTCGAGCAGGCGGTGGTCCCGCAGGCCGTCCCGTCGGCGTACACGGCGCACTTGCCGGCGCCGTCGCAGCTTCCGGTCGTCCCGCAGCTGGTGGGCGCCATGATCGGGCAGGCCGCGTCCACCGTGCCGGCGGGGACCGGCGCGCAGGTCCCTTCCTTGCCCTTGACCCCGCACGACTGGCAGCTGCCGCACGCCGCGACCGCGCAGCAGAAGCCGTCGGTGCAGTGGCCGCTGGCGCACGCGCCGTCGCTGGTGCAGGCGGTCCCGCCCGCGTCGAGCGTCTTGCACGTCCCGCCCTGGCAGACGGACGGCGCCGTGCAGTCGGCGTCGGCCATGCAGGTCGTCTTGCACCCCGCGGCGGTGCAGGCAAACGGGAGGCACACCGTCGTCGTCGCCGCCCCGCAGGTGCCGGCGCCGTCGCAGGTCGCCGCCGCCGTGAAGGTGCCCGCCGCGCACGAGGCGCCCTTGCAGGTCGTCCCCTTCGCGTAGAGCTGGCAGCCGCCCGCCCCGTCGCATTTTCCGTTGGCGCCGCACGTCGCGCTCCCCTTGTCTAGGCAAACGCCCACGGGGTCGAGCGAGCCGGCCGGGACGTTCTTGCACACGCCGACCGACCCGGCGAGCGCGCACGACTTGCACGAGCCGGTGCAGGCGGTCGAGCAGCAGACCCCCTGCGCGCAGAACCCCGACAGACACTCGCTGCCGCTGGAGCAGGCCAACCCGGGCGGTCCCTGGCCGCACGTGTTGTTGACGCAGCTGTTGCCGGCCGAACAGTTCGCGTCGGTCGTGCACGCCGAGAAGCAGCGCGAGCCGTTGCACGCGAAGGGCGCGCACATGTTCGACGAGGGCGCGACACACTGTCGCGCGGCGACGCAGGTCGAGGGCGGCGTGTAGACGCCGGCCGTGCAGCGCTCGGCGGCGCAGATGGTCCCGGGAGCATAAGTACGGCAGCCGCCAGCTCCGTCGCACTTGCCGTCGGTGCCGCAGGAGGCCGCGCCCTGGTCCGTGCAGACCTTCCGCGGGTCGGCGGCCCCGGCCGCGATGGGCGTGCAGGTCCCCAGCGCCGTCGACAGCGCGCAGCTGCGGCAACTTCCCGTGCAAGCCGAATCGCAGCAGACGCCGTCGACGCAGAAGCCGGTCGCGCACTCGCCCGCGGCGCCGCACGACTGGCCCTTCGGCTTCAGACCGCAGCTCCCCTTCTGGCAGGACTGTCCGGCGGCGCAATCGGCGTCGGTCGCGCAGCGGCTGAGGCAGGAACCGCCCGAGCAGCGGAACGGCGCGCAGCCCTCGTCGCCCTGGGGCCGGCAGATGCCGAGACCGTCGCAGGTGCCGGCCGTCTTCAGATGATCGGTGGCGCTGCACGAGGGGGCGGCGCAAACGGTCTCGGCCTTGTAGAGCCCGCAGGCCCCCAGGCCGTCACACACGCCCGTCTGCCCGCAGCTGGCGGCGCCCTGGTCGCGGCAGACCTTGTGGGGATCGGCGACGCCCGCCTCGACCGGCCAGCAGATGCCCTGCCGCGAAGGCTGGCTGCAGCTGACGCACGCGCCGGTGCACGCGACGTTGCAGCAGACACCGTCGGCGCAGAACCCCGACGCGCACTGGCTGCCGTTCGTGCACACCGCGCCCTGCGGCTTGGGGCCGCAGCTGCCCGAGACGCACTTGACGCCCGACACGCAGTCCGCGTCCGAGCGGCAGTCGGCGAAGCACTGTCCCGCCGTGGCGTCGCAACCGAACGGAGCGCAGATCGTCTGCGGGCCGGGCTGACAATTTCCCGCGCCGTCGCACACCTCGCCGCCCGTGACCGCCGCGCCCTGGCAGGTGCCCGGCTTGCACACGACGCCCGCCGGGTACTGCCGGCAGCTGCCCTGGCCGTCGCAGGTGCCGTCCAGCCCGCACGTCGCCACGTCGGACTTCGGGCAAGTCGTCGCCGAGGGGGGCGGACTGCCCGCGGGGACGAAGCTGCAGACGCCGGGGGCCCCCGGGATGTTGCAGGATTTGCAGGTGTCCGTGCAGGCGGTGTCGCAGCAGACCCCGTCGACGCAGAAGCCGCTGGCGCAGTCCCCCGCGCACCCGCAGGCCTGTCCGTTCGGCTTCGGGGAGTCGCCGGAGCCGCTGCACGCGACGTCCGTTCCGCCGCCGTCGTGTGGAACGGGCAGCGCGTCCGGGTTCGTCTTCGGGGACGTCTTTCCGCAGCCGCCAGCCCAGAAGCTCACTGCCAGGACCGACAAAGCGAAAGAAGCCAGGACCGACATGCGCGCGCGGGCCACGACGCCCGGCGGCGGTCGGCGGGGGAAGCTCATGGTGGCCGAAATTTGGAGTCTCTGCGCGCCGACCACAAGTGCAAACTGGCGAAAGTCCGAGCAAGGCTGTGTCCTCGCGCGTCACGGCGCGGCGCCGCGGATCGCGCTCTCACGCGCGGCTGGCGCACCCGCGGTGGCGGGCCTAAGCTCCCGCGCCATGCCGATCAGCAGCGAGGAGCGCCGAGCGCTGGACCAGCAAATGGCCCAGGCCGCGTTCGTTTGCGATCTCATCCGGGTCCGGACGCTGCTGGCCCGCGGCGCCGACCCCGACGCGCGCGACGAGGACGGGCGAACACCCATCTTTTCGGCGGTCCTGGGGGGGAGCGTGGCCCTGCTGGGCCTCTTGCTGGAATCGAAGGCCGACGTGAACGCGCGCGACACGCGCGGCGCCACCGCCCTGCACGTCGCCGCCGAGGAGGTCCTTCCCGAGGCGGCGACGCTGCTGATCGGACGCGGCGCGGACGTGAACCTGCAGGACGAGGAGGGGAACACCCCGCTCGGCCGGGCCGTGTTCTCGGCGCGCGGGCGCTACGACGTGGTTCGGCTGCTGCTGAAAGCGGGCGCCAACCCGGACGTGCCCAACAAGGCCGGCGAGACGCCGCGGCAGCTGGCCGACCGACTGGGCGAGCCCGTATTCACCGCGAACTGAGTGGTTAAGGATCCTGTATGGCTCACAGCAGCAGCGATCCGTCCCGAATCAACCAACAGCGTCCGCACGAGGGGCGCGGCGACGACGAGGCCTGGAAGAAGCGGCCGTCGACCGAGACGACCCACGACGAGGGCGTGAACCAGGACGTGGCCCGCGATCGCAAGGTCGCCGAGAACACGCCACGCCCAGGTGATCCCCGCAAGTAGCGCGGGCCGCGATTGCCGCGCTAGGCCTCGGCCTTAGGTTGGTCCGCCGAGGCCGCGTGTCGTCCGAACAAAAGGATGCCTGGATCGAGACGGACGTCCCGGCTCGACTGGACCGCCTGCCCTGGAGCGGCTGGCACACGCTGGTCGTCATCGCGCTGGGGATCACCTGGCTGCTGGACGGCCTGGAGAGCAACCTGGCCGGCGCGCTGTCGGGCGTGCTCAAGCGGCCCGACACGCTGGGGATGACCGACGCCCAGATTGGCCTCGCCGGCAGCATCTACCTGCTGGGCTCCGTGGCGGGCGCTCTGTTCTTCGGGTACGCCACCGACCGCCTGGGTCGGAAGAAGCTGTTCAGCCTGACGCTGATGCTGTACCTGACCGCCACGGCGGCGACGGCGTTCTCCTGGAACTTCGCCTCGTTCTGCATCTTCCGCGCGCTGACGGGCGCCGGCATCGGCGGCGAGTACTCGGCGATCAACTCGGCCGTCGACGAGCTGATCCCCGGGCGCGTGCGCGGTCACGTCGACCTGGCGATCAACGCCTCGTTCTGGATCGGCGCCGCGCTCGGCTCGGCGGCGTCGCTGCTGCTGCTGAACACGGGCTGGATCCCGCCCGCCTACGCCTGGCGGTTCGCCTTCGGCGTGGGGGCCGCGATCGGCGCGGCGGTGCTGTTCCTGCGCCGGCACGTCCCCGAGAGCCCGCGCTGGCTGATGGTGCACGGCGACCCGGAGGACGCTGAAAAGATCGTCGCCGAGGTCGAGATGGCGGTCGTCCACCGCCACCCCTCGCCGCCGCCCGCCGCCGAGAAGCTGCGCGTTCGACGGCGCAGGCACGTCCCCTGGCGCGAGATCTGGCGGGCCATGGCCTTCGAGCACCGCCGGCGCTCGCTGCTGGGGTTCACGCTGATGGTGACGCAGGCGTTCTTCTACAACGCCGTGATGTTCACCTACGGGCTGGTGCTGCTGCGCTACTACGACGTGAAGGCGGAGCACGTGGGGCTCTACCTGATCCCGCTGGCGCTGGGGAACTTCTTCGGGCCGCTCTTGATGGGGCGGCTGTTCGACACCGTCGGGCGCCGCCGCATGATCGCCGGGACGTACATCCTGTCGGGCGTGCTGCTGGCGATCAC
>CAZPUH010000611.1:0-9921 GCA_964589215.1 uncultured Myxococcales bacterium | reverse complement strand
GAAGACAATGGGAACGAGACTTTACGTCGGCAACTTGCCCTACACCGTCACCGAGCTGGACCTCCGCGAGCTGTTTGCGGGCCTCGGCACGGTCACGGACGCCAAGATCATCACGGATCGCGAGACCGGCCGCCCGCGCGGTTTCGGCTTCATCGAGATGGCGACCGAGGACGAGGCGCGTAAGGCGATCGAGGAGCTGAACGGCCGTGACGTGCAGGGCCGTCAGGTCGCCGTGAAGGAAGCCGAGGATCGCCGCGGTGGCGGCGGCGGTGGTGGTGGCTTCGGCGGCGGTGGCCGCGGCGGCGGCGGTGGCGGGTACGGCGGTGGCGGCGGTGGTCGTGGGGGTGGCGGCGGTGGCTACGGCGGTGGTGGCGGCGGCAGCGGTGGTGGCGGCGGTGGCCGTCGCCAGCGCTGGTAGCACGTCCCTGGACGCGCGCCGGTTCGCCGGCGCGCCAGCCCTGCCGGGCTGAACCAGCTCTGTCAACGCATCCCTGGCGCTTGCCTTTGGGCAGGCGCCAGGTGAATGCTCCCGTCGCGTATGAGCAGCTCGGCTCCGCGGACGGACAGGCGCAAGCGTTGCTTCTGGGGTGAGACGGACCCGCTGCTGCGCGCGTATCACGACGAAGAGTGGGGCGTCCCGCTTCACGATGACCGTCGCTGGTACGAGAAGCTGCTTCTCGACGGCGCGCAGGCCGGGCTCTCCTGGCTGACGATCCTTCGCAAGCGCGAGGGGTACCGGCGGGCCTTCGCCGCCTTCGATCCGGCGCGCGTCGCGCAGTTCGGCCCCGCCGATGTGCGCCGCCTGATGCTGGACGACGGCATCGTGCGGAACCGTTTGAAGATCGAGTCCGCCATCAAGAACGCGCGCGCGTTCCTCGCGCTGGCCGAGGCGGAGGGATCGTTCGACGCGTGGATCTGGCGCTTCGTGGGCGGCAAACCGATTCGCGGGACCGCCCGGGGGCGCGGCGACATCCTGGCCCGCACGCCGCTGTCCGACGCGCTCTCGAAGGAGCTGAAGAAGCGCGGCTTCAACTTCGTCGGCTCGACGATCGTCTACGCGTTCATGCAGGCGAGCGGGCTCGTCAACGATCACCTGATCGGCTGCTTCCGCCGCGCCGAGGTCGCGCGGCTCGCCGCGGCGGTCTGACCGCGACCTCAGAGCTTGTTCGACGCGCAGACGCCGGCGGTGCAGCTGGCCGCGCGGCACGCGGGGGACGGCGCCGCGCAGGTGCTGGTCGGGGGCGGAGGACAGTCGCCCGCCCAGAGCTGGATCAGGTCGAAGTCGGCGCTGCCGTTCCCGAAGTTCTCGTCCTTGATCACGATGTCGCTGGCGCCCGCGTCCATCTGGAAGGCCTTGCTGTAGAACGCCCAGTTGCCGTCGGGGACGACCGGAGTGACGGTGTCGTCGTTCGGGTAGCCGGTGGTGTAGCCGGGCAGACCGATCAGCCAGTGGTCGGCGCCCGCCGGCGTGCCGGCGGCGTCGGCGACCTGCACCGCGATGAACGGCACGGCGTCGCTGGTGCCGCGGATCCAGGCGGTCAGGCAGTAGGTGGCGCCCGCGTTGACGGCGATCCCCGCGTTGGTCCAGACGCGCCCACCCGCGAAGCTGATCGTCTCGCGCTGGAACTGGCCGCAGGCGGAGCCGTCGGCGGAGATCGCGAGCGGGTTGTCGTCGACGGCGTGCCAGGCGTCGCCGCCCGCCTCCCACGTCTCGGCGAAAACCGCCGTCTCGCACGAGGGCGCGCAGACGTTTCCGCACGCGCCGCAGTTCGAGACATCGCCGGTCAGATCCTGCTCGCAGCCGTTGGCGGCGGTGCCGTCGCAATCGCCGAAGCCGGGCGCGCACGCCGGCGCGCTGCAGATTCCGTCCTGGCAGACGCCGTGGCCGTTCGGCAACCGGCAGTCGGTGCCGTCGCGCACCGGCTCCGTCTGGCACCCGTCCACGCGGTTGCAGGTCACGGTCACGCACGGGTTGCGTCGAGCGCCGTGGCTGTCCGCCAGCGGCTCGGTCGCGGTGACGGTGGGGGAGGCCGGCTCGCAGCTGGCGAGCAGCCCACATGCGAACGCGGCCAAGAGCGAAGCGGGGGAGTTCCTCATGGGCCACCTCCTTGCGCGCGCGCCGAGGTTCAGGCGCGTCGTCATCGTACGCCGCGGAGGCGGAGGAGGGAACTCGTTTTGTGCTGTGGCTTACTTCTTACAGTGCCCACAACTTGCGACAGGAAGCAGGGTGTCGGGTCGCCGAGGGGTCAATAGCCGAGCTTGGCCAGCAGGTCGGGGATGGGCACGCCAGCGGCGTAGCGGGAGGCGTTTCGGCTGGTCGTGAACGTGCGCGAGCGCATCCGGTCGATGTAGAGCGTGCCGCCCAGGTGATCGATCTCGTGCTGCAGGATCCGCGCGTACCAGCCGTGCGCGTCGATCGAGACGGGCTCGCCCTTGTGATCGCGGGCCTCTACGTGAACGGTCCGGGCGCGCGGCACGACGGCCTGGTAGCCGTCGACGCTCAGGCAGCCCTCGAAGAACTCCACCCGTTCCTCTCCCAGCGTGATCTGCGGGTTGACGATGACGTGGAACGGGACGGCCGTCCGCTCGGTCGCCTCCACCTCGGCGACGTCCTCGATGACGGCGAGCTGACGCGGCAGACCGATCTGGGGGGCGGCCAGGCCGACGCCGGGGGCGTCGCGCATCGTCTCGCGCATGAGATCGACGAGCTGCGCGACCTCGGGGCTGGCGATCTCCTGCGGGGTCAGCGGGCGGGCGGGTGTTCGCAAGACGGGGTCGCCGGCCTGAACGATCTTCAGCAGCATCCGCCAACTCTAATCACGCCGCGCCCCAATCGCGAAACGAGGCTCCGGCCCACTTGCGCGCCCCCTGACCGGGCTCTACACAAGCCCCAACGGGTGAGGCCATGGCGATAGCGACCGAGACGATCCTGAAGACGGACGGTTTCACGGGTTACCTGGCGCGCCCGGAGCGGGCGAAAGGGGCGGTGCCGGCCCTGCTGATCATCCAGGAGGCCTGGGGCGTCGACGCGCACATCGAGGACGTCACGCGGCGCTTCGCCGCCGCCGGCTACGTCGCGCTGGCGCCCGACCTTTACGCCCATGCGGGCAAGCGGCCCGAGCCGCTGTCACGCGAGCGTCTGGCGGCGGTCGTCGCGTTCCTGAACGAAGCCGGCCCCTCGGTCATGGGCGACGCGGAGGCGCGGGCGCGCGCGCTGCAGCAGCGGGACGAGCCGGAGCGGATCGCGCTGTCCGAGTCGCTGGACCGGTTGTCGGTGGTGGCCTTCGGCGGCGCCCGCCGCGACGAGCACCTCGCGACGCTTCGGGCGGCGGCCGCCTACCTGCGCGACGAGCGGCAGGAGACGCGCGGCCAGCACCTGGGTGCCGTCGGGTTCTGCATGGGTGGCGGGTTGTCCGGCCTGCTCGCCTGCCGCGATCCCGAGCTGGGCGCGGCGGTGATCTTCTACGGCGCGGCGCCGCCCGCCGCCGAGATCCCCGCCATCCGCTGCCCGGTCCTGGGGTTCTACGGCGGGCAGGACCAGCGCCTCATGGCCCAGCTGCCGGCGCTGGCCGCCGCGATGGACGCGGCCGGCAAGAGCTTCCAGCACCAGGTCTATCCGGGCGCCGGGCACGCGTTCTTCAACGATGGGCGCAGCTCGTACGACGTCGACGCCGCCCGCGACGCTTTCGCGCGGGCGCTCACGTTTCTGCGGCAGGCGCTGGCGGGCTGACGCCGTCCAGCAGCTGCGTAAACGCCGCCTCGTCCAGCGTGCGGACGCCGAGCTTGGTCGCCTTGTCCAGCTTCGAGCCGGGGCTGTCGCCGACGACCAGGAAGGTGGTCTTCGCCGACAGGCTGTTGGTCACCTTGCCGCCGCGCGCCTCGATGCGGGCCTTCGCCTCCTCGCGCGAAAACGCCGCGAGCGTCCCGGTGATGACGAAGGTCTGCCCCGTCAGCGGGCCGGTCCGCGGCGCGCGCTGCTCTTCCAGCCGCACGCCGGCCGCGCGCAGCCGCTCCAGCTGCTCGCGGATCTCGGGGCGATCGAAGAAGGCGCGGACCGCGCCCGCGATGACGTCGCCCACCCCCTCGACGGCGGCGATCTCCTCGGCGGGGGCCGTCGCGATCTTGTCGATCGAGCCGAAGGCGTCCGCCAGCGCGCGCGCCGCCGACGATCCGACGTGGCGGATGCCAAAGCCGTACAGCAGCCGGTCGATGGGGCGGTCCTTGGCCGCCGCGATCGCCGCCGAGAGGTTGGCGATCGACTTCTCCTTGAAGTTCGGCAGCAGCCCCAGCTGTTCGGGGGTCAGGAAGAAGATGTCCGCCGGCGTCGCGACGAGGCCGCGGTCCAGCATCTCACCCGCGGTCCGCTCGCCCAGGTGCTCGATGTCCATGGCGCCGCGCGAGGCGAAGTGGACGATGCGCGCCAGCACCTGGGCCGGGCACTGCAGGTTCGGGCAGCGCGCGACCGCTTCGTCCTCCGGGCGCACGATGGGGGTCCCGCAGACGGGGCAGTCCGCCGGCATCACGAACGCGCGCTCGCTGCCGGTTCGCAGGCTGGGGATGGGCGCGACCACCTCGGGGATGACCTCGCCGGCCCGGCGCACGACGACGGTGTCGCCGATCAGCACGCCCTTGCGGACCACCTCCTCCGCGTTGTGCAGCGTCGCCATCGAGATCGTGACGCCGCCGACCCGCACCGGCTCCAGCATCGCGAACGGCGTCACGGCGCCGGTGCGCCCCACGCTGACCTGGATGTCGCGCAGCTTGGTGGTCTGCTCCTCGGGCGGGAACTTGTAGGCGATCGCCCAGCGCGGGAACTTCGAGGTCGCGCCCAGCTCGTTCGCGTCGGCGAAGCGGTCGACCTTGATGACGGCGCCGTCGATCTCGTGCTCCAGCGCGTGACGGCGCGCCGCCATGTCGGCGACGTACGCGCGCACGGCGTCCAGAGTGGGCAGCGTCTTGGCCTCCGGGTGGGTGCGCAGCCCCAGCTCCCGCAGGTACGCCAGCGTCTCGCTGTACGAGGGCGGCGTCCGGCCGTCCAGCCGGATGAGCCCGTGGAAGTAGACGGTCAGCGGGCGTCCGGCCGTGACGTTCGGATCCTTCTGGCGCAGCAAGCCGGCGGTCGCGTTGCGCGGGTTCGCGAACAGCGGTTTTCCGGCGGCGCCCATCTCCTGGTTGATGCGGTCGAAGTCGGCGACGCGCAGGAAGACTTCGCCGCGCACCTCCAGCCAGTCGGGCGGCATGTCGCCACGCAGCCGGTGCGGCACCGCGCGGATCGTTCGGACGTTGGCGGTGACGTCCTCGCCGACGTCTCCGTCGCCGCGCGTGGCGCCGCGCACCAGCCGCCCGCGTTCGTAGGATACCGCGATCGAGACCCCGTCGATCTTCGGCTCGCCGACGTAGGTCGGCTCGCGCCCCAGCCCCTTGACGACGCGATCCCGCCACGCCACCAGCTCTTCGTCGTCGAAGACGTTGTCCAGCGACAGCAGCCGGGCCGAATGGCGCGCGGGCGCGAACAGGTCCGAAACGTTGCCGCCCACCCGCTGGGTCGGTGAGTCCGGCGTCAGCAGCTCGGGGTGGCGTTGCTCGAGCTCGCGCAGCTCGCGCAGCAGCTTGTCGAACTCCGCGTCCGAGACCTCGGGCGCGTCGAGCACGTAGTAGCGGTACGAGTGGTGCTCGATCTCCGCGCGCAGCTCCTCGACCCGCCGCTTGGCGGTTGCCAGCTCGGCTTCATCGGCCGTGTGCACGACCAGTACGTACCACGAACGCGGTCAGCCCAACCCGTACTTCCGGGGCCGGTGCTGGCGCACCACCGACGCGAGCGACCAGCCGACCATGGCCGACAGGACGTCGCCGATCGAGTTCACCAGCGTGTCCTGCGAGGGGTACGCGAAGAGCGCGGGGACCAGGTTCTTGAGGAAGTGCTCGACGATCTCCCAGGCCACCGCGATGCCCAGCGTCGGCCAGAAGCCCAGGCCGATGAGGCCGGCCGCCACGCCGACCAGCCCGTGGAACAGCGAGTAGCGATCGAGGGGCGCGTAGTTGATCTCGCCCGGCCCCGCGGTCCGCTCGGCCAACATGTCTGAAATGTGGGGCTGGATCAGGCGGCTGACCAGCCTCGGCGGCTGGCCGTCAGCGGCTCAGCTGCACGACCAGCGCGACGACCAGGACTACGATCGGGGCCAGCAGCATCAGCGACCGAATCGACAGCGGGGCGTCCAGCAGCGAGAGGCGCCGCGGAGGGGCGGGGACCGGCGCCGGCGCTGCCAGCATGCCGGGGTGCTGCCAGTTCCAGGCGGGCGGCGCCGGCCGGCGGGCCACCACCCCGGTTCCACGCGGCGCGACCGCCGCCAGGCGACCCGACGGGCGCCCGCCCGGCGGCGGCGGCGCCTCCGGGAAATCGGCGGTCACCGCGGTCCGGACCGTCTTGCGCAACGAGCTGGGCGACGGCGGCGGGGGCGGCAGCACGACGGTCGGCGTGGGCGTCTCCGTGCTCGCTTCCAGGTCGGGCTCCACCACCACCGACGGCAGCGGGTGTCCGCAGGTGGGCGGCAGGCTGGTGGGCAGCGGCATCGTCGGGACCAGCGGCGTCACCCGCGGACCCAGGCCGTAGGGCAGGGTGTTCTCGCGCGGGGCATCGCCGGAATCGCCGTCCAGCGCGAGCTTGGGGATCCCGTCGCCCGACGAGGGGTCGTTCGCGATCTTGGGGACGGGCCCCGACGGTCCGATCGCGTCCTCCCCGGCGCGCTCACGCGCCACCGGCACCGCCTCGTCGGCCGACACGAGAACGAGGGGCGCGGCGTGCGCGACCATCTCCTCGATCAGCGCGGTGACGCCGGGCTTCAGATCGATGAACGCGATGGCCAGCTCGAATCCACCCGGCGTCGGCGTCACGCGCACGACCCGACCCGTGACGGGACGCGGGCCACCGGGCAGCAGCAGATCGCAGCGGGCCTCGGTGCCGACCGGGCAGGCCTGCGCGCACGCCAGCGACATGCCGCCCGTGCCGAGGTCGAGGCCGCGGCCGTAGATCCGCCCGCTGGCGTCGGCCGGGGTCAGGCAGACGGCTTCGTCGTACGGGATGCGAGGAGACGCGCGCCGGGACTGCATCGTCGGGCTCCAGGTTCGATTGTGGGCGATCGGCCCCACCAGGGGAAGCCGTCCAGCGCGCGGCCCCTCACTTTCGGAGGATGTTGCGCGACACCTGCGCCGAGGTCGCGCGATGTGCGATGCCGCCGCTCAGAGTGTCTGCGGCACGCCCGGCCAGGGCGGCAGCGGCGGCAACCCCAGGATCTCGCGCACCGGCACGAAGGAGCGCCGGTGGATCGGGCAGGCGCCCAATCGCCCCAGGGCCCGCACGTGCTCGGCGACCGGGTAGCCTTTGTGCTGCGCGAACCCGTACCCGGGGAACTGCGCGTCCAGCTCGCGCATGCGTGCGTCGCGGGCGGTCTTGGCCAGGATCGACGCGGCCGCGATCGAGAGGCTGCGGGCGTCACCCCCCACGATGCGCTCTTGCGGCACCGGCGCGTCGTGCAGCTTGCGCCCGTCGATCAGAAGGTGCTGCGCGGCCGGCGCCAGCGCGTCGATGGCCCGGCGCATCGCCCCCAGGCCGGCCCAGTAGATGTTGACGCGATCGATCTCCTCGACCTCGGCGAAGGCCACCGCCCAGGCGACGGCGCGCTGCTTGATCACCGGGGCCAGGCGCTCGCGCGTCTCCGCGTCGAGCCGCTTCGAATCGTCGACCTCCGGGATGCGGGTCCCGGGCGGCAGGATCACGGCCGCGGCCGCGACCGGGCCGGCCAGCGGGCTCATCCCGGCCTCGTCCACGCCCGCCACGTGTGTGACGCCCCCGGACCAGAGCGCGGTCTCGAACCGGAGCATCATGCGGAGCCGCTGCCCCTCGGACCGGTTCTCGCGACGGCGCCGTTCGACGGCGTCCAGGATCGCGCGGGCGCCGGGGCGGGGGTCGGCGCGCAGCCATTCTTCAACGGAGGCCGGCAGGGGCCTCTCGCGGTCGACGTAGCGCGCGCGCACCTCGGACAGCGACGGGCGCCGCGCCGGCTGGATGTCGCCCGGGTCGCTCACGTCACTGAGGCAGGGCGGAGAGCGCGGCGCGGGCTTCGGCCGCGTGCGGCCCCCCCGGCGCGAGGTCCAGGTACTTCGCATACGCGTCCCGGGCCTCTACGTTGCGCCCGGCGGCCCGCGCCACGGCGCCGACGACCGCGTAGGCGCCCGGCACGTGGGCGTTGGTGGCGATGGCCAGGTGAGCCAGCTCGATGGCCTCGCCCGATCGCCCCTGGGACAGCGCCAGCTCGGCGCGCCTGGTGATCTGCGCGGCCGAGGCGACGCTCTCGTCGATCGGCTTCGGCCGGTTGACGGCCTGGATGTGCAGGATGACGGCGATGATCAGGGCCGCCGCCCCCGCGATGCCGACCAGCGCCAGCACGCGGCGGCGCGCCGCCCGCGGGACCTGCGAGTCGTAGCGCGACACGCGCGACGGGTCGGGCTCCTTGGCTTCCATCGCCTTGTCGGAGTCGACCATCCAGTGGAGGGTCGACTCGGACAGGGTCATCTCCTGCTTGGGCTCGGCAGACGGCCCCGGCCCGTGGGGGGCCGGCTCGGCGCGTGCTGGCCCGGACCTTTCCCGAACCGGCTCGGAGGGCGCCGATAACGGCTCAGGGGAGGAGGGCGATCCGTCGGACTCGGTTCTCGACATTACCAGCGGCCCTAGAGACTAGTGCATTTGGGACGGGCGCGTGTCCGGAAAATGGCGCGGAAACGGTGCGGGCGCCCCGCCGTGCCGGGGCCGGACCGCCGATCGCGCGCGGCGGCACATCTGTTAACATGGCAGCGGATGGCGAAGACCGTCGACGAAACGACGCTGGAGAGCGTTCCCACCGTCGAGCCGCCTCCGGCTCCGCGCGGCCCCAGCCCCTACCTGGTCGTCATCGCAGGGCCGAGCTTCGGCGAGATGCATCGGGTCGCCGGCAGCCGCTGCGTGCTGGGACGCGGAGACAGCGCGGCCGTTCGGCTGCTGGACGACGGCATCTCGCGCGAGCACGCGGTGGTCGAACGCGACGGCGGCAAGATGGTCCTGCGGGACCTCGGCTCCACCAACGGGACGTTCTGCAACGGCGTCCGGGTCGAGCGCCGCGAGCTGGCCGACGGCGACAAGATCTCCGTCGGCGCCTCGACGATCCTGAAGTTCACGTACCAGGACCAGGTCGACGAGCACTACCAGAAACGGCTGTTCGAGTCGGCGCTGCGCGACGGGCTGACGTCGACCTTCAACCGCCGGTACTTCATCGATCGGCTGAACGCCGAGATGCGGTTCGCCTATCGGCACGACAAGGCGCTGGCGCTGCTGTTCGTCGACATCGACCACTTCAAGAAGATCAACGACACGCACGGCCACCAGGCGGGCGATTTCGTGCTGGCCGCCGTGGCGCGCGAGATGATCGCGGCCATCCGGGCAGAGGACGTCCTGGCGCGCTACGGGGGCGAGGAGTTCGCCATCATCTGCCGCGAGATCGAGAAGGACGGCGCGCTGGCGCTGGGCGAGCGGCTGCGCACCGCGGTCGCCGGCGCCAAGTACCAGTTCGAGGGGAAGATCATCCCGGTCACGATCAGCGTGGGCGCCGCCGTGGCCCACAAGCCGCAGGCCGCCCAGCCGCTGATCGCCGCGGCCGACGCCGCCATGTACGAGGCCAAGCGCGCCGGCCGCAACCGCGTCTCGTTTCACGACTGACGCCGGTCGGCCCGGCACCCGAAAGTTCGGAAAACGAGCGGCGCTTGACCGGTTTGGTATATGGTGACGACGCGGATGAGGGGATCCTTTCTGCGCGCCTTGGCGGTCGGTTCGGTGATCGCGGCGCTTGGCTGCCGGCAATCGGCTCAGCTGCACGGCGAAGGTGCGCCCGCCAA
>CAZPUH010000610.1:0-10931 GCA_964589215.1 uncultured Myxococcales bacterium | reverse complement strand
CACGGCGGAGAAGGCGGCGCGGCGACGAGAGGCGCGGGCGGGTGGGCCGGCGCTGGCGGCCGCGCCAGCGCGGTCGGCGGCACGAGCGGGACCGGCGCAGCTTCCGGCCCGGTGCGCATCATGGCCATCGGCGATTCCGTCACGCGGGCGACCTGCTGGCGCGACTTCCTCTGGCAGCAGCTTCAACAGTCGTACGCCGGCAAGGTCGATTTCGTGGGGACGCTGCAGGCGGACTACGGCTGCAACGTCTCCGGGTTCGACCCCGACAACCAGGGCTACAGCAGCTCGTTGATCACCGAGGTCGTCGCCGGCGTCACGAACGCCCGCACCTGCGACCCCTATTGCCCGAACATGACCAACCTGCAGACGGCCTTCGCGACGGCGAAGCCGCAAGTCGTGGTGATGCACTGGGGGACGAACGACGTCTGGAACGGCAAGTCTTCGTCCAGCATCACCAGCGCCTACGCGACGGTCATCGACGCCCTGCGCACGGCCAACCCGTCGGTCGTCGTTCTTCTGGCCGAGATCATCCCCATGAACGTGACGGGCGCGACCTGCTCGGGATGCTCGTGCGCCAGCTGTGCGACCGCCGTCCCGGCGCTGAACGCCGCGATCGTCTCGTTCGCCGCAGGCAAGACCACCGCGCAATCGCCGGTGATCGTCGTGGACCAATACACGGGGTTCGACGCGAGCACCGACACCCGCGACGGCGTGCACCCCAACACGGCGGGGTCGCAGAAAATGGCCACCAGGTGGTACGCCGCGCTGACCGCCAATCACCTGGTTCGGTAACCCCGTTCGAACCATCGGTTGCTAACTAAAGAGGCGCTGCGTTGCGGCGCCGCAGATTTTCGGGAATTCTAAACTTAGTTAACGTTCCTGTCGTTGAAGGCGGGAATTAGACAATGCGCGACTTTGCCTGGCGGTCGGGACGAGCCGACGTCGAGCTCCCCGTCGAAGTGGCGACGGACCAGGGGGCCTTCACGGCCGCCTGCAAGAACATCGGCGCCGGCGGCGTCTTCGTGGCGACCGATCGGTTGCCGCAGGTCGGGACGCGGCTGGCGATCAAGCTCCAGCTGCCGCAGCTCGATCGCCCGATCTCGGTCGGTGCCGAGGTCCGCTGGACGCGCACGGGCGAGCCGACGCCGGCTGACCCGCGCTCGCCCGGCATGGGGTTGCGGTTCGTCGACCTGCCGGTCGGCGCGCTGATCGCCATCCACGAGCTGCTGCTCGCGCACGAGTGATCGGCGCGCCCCTCGGCCGCTCTACTGTCCCGCCGGGGACAGCTGGAAGGGGTAGGTGACGCTGGCCAGGCCGCCGCCCTGCGGCTGCGGGAACTCCCAGCGGCGCACGGCCCCCACCACGCACGATTCCACCGCCAGGTTCCCCAGCGTCGAGCTGGCGAGCACCGCGGCCAGCACGCGGCCGTTCGGCGCGATCGTGAACTGCACGACGACCCGACCGGCCAGCGTCGGGTGCGCGGCCAGCGCGTTGACGTAGCAGTAGCGGATCTCGTTGAGGTGCTGGCGCACGATGCGGCGGATGATCTCCTTGTCCAGCGAGCCGCGCACGGACCCGTCGCCGATCAGGATGTCCGGCGGGTGGGGCTTGCGCGTGCCGAGCGAGCCCACGGTCCTGCCGTAACCGGTTGCCGCATCGGAGCCCAGGCGATGCCCGAAGCGGCCCAGAGTTTCGAGGGAGCCGTCACCGATCGTCCGGTCACCGGTGCCGGCGGCGGCCGCGCCCGTCCCCAGGTGGCCCAGGCCGTTGATCCCGTAGGCGGACGCGATGTCCGCGCCCTGCAGATGACCGATCGCGTCCTGGACGTCCGCGCCCAGCGCGGGACCGGCGTCGAAGACGCCTGCCACCGCCGCTGATCGGGGCCCGTCGAGGAGCGGCAGCAGCCCGGACGTGCGAATGCGCGCCGCCGCCTGGCGCGCGTCCGTCTTGGCCGTCCCCGCGACGGCCATCCGCGTCTCGCGGCGCGGCGCGCGCGGAGAGCCTGCCTGGCCGGAGGGTCCGGCGGCGGCCCGGCTGGCGCCCGCGGGTGAGCGCGTCGTTTCGCGCGCCTTCTCGACGGCCGGCGCCGCCAGGTCGAGCGGGATCACCACCGTGCGGTCCAGCCGGCTGTCTGCGCCGAACACGTCCAGCGACAGCGCGCGCGGATCGGGCGGCATGCTGCGCACGACGGCCATCACCGTCAGCAGCGCCAGCGCGACCCCGGCGGGGTAGCGCAGCCCCGCGCGCCATCCGGCCGGAAGCCAGGGGCGCGGAACGGCGCCGGGGATCTCGGCCGCGCGCAGCTCGAAGATCATCTCCCCGCAGGGGATGCGCAGATGCGCGTCCGGCGGCAGCTCCAGCGGCGCCTCGGGGCGGCCCGCGTCGGGGCGCAAGGGCAGGCGCTGGTGAGCGGTCCACAGCTGGGCGCTCATCGCCGGCGTCAAGCTGACAGCGAAGCCGGCCGGCGCCCGCTCGACCAGCGGGTGGGGCGGCTGATCCTCGGCCGCGGTGAGCCAGGCCGGGTTGACGGGCGCGTCCGCGCCGCGCCCCGGTCCCACCGTGAAGCGGCCCGGGCGGTCGCCGCGCAGCAGCCGCGCCGCCAGCGTCATGTCGCGAAAGCGCGCCTCGACCAGCAAGGCGGGCGCCTTCAAGCTGATCGTCGTGGCGCCGGGTGACGCACCGTCGCGCGGCGGGTCGGTCCCATGACTCGGCGAACCTGTGGGCGTTGGGAGGGGGACGCCTGGTGGACGGTCGTGGCGCGGATCGAGGTGCTGCATGGGCGCTCCTTTCCCGGAGAGACACGCCGCCCACGCCTGAGTTCCGACGGAACTTTCGCCCTCCGCGGGTGTCGCGCACCGCCGACGAACGGCGCGTTCGTCGGTTCCTGCGCGCCGCGGACGGGACAACCGCGTCCGGACCAGTATATTTGCGGCCCCATGACGACCGCCGCCGCCGAGGGAAGCGTCTCGGCAGCCCCCGCCATCTCCCCGACCGAAGTTCCTGAAGAGCTTCCCCGATCGATCGTCCGCCTGTTCTGGCTGTTCGCGCGGCCGCACCGCCTGACGGTGATCTGCATGATGGCGGCCGCGCTGTCGCTGCGCGCGCTGTCGGTGATGCAGTTCTACGCGATGAAGCGGATCGTCGACACCGCCGTGCACGCCGACCTGCACGCGCCCGGCGTGTGGGGCGTGCTGCGGCCGCCGCTGCTGTCGTTCTTCGCGGTCGTCGGCGTCTTCATCGTCGTCGAGTGGGCGGCCTGGTACTGCTCGTACTCCAGCCGCATCCCGGTGCTGGCGCGCGCGCGCCAGCTGGTGTTCACGTACGCGCAGCGGCACAGCCCGACGTACTTCGACAACATGCTGACCGGCAAGGTCGCGCACCGGGCGATGCTGCTGCCGGAGCAGACCGTGTCTCTGTTCGAGCGCACGAACTGGGACTACCTGCCGCTGGCGATCCAGTGCGCCTTGCTGCTGGCGCTGTTCTTCCGCGCGCAGCCGACGTTCGCCGGCATCCTGGCGGTCTGGCTGGCCGTCTACGTGGCGGTGACGACCACGATGGGGCGCCGGATCGCGGCCTTCGGCGCGGCGCACAGCGAGGCCAAGGCCCAGCTGACGGGGCGGATCGTCGACTCGATCACCAACATCAAGAACGTCATCTTCTTCGCCGCCCACGAGCGCGAGGACCGCATCGTCGGCGACTCGGTGGCCGAGACCTTCCAGGCGCAGCGCGCCCAGTACCGGGCTTTCGTGCAGATGAGGGTCATCCTGCAGGCGCTGAACTTCGTCATCTACGCCGTGCTGCTGCCGCTGGCCCTGCAGCGGCTGGTGCGTGGGGCGATCACCGTGGGCGACTTCCTGCTGATCTCGACCCTCATGATCCAGCTGATCCGGAACGTCTTCGACATGGCGAACGGGTTGCCCGAGACGTACGACATCGTCGGCAGCATCCGCGACTCGCTGGACATGCTGATCGTGCCGCGCGAGATCCGCGACCGCCCCGGCGCGGCCCCGCTGACGGTGACGCGCGGTGAGGTGCGGTTCGAGGGGGTCGGCTTCGCGTACGAGCACCGCAAGGCGGTGTTCGACGGGCTGGACCTGACGATCCCGGCCGGGCAGCGCATCGGCCTCATCGGCCACTCGGGCGCCGGGAAGACGACCCTGGTCACGCTGCTGATGCGCCTCTACGACATCCAGCGCGGCGTCATCCGGATCGACGGGCAGGACATCGCGGGCGTCACGCAGGCCAGCCTGCGCCGGTCGATCGGCCTCATCCCGCAGGACGTCGTGCTGTTTCACCGGACGTTGCTGGAGAACATCCGTTACGGGCGGCCGGACGCCACCGACGCCGAAATCATGCGGGCCGCGCGGCGGGCGCACGCGCACGAGTTCATCCTGGGCCTGCGCGACGGCTACCAGACGCTGGTCGGCGAGCGCGGCGTGAAGCTGTCGGGCGGGCAGCGCCAGCGGATCGCCATCGCCCGCGCGCTGCTGAAGGACGCCCCGATCCTGGTGCTGGACGAGGCGACGTCGGCGCTGGACAGTGAATCGGAGGCGCTGATCCAGGCCGGCGTCAGCGAGGCCATGGCCGGCAAGACCGTCATCGCCGTCGCCCACCGGCTCTCGACGCTGGCGCACCTGGATCGGCTGCTGGTGCTGGACGGCGGCCGCGTCGTCGAGGACGGCACCCACGCCGAGCTGCTGGCCCGCGGCGGCGTGTACGCGACCCTGTGGCGGCGGCAGGTCGGCGGGTTCCTGCTGGACGGGTGAACGGACGGGCGCTATCTCCCCGTCCATGCTGTTCGACCCCTTCTCGCTGCGCGGCGTGACGTTCCGCAACCGCATCGGCGTCTCGCCGATGTGCCAGTACTCGAGCCAGGACGGCTTCGCGGACGACTGGCACCTGGTCCACCTGGGCAGCCGGGCGGTGGGCGGCGCCGGGCTGGTCATCACGGAGGCGACGGCCGTCGAGGCGCGCGGCCGGATCAGCCCGCAGGATCTGGGCCTCTGGAAGGACGAGCACGTCGAGCCGCTGGCCCGCGTCGCGCGGTTCGTACGGGCGCAGGGGGCCGCGCCGGGCGTGCAGCTGGCCCACGCCGGGCGAAAGGCGTCGGTGTCGCGCCCCTGGGACGGCGACAAGCCGCTGGATCCGCCGGAGGGCTGGGCGCCGATCGTCGCCCCCAGCCCGCTCGCGTTCGGCCCGGGGTACCAGACGCCGGTCGCGCTGGACGGGCCCGGGTTGGCCGAGGTGATCGGCGCGTTCGGCGCGGCGGCGGTCCGGGCGGTGCGGGCCGGCTTCGAGGTCCTCGAGGTTCACGCGGCGCACGGCTACCTGATTCATGAGTTTCTGTCGCCGGTGAGCAACCGGCGCGACGACGAGTGGGGCGGGACGTTCGACAACCGCGTTCGCCTGCCGATCGAGGTCGTCCGCGCGATCCGGCGCGTCATCCCGGACGCGATGCCCCTGCTGGTACGGCTCTCGACGACCGACTGGATGGACGGCGGCTGGTCGGTCGAGGATTCGATCGCGCTGGCGCGGCGGCTGAAGGACGAGGGGGTCGACCTCATCGACTGCTCGTCGGGTGGCATCGCGCCGGGGGTGCGCATCGACGCCGGCCCCGGATACCAGGTCCCGAACGCGGCGCGCATCCGCGCCGAGGCGCAGATTCCCACGGCGGCGCTGGGCTTCATCACGTCGGCCGCGCAGGCCGAGCAGACGCTGCGGGCCGGCGACGCCGATCTGGTCTTCCTGGCGCGCGAGCTGTTGCGCGATCCGTACTGGCCGCTGCGCGCCGCCCGCGAGCTGCGCGCGCCGATCGCCGCGCCCGTTCAGTACCTGCGCGCGTGGCGGTGACGGCACGCCAGGGTCAGCGGAGGGCGAGGGTCGAAGAGCGCCAGGTCGGGGAGCTCCAGCGTTTGAAGGCGGTCAGCTTGTCGGCGTTGCTGGCCCATTTGTCGACGGACAGCGTCGGCGCGTCCAGGACCTGGAAGCGCCGCGTGGGGTGGCCGTCGACGTGGGCCTCGCGCACGACCAGCAGCTTGGCGCCGTCGGGGGACATGCCGGCGGACTCGACGTAGCCGGCGCCGGCGTCGGGGTCGGCGGTCGCCGGGGTCAAGGTGTCGACGGTCCACGACGTGCCGCCCGGCGCGCGGCGCAGGACCCAGAGCTCCGTCCAGGCGGGCAGGGGTTGAACGGCGATCGTGGCGACGTTGCCCGCCGCGGCCCAGCGGAGCGCGCTGGTCCAGACGACGCCGAACGTGCAGCGTTCGCCGAGCACGGCGCCCGCGCGCTTGCCGCCGCCGTCCACGATGCGCAGGCAGGTCTCGCCGGGGCCGCGCGGCTCGGCGACGACGGCGACGGGACGCTCGTGCGCTGGCTTGGGCGGAGGCTCGCCGGCCCAGCGGGACGCCGCGACGCGGACGGCGACCTCGTCGTAAAGGGCGCCGTCCTCGGGCGCAAGCGCGCCCCGGTCCGCCAGCGCCAGCTCGCGGACCGCGCTCCCCTCGGCGCGCGCGGCCGCGTCCCGTTGCCCCTGGCGCGCCTGATCGAAGGCCCGCCAGGCGAAGGCCTCGGCACGCCGGAGCCGGACGCGCCCCACCAGCGCCGGCGCGATCGACCGCTCCGCCATGAAGTCGATGGAGGTCAGCGCCTGCAGCCGGCGGTCGTTGAAGGCGCGGGCCAGCGTGGGCGCCGCCGTTGGATCAGCGCAGCGGTCGACGGACAGGGCCAGCGCCGCCCGGGCCCGTTCGACGGGCGCGGCGCCGGGCGCCGCCAGCACGCGCTCCCAGGCCTCGCCGTCGTAGCAGACGCGCGTCCGTCCGTTCGGCGTCTCGGGCTCGACGACGTTGAACTTCACGCCGTAGCTGACCGCGACCTCCAGGTGCGCCGCCAGCGTGGCGTCCTTGCCGTCGCGCCCGTCGACCCGCCGCGCGGAGGCCCGGCGCGCCAGCCGGTCCGCCAGGGTGCCGATCGCCGCCAGCAGCTCGCTCTGATCGGCGCCGGGGGGCGCCGTTCGCAGCGCGAGCGCCGCGTAGCCGATCCCCAGCGACTCGTACCCGCTCGCGTCGCGCAGGAACCGGACCACCGCGGTCAGCTCGCCGGTCGCCGTCGCGTCCAGCGGGTAGACGCGCACCTGCGACGGACGCACGTAGCCGGGGCGCTCGTGCCGGTGGTCGTACACGCGCAGGAACCCGGCCGCCTCGCCCCGCACCTCCAGCCAGTCGCCGCGCGCCAGCGTGGCTTGCGCCGGCGCGTCGTCGCGGGGCGCGTTGCGCAGCACCGCCGGGTCCTCGGCCACCAGCGCCACCAGCAAGACGACCGCCGCGGTCATCACTCCGCCTCCGCGTTGTCGTTGGCGGCGCGGGGGGCGGCCGGCGCGTTGGTGTTCGCCGCGACGGGGCCGTGCGCCTGCGCCTGCATGCCCAGCAGCCCGCCCGCGAAGAACCCGCCCGCCGAGGGGGGCGCCACGATGACCTGGATCTTGTCGGACAGCTTGTCGGCCAGCGTCTTCTGGATCAGCAGCGGGTTGCGGGCGATCAGCGCCGAGTCGCGCGCCATCTGCTCGGCGTTGGCCTTCCCCGTGGCTTCGATGCGGTAGGCGTCGGCGTCGGCCAGCTTCCGGCGCGCGTCGGCCTCGGCGGCGGTCTCGATCTTTCGCGCCTCGGCGTCGCCCTCGGCGTCCTTCATGCGCTGCACCTTGCGGGCCTCCGCCTCCAGCCGCCGCTGCTCGATCTCCTTCTCCTTCAACGGCAGCACGTGCTTCATCGCTTCCTCGCGCGCCTTGGCGGCGATGATCTCCTCCGACGCCGAAGCCTCGGCCGCCTTCTCGCGCTGGACCTTGGCGGCGTCGGCCTCCAGCTCGGACTCCTTCACGCGCTTCTCTTTCAGCTGCAGCGTGTAGCGCATCTTCTCCGTCGCCAGCTCCTCGGACAGCATCCCCTCGAGCCCCTTGCGGTACTCCTCGGGCAGGTCGACGTGCCCCAGGTACAGCGAGCGCACGGTGATCCCGTCGGGCGCCAGCAGGCCGCGCAGCTCGCCCTGGATGTCGTCCTGGATCTCGATCCGCTTGTCCGTGAAGATCTCGCGCACGGTGTGCCGCGCCAGCGCGCGGTGCAGGACGCCTTCCACCACCGGCTCGATCAGATCGTGGCCGACGTTCACCGGCAGGCGCTTGGCGACCTCGCCCACGCGGTTCGGGTCGATGGCGTACCGGACCGTCACCGCCACACCGACGGACAGCCCTTCGACCGTCTGGAACGGCGCCGGCCCGTCGGCGGTCACGCTCTCCTGGGGCCGATAGACCTGGTCGCGCAGCGGATACCGCCGCAGCTCGTGAACCAGCGGCAGCATCAGCGTCGGCCCTTCGGGGATGATGCTCATCCCGCCGGTCAGCCGGTTCAGACGCACGCCGACCTCGCCGGCGGGGACCACCTGCACGGGCGGGCGCAGCACCAGCAGCAGCACGGCGCCCGCGATGAAGCCGGCCGCCAGGTAGCGGCGGTGGCGCGGGCTGGCGAAGGTCTCGATGCAGCCCAGCGCCACGGCGGCGGCGGCGGCGCGCACGAAGACGTAGATGCGGACGGCGATTCGTTTGAAGCGTTCGCGGATGGTGGTCATCGGTTCTCCTTTGGGTCGCGAGGGGAGGGTCGGGAAACGGTGAACGTTGCGCTGTCGAGGCGCCGCCCGTCGGGGCCGAACACCTCGACGGTGGTGCGGCCGGGCGCGACGCGGTGGCGCGACCAGGTCCGCCAGCAACGGTCGTCGCCGACGGGCATGTAGTGGCGCGCCAGCTCGACGCCGTCGCGCGTCCAGACGTGCTCGATGAACCCGGCCCCGTGGCCGGCGATGGTCGTGTGCGCGTAGACCCACTCGCTCGCGACGAACGGGCGGTCGGCGGTCGGGCCGTCGATCGGCTCGCGGTTCACGATGCGCCGGGCGAGCGTGAGGCTGGCCAGCGGCGCTTGCGTTCGCTCGCCCGCGAACGCCCGCGCCGACATCAGAAACTCCAGTCCGGTCATGCCGGAGCTGCACTGCAGCCTGCGTGCCGCGCAGGAACCGCCCGCGTTTCGGGCGTTTCCGACGGACCGTCGTCGAATCTATGTTTTCAATATCGAGTTCTGTAGAATGGCGAGATGGACGCGGGACCCTGGTTGGCCCGGGTGCGCCACGACCTGGTCAAGCGCCTGGTCTGGCCGGCGCGCGATCGCCGCGATGCGGGCGGGCCGGTCGTCCCGGGTGAGCTCGTCGCGGCGTTGATCGACGAGGAAGGGAAGCCCGCGACGGCCGCCGCGTTGTGGGCGGCGCTGGCGGCGGACGCGCCCCCCGCTGCTCCGCTGGGCCCGTTCGGCGACGCCGTGGAGCGGGCGGTTCGCGCGGCAGAAGCCGGCGATCTGGACGGCGTGCTGACCCTGGAGACGGCGTTCGCGGACCTGGCGGCCGCGTTGGCGCGATCCTTGGATGGAGAGTCCCGCTGATGCCCCGCGTGCTCGTCGTCGACGACCGAGATCAGACCATCGAGATGGTGCACCGCCAGCTGCCGCACCTCGAGACGGTGACCCGCTGCGACCGCCGCATCCCCTGCCAGGTCTGCGAGGAGCGGACGCGCGGATGTCCGCTGCGCTGCGCGCACGACTTCGCCGAGGCGGCCGAGGTCCTGGCGCGCGCGCCGACGCTGCCCGACCTGGTGGTGCTGGACCTGCACTTCGCGCTGCCCGAAGAGCGCCTGTTGCCCCAGGACAAGTCCGACCTGCCGGCGGACCCGAAGGAGCGGCGCGGGGCGCTGGAGCGGTTGCGGCGCCGGCAGGGGCTGCTGATCCTGCAGCAGCTGCGCGTCCTCTATCCGGCGCTGCCCGTCGTCATGCTGACGACGACTGGCTCGGACCTGGGCGCCGAGCGCCCCGACGATCCGCTGGTGTACCTGTGCGAGAACGAGGTGGTCGACAGCCGCAGCCTGGCCGCCGAGATCTCGCGGGCGCTGGCGCTGTCGCACACGGCCCAGGAGGGGCCGGTCTTCTGGGGGCGCACGCCGGCGATGACCGAGCTGCGGCGGCAGCTGGAGGCGCTGGCCCGGTCGCCGCTGCCGCTGCTCATCGAAGGCGAGACCGGAACGGGCAAGAGCTTCCTGGCCGAGCACGTCATCCACCCGCGGTCGGGCGTGAAGGGGCCACTGGTGGTGACGGACCTGTCGACGGTGCCGCCGTCGTTGCTGGCCGCCCATTTGTTCGGCGCGCGGCGCGGCGCCTACACCGGGGCGGTCGAGGACCATGCCGGCGTGTTCGAGCAGGCGCACGGCGGCACGCTGTTCGTCGACGAGATCGGGAACCTGGACCTGGATCTGCAGCGGCAGCTGCTGCTGGTGCTCGAGCGCGGGCAGGTCACGCGGCTCGGTGACACGCGCCCGCGGCCGGCGGTGCCCCGCCTGGTGGCGGCCACGAACGCCGACCTGGACGCGGCGGTGCGCAGCGGCCGGTTCCGCCCGGACCTGTTCATGCGCCTCAATCCCGCCACGCGGCTGCGGCTGCCGCCGCTGCGCGAGCGGCGCGCCGATCTGCCCGAGCTGGTCCGCTTCGCCTTCCTCGAGGCGCTGCGGTCCGAGGCGCTGCAGCCGCTGGTGCGCGCCTACCTGGCGCGGGTCCCGACGCCGGACCCGTTCGACGACGCGCGCAACGAGGTCGTGTTCGGGCGCCCGCGCGCCGCCGTCGCGCGGCGCGACGCCTTCACCGTGTTCATCAGCCGCGAGGCGCTGGCGCGCCTCACGGACAGCGACTGGCCGGGGAACCAGCGCGAGCTGAAGCTGCTGGCCGCCAACGCCGTCGTGTTCGGTCTGACCCAGCACCTGGACGGCGGAGACGTCGCCCAGGCCGCGCGCGCGCCGGCCGTTCTGGACGTCCCGGATCCGTTGATCGCGCGCCTGCTGGGCGGCGACGTTCGCCGCG
>CAZPUH010000609.1:0-1177 GCA_964589215.1 uncultured Myxococcales bacterium | reverse complement strand
GGGCGGCCCCGACCTGACGCTGGCCGAGATGAACGAGGCCTGCAGCCTGATCGCCGAGGCGGCCGATCCGGACGCCAACATCATCTTCGGGTCGGTCATCGACGCCCACGCGGGCGACGAGGTCCGCATCACCGTCATCGCGACCGGCTTCAACTCGCACGCGCACGAACAGCCGATGCCGACCCCGGTGCGCGGCGCGGTGCGCGGTCGTGAAGGGCAGATGGCGTTGCCGATGCAGGCGGCGGCGATGCAGCAGGCCGTGCAGGCCACGATGCCCGCGCAGCAGGCGGTGCCGTGGCCGCAGCCGTCGAACCCCACCCCGCGGGGCGGCTACTCGGTCCCCTCGGTGCGCGCTGCCGCTCCGGAGCCGGAGAGCATCAACACCGACGACTTCTACCTGCAGATGGAGCAGGTGCCGCCGGCGGCCCTCACGTCGCCCGCGACCATCGGCAACGGCAGCGAGTGGACGCCCGCCGAGCGGATCGACCGCCCGGTCATCCGGCCGCAGAACGCCGGTACGGCCCCGCTGGTCCGCCGCGCCAGCGGGCAGGCGCCGCCGCAGCGCCCGCAGGACGAGCTGGGCGTGGAAGAGTCGGAGTTCGACAAGCCGACTTACCTGCGCCGCGGCCTCTACGCGCCCGAGTGAGGTGAGCGTCCGCCCGCCCGGGCGAGATCGCGCAACAAACAAACCCCATGTGCCGACAACGGCGCATGGGGTTTTTGTCGTTCATGGGCGCCGAGATTCTGCAGACGGTCTGGCCAGCCGGGTGCGCCGCGTGCGACCGCGCGATCCCCGACGAGGCGCTCTTCTGTGGGGCCTGCAACCTGTCGATCAACCCGATGGTGGGCGCCTGCCCGGGCTGCGCGCTCCCGCTCGCCGCTCCCGGCGACGCCCCCGCGGACGAGGGCGGCCACGACCGCTGCGCGACCTGCCGGCGCGTGCCGTTCCCGTTCGGGGCGGCGACCAGCGGGTTCGAGTACGGCGAGGCGCTGGCCGAGGCCCTCGTCCGCATGAAGCACGGTGGCCGGCGCGACCTTGGACGGCGGCTCGCGCGCCTGCTGGCGCAGCCGCTGGCCGAGGCGCTGGCGCGCGGACGCTTCGAAAGCGGCGACGCCGTCGTGCCGGTGCCGCTGCACCCTTCCAAGCTGCGGGCGCGCGGGTTCAACCAATCCGTCG
>CAZPUH010000608.1:0-4020 GCA_964589215.1 uncultured Myxococcales bacterium | reverse complement strand
GGTCGATGTCGACCAGCAGGACGCTCTTTTCCGCCGCCGCCAAGGAGGCCGCCAGGTTGACGGCCGTCGTGGTCTTCCCGACGCCGCCCTTCTGGTTCGCTACCGCGATGACCCTTCCCATCTTCTTGGTGTCTTGCCGTGTCTTGCCGGGCGATCCGCAGAGGGAGCCCGGGTATTAAGCACGCTAACCGGCTGCGGGCCAAGCCTCCAAATACGGTGCGGAAATTTGACGGCATGTACGGATAGGTAATAGTTAGACCTACATGTCGGCTCGACGGTCATTGTCTCTCTCTCGTCGGGGCCGACACACGCAAGGAGGATGAGCATGAGCCGGTTCGTCGACCAGAAGACCTACCAGACCTTCGAGGAGTTCGAACGCGAGGAGCTGCGCCGTGACGGTTACTTCGAGTCGGTCGATTCGATGATCGACGACATGTTCGCGGGCGAGCTCAACTTCGACGAGGCGGGCTCCCGGCGGTCCGCCGCCGGCGACGACGACGAATAGCCGCGCGCGATTCGCCGGCGCGCGAGTCGCTGGTCTTTCGATGCTATAAGCGGCGGCTATGCAGGAACATCCGCGAACTCCTTCCGCACCCGCCTGGACCGCCGCGATCTGGCCGCTCGTGACGGGGCTGGCCGTCGGGTTCCTGGTTGGCCGTGAGACGGCCGGCAAGGGATCCGGCGGCGCGGCCGAGCCAGCCGTCGAGAAGACAGCCGAGGTGGTCCCCGCCGGCACCAAGATGCCGGCCAAGATCTACAAGTCCGAGAGTGAGTTCCCCGAGGGGTGGACGAAGGCCGCCGACCTGACGGCGGTCACGTCGGTGAGCTTCGACGGGTTGACCCCGGCGCAGCGGACGACGGCGCTGCAGGCGCTCAACGAGCGCGACTGCGAGTGCGGCTGCGGCATGGGCAAGATCGCCGGCTGCCTGAAAAAGGACCCCAACTGTCCGCGCAGTCCGAACCTGGCCAAGCTGGCCGTCGACATGGCCAAGCAGGGCAAGGGGCTGGGCGAGATCCTGGCCGCCATCGACGAGAAGCAGAAGCCCGTTGCGCCCTCGGGCGGCGGCGCGCCGGCCGGCGGCAGCAAGAAGGTGGTCCCGTTCTCGCACGACCTGCGGCGCGGCGCGAAGGCCACCAAGGTGACGATCGTCGAGTTCAGCGACTTCCAGTGCCCGTTCTGCAAGCGCGCGGAGCCGACGGTGAAGTCGGTGCTGGACAAGTACGGCAAGGACATCGCGCTGGTCTGGATGAACCAGCCGCTTCCGTTCCACGACCACGCGATGGACGCCGCCACGGCGTTCCAGGCGGCGGCGCGGCAGGGGGCCGACAAGGCCTGGAAGCTGCACGACAAGATGTACGAGAACAACACCGCCCTCACGCGCGCCGACATCGAGAAGTACGCCGGCGAGGTCGGGCTGAACGTCGCCAAGCTGAAGAAGGATTGGGACGACCCCAAGATCAAGGACGAGATCACGCAGGATCAGAAGGCGGCGACGGACGCGGGCGCCACGGGCACCCCGACGTTCTTCATCAACGGCCGCGAGCTGGTCGGCGCGCAGGAAGCGTCCGCGTTCGAGAAGATCATCGACGACGAGATGAAGGAGGCGGATGCGCTGATCAAGAAGGGGACGCCGCTGAAGGACGTCTACACGAAGCGCATCGAGACGGCGGCGGCCGCGGCGCCGGCCCCCAGCGCGCCGTCGGCGGCCGCGGACAGCAACGACAAGTACGAGGTCAGGATCGGCGACGCGCCCGTCAAGGGCCCGGCGTCGGCGCCCGTGACGCTGGTGGCGTTCAGCGACTTCCAGTGCCCGTTCTGCAGCCGCGCGGTCCCGACGCTGCACCAGCTGGAGACCGACTACGCGGGCAAGCTGCGCGTGGCGTTCAAGCAGCTGCCGCTGCCGTTCCACGACAAGGCGCACCTGGCCGCCGAGGCGGCGCTGGCGGCCAACGAGCAGGGGAAGTTCTGGCAGTTCCACGACAAGCTCTTCGCCAACCAGCAGGCCCTGGATCGCGCGTCGCTCGAGAAGTACGCGAGCGAGCTGGGGCTCGACATGGCCAAGTTCAAGGCGGCGCTGGACTCGGGCAAGTTCAAGGACAAGGTCGACGCCGAGGCTCGCGAGGGCGCCGCGGTGGGCGCGACGGGAACCCCGACCTTCTTCGTCAACGGGACCCGCATCGTGGGCGCCCAGCCGATCGACGCCTTCAAGGCGGTCATCGACAAGGAGCTGAAGGCGAAGAAGGGGTAGGGGAGCCGGAGTCGGAGTCGGAGTCGGAGTCGGAGTCGGACTCGGAGTCGGACGTCCGCGATCACGACAACGTCAGCGAACACGAACACGACTACGTTCGCGATCACGTAAACGACCACGTCCACGTCCACGTCCACGTACACGTCCACGTCCACGTCCACGTCCACGCCGCAAAGACGTTGACCGGTACGTTGACGGTTAAGTCTACGTGATAGCGAACGTAGTCGTAAACGTGTTCGTGGCCGTGGACGTAAACGTGGACGTGGACGTGGACGTGGACGTGGACGTGTACGCTCTGCGTCTCCCCTAGAAACGCTGGGTGGGGACATCCGGCCGCGGCCGCCGCAGCACCTGGCCGCCGACTCCCCACACCAGCCGCAGCTCATCCGGTGAGGCCTGCCCCTCGTAGGCGTCGAGGCGGCGCTTGCCGTTGTCGCAGGCGTTCGGGTTCAGCACCTCGAACGAGCTCTCGTAGATCATCACGCGGTTCCCGCTGACCTCGCCGCGGAACTGGTAGCGGGTCACGATCTGGAAGTCGAGCGCCATGCTGCACCGATAGGCCTGACCGTCGGTCGAGACCTGGTGCACGATGCGGTCGTAGTAGCCGGTCAGCTTCGAGCCGTCCTGGCTGACGTGCCACTCCTCGCGCTCTTGTTTCTCGTCGCCGCCGGGCACGACGCCGTTGTGCTCCCAGACCCACATGCCGCTGACGTCCGCCGGCGGTCCCCCTGAGGCGAGGGACTGCAGCGGGCCTGCCGGCTCGGGCAAGGACGCCTCGGCCGCCTTGCCGCCCAGCAGCGGCGTCGCCTGCGCGACCAGGCTGTCCGAGGGCTCCGGGTTGTGGATGCGGTACAGGGTCTGCCGCTGGCCGCCGCTCATCAGAGTGAGCACGTCGCCGTCCAGCCGCCCCCGGTACCGGGCCAGCTGGCGCAGTCCGGGGTCGCACCGACCGGCTTGCGACGCGAGCTGCTGCTCGAGCTCTTCGATCTCGACGACGCCGCCCTGGACTCGCCCCGAGACGTCGAACCGCCGGGTCGCCGAGAACCGGGGCTGTCGGTTGCACACGTACGGCCGGCCGTCGCCCGACACGAAGGTCAGCGCGGCGATGTAGTAGCCGCTGATGGTGTCCCCGGCCTGGGTCAGGTGCCACTCCTGCTTTTCGATCCGCACGTCGCCGGCGCCGAGCCCCACCTGGATCGTGCTCTGGTTCATTCCGTCCCAGACGCCCGACAGCTCGGTGGCCCGGGCCTGCGCGCGCGCCGGCGTGCTCACCGCGGGAGAGGGATGCGTCGCGCAGCCGCCGGTGGCGACCAGAAGCGCGGAACAAAACAGGCCAGGGAACCGCATCCGGATACCTCCCGGAGAGACCTCGTGAAAGTTTACACGATCAACGTAGCCCCCGACCGCAGCGATGCAATGCTGCGAAGCCGGAAACACGGACCCGCGTCTTCCGGCGCAGGTTTCCTAACTGTCAATCGGAGGGAGCGCTGGTCGCATTGAGGGCTGCCGCGCTCGCCGCCTCCCACTCCGCGATTCGCCGCGCCAAGAGCGCGTCCAGCTCGCGTTCGCGCTCGGCCAGCGCGTGCAGCTTCTGCCAGTCGCCCGCGTGATCGCCGGCCAGCTCCGCGCGCACGGCCGCCAGCTCCGCTTCGAGCTTGCTTACATCTGCCTCCAGCGTCTCCACGCGCCGCGCCAGACGCCGCTGCTCGCGTTCCTTCTGCTTGTCCGCGTCGCGCACCGCGGCGGCCGGGCGATCGGGCTTCGCCTGCTT
>CAZPUH010000607.1:0-7962 GCA_964589215.1 uncultured Myxococcales bacterium | reverse complement strand
CGCCGCCAATTGCGGCGGCTGCGGCCGCGACTGCACCGCCGGCGGCGCGACGTGCTCGTCCGGCCTCTGCACGGCGGGACAGGTCTACGGGACCGCCGACCTGCCCTTCGGGACGGACAACAGCGCCGCTCGCTCGGTCGTGTTCGACGCGGCGTCGGCCTCGGTCTACTGGGCCGGATTCAACGCCTACAGCGTCAGGCGCTACCCGCTCGACGGCTCGGGCGCCAAGCTGGTGTGGCAGCCGACGACGGCGGCGACGGCCGGCACCGAGTCGCTGGCCGTCACGGGCGGCAACCTCTACTGGTCGGTCGGCGGCACGCCGGCCGTGGTCCTCACCAAACCCGTGAGTGCCGACGCGACCGTCGCCCCCACGACGGCCTTCAACCCCGAGGCGCGCGCGTCGTTCCTGCGCGTCCAGGGCGACTACTTCTACTGGGCGACGGGCGACTACCAGGATCCGTCGGGGCCCACCAAGGGGCAGGTGTTTCGCCGGTTGATCGCCGCGCCCGCGTCCGATCCGGGCACGGCCATCGTCACGGTCGACCAGGGCTACTTCGGCAACTTCCAGGCCCTCGACGTCACGACGGACGCCGTCTACTGGGTGTCGAACGCAGGACAGGGCACACCCTACGAGCTCCGCACGGTTCCGCTGGCAGGCGGCACGCCGGCCGCCGTTCCGAAGATCGCCGGCGCGCCCGACACCGCGATCGCGCAGTCGAACGGCGCGCCCGCGCTGTACGCCAAGGGGAACACCCTCTACTTCTCGCGGGCGCTGGCGGCGACGCCTGCCTTGAACGGCATCTACCGCTACGCCAGCGGCGACCCCGCCCCCACCCTGGTCGTGGCCGCCGACGGCGTGAGCAACCTGATCGTCGACGACGACACCGTCTACTTCCTTCGCGCGAACACGAACAACGTCTTCAAGGCGCCCGCGGCGGGCGGGGCCGCCGTTCCAATCGCGGCCGCCTCCGGGTACAAGCTGGTCGCCCACGACGCGACCTACCTGTATCTCCTGCAGACCGGCTGCTGCCAGTCGTCGCTGCTCAGGGTCCTGAAGTAGCGGGACGGCTCGTTCATCGAGCGCGCGGCGCGATCCGCGGGATCGCGACACGCCCCCGCGCGCCGGCAATGGCGCGCAGGCCCCGGGCCGTGAGCTTGCGCAGCTCCTCGGCAATGAACACGGTCGACGCGACGGCGATGCAAACCGCCCAGTCGGTCCGGCCCAGCGTCACGGCGCCGAACAGCCGCTGCAGCGGCGACCAGTAGACCACGCCCACCTGCAGCAAGACGACCATGGCCAGCGTCGCCCAGAGCCGCCAGTTGGTCGCCAGCTGCCGGTTGAGCGCGGTCCCCTTCTCGGCGCGCACGTTGAGGACGTTGAAGACCTGGAACAGCACGAACGTCGTGAACGCCAGCGTCGCGGCGTGAGCGGGCGAACCCCCGGCGGCGCCGTCGAAGGTCTGCACGCCCAGCGTGCCGGCCGCCATGATCGCGCCATGGAAGAGCAGCCGCAGGAGCCTGCGCCAGGTCAGGATCCGCGCGGCGGGATCCCGCGGCGGCTCGTTCATGATGCCGGGGCGGGCGGCGTCCACCCCCAGCGCGATGGCGGGCGGTCCGTCGGAGATCATGGCGACCCACAGGATTTGCACCGCCCCCAGCGGCGACTCCAGCCCGACGAACGGCGCAAAGAACACCGTGAGGATCGCGCCCATGTTCGTCGAGAGCTGGAAGCGCACGAACTTCACGATGTTGTCGTAGATGATCCGCCCTTCCCCGACGGCGCGCACGATGGTCGCGAAGTTGTCGTCGGTGAGAACCATACCAGCGGCTTCTTTCGCGACTTCCGTCCCGGCGCCCATCGCGACGCCGATGTCCGCCTTGCGCAGGGCGGGCGCGTCGTTGACGCCGTCGCCGGTCATCGCGACGACGTGTCGGCGCGACTGCAGCGCGCTGACGATCCGCAGCTTGTGCTCGGGCGCGACGCGCGCGAACACCGCGATGCGGGGCAGCGCGGCGGCCAGCGTCGCGTCGTCCATCCGGTCCAGCTCGGCCCCCGTGACGGCGTCCCCTTCCAGGCCCAGGGCGCGCGCGATCGCGGCGGCGGTGACCCGCTGGTCGCCGGTGATCATCTTCACTGCGATCCCGGCGCTCTTGCAGAGCTGGATGGCGTCGCGGGCCTCGGCCCGCGGGGGGTCCATCATCCCGACCAGACCGACGAACGTGAGGTCGGCGACCAGCTTGGTCAGCTCCTGCTTCGGATCGAAGTCCGCCTCGCGCAGCTCGCGCGTCGCCACCGCCAGGACGCGCAGCCCCCCGGCGGCCAGACGATCGTTTTCGCTCATGACGTCGTTCCGCGGGCCGTCGTCCAGGGGGCGCGTGCCCTCGGTGGTCAAGACGGCTCGGCTGCGTTCGAGCAGTGTCCCGGGCGCCCCCTTCACGAACAGCCGCACCACGTCGCCGTCGCGGTGGAAGGTCGCCATGTACCGGCGCTCCGAATCGAAGGGCAGCTCGGCGAGGCGCGGAAACCCCGCGCGCAGCGGGTCGACGTCCAGCCGGGCCTTCTGGGCCAGGGTCACCAGCGCCCCTTCGGTCGGATCGCCGATCAGGACGCCGTCAGCGACGCGGCTGTCGTTGCAGAGGACCGCCGGGCGCAGCAGCGCAGCCAGCTGGTCGGGGGAGCCACCCGGGGACTCCGCGGCGATCTCGCCGTCGGCCCGGTAGCCTTCGCCCGAGACCCTGTACCGCCGGCCCGCGAGCCACAGGGCGCGAACCGTCATCTGGTTCATGGTCAGGGTGCCGGTCTTGTCGGAGCAGATCACCGTCGTGCACCCCAGCGTCTCGACGGCAGCGAGGCGCTTCACGATGGCCCGGTGGCGGGCCATGCGCTGCAGGCCCAGCGCCAGCGTCACCGTCACGACCGCCGGCAGGCCCTCGGGAACCGCCGCCACCGCGAGCGCGACCGCCTCGATCGCCATCTGCGCCAGCGTGTCGCCGTGCAGCAGCTCGACTGCGGAGACCGCCGCCACGACGATGACCGCGATCAGCGCGAGGCGCTTGGCCAGATGGTGCAGCTGCGCCTGAAGCGGCGTGGGCGCCGTGGGGGTCGCCTCCAGCATGCCGGCGATGCGCCCCATCTCCGTCGAGCGGCCCGTGGCGGAGACGACCAGCTCCCCGCGGCCGCGCGTCACGACCGAGTTCATGAAGACGACGTTGATCCGCTCGGCCAGCGGCGTCGCCGGGGGAAGCACCGCTTCGGCCGTCTTGTGGACCGGGACGGACTCCCCGGTCAGGGCCGACTCGTCCACCTCGAACGACTGCGCGACGAACAGCCGCCCGTCGGCGGGCACGCGGTCGCCCGCCTCGAGGAGCGCGATGTCTCCGGGCACCAGCTGCTCGGCGCCCAGCTCGACGACCCGCCCGCCGCGACGAACGCGCGTGCGAAACGCCACCATGTGCTTGAGCGCCTGCAGCGCGCGCTCGGCGCGGTGCTCTTGCACGAACCCGAGGATCGCGTTGAAGACGGTGACGGCGCCGATCATGAGCGCGTCTTTCAGATCGCCCACGGCCCAGGCGACCAGCGCGGCGACCAGCAACAACAGGTTCAGGAAACCCTTGAGCTGAGCGACCAGCACCATCCAGGCCGAGCGGGGCGGCTTGTCCGGCAGGCGATTGGGCCCGGTCGTGGCCAGGCGGCGCGACGGCTCCTGGCCGTCGAGCCCAGTCGGGCGGGTCCCCAGACGGCTCAGCACCTCTTCCGCCGGAGATGCCCAGACGGGCACGCAGTCGATGTCGCGCGACGGTAACGTTTTCACCATTGGTCTCACGTGGGGCGCCGGCCACCGGCCAGGAAAGCAAAAAGGGAGAGCAAGGCGTCGGCCAGACGGACGCTCCCCGGTTTGGAAAAGACACGCGAGGGAGGCGCAGGGTTTGCGCAAAAGCGACGCGGCGCGACCGATCTGCGCGCGGGCGGCAAGGGATGAGCGGGGGCCGGCTGGCGCGCGGGTTGCTCCGAGCAGCTTGATGAATCGCGGGACCAGGGACGGGGCCGCCGTGCGGTACAGCCTGGGCGCCGTGCTGGCGTTCGCGGCGCTCAACGCGTTCGCGGGGGGCTGGTACGGGCTGGCGGGCGCCAAGGGCATCCCGACGGCGTGGCTCAGCGGCAGTCCTTTTCCAGACTACGCCGTGCCGAGCGGGATCTTGGTCGTGGCGGTCGGCGGCAGCTCGCTGCTCGCAAGCGTCGCGGTCTTCGCGCGCTGGCGGCGCGACCGCCCGCTGGCGCTGGCCGCCGCCGGCATCCTGTTCGGGTGGCTCGCCGCCGAGGTCGCCATCATCGGCTACGTCTCCTGGATGCAGCCGGCGACCGCGATCGGGGGCGCGATCATCCTGGGGCTCGCCGTCCGGCTGAAGCGGGACAGGGGCACGGTCCCGCTGCGCCCGCCGGCGACATGACCGCGCCGAGCGTCGGTCTTCATCGCGTCTGGTCGCGGGCTGTATAGTCGTACCGCGTGAAACACACCACCCTGGCGGCGGCCTGTCTGCTGCTGTGTGCCGCACCCGCGCCGGGATGGGCGTACGTGCGGGGCGTCAACGACCAGCAGCGGCCGCTGTTCTGGGACACGAGCTGCGAGCTGCTGACCGTCTACCCGAACGGCTGGACGGGGCTGGACGAGACGACCATCGCGACGTCGGTTGCGGCGGCCGCGGCGGCCTGGGGATCGACGGTCACCTGCCCGGCATCCGCGAACGCACCCGCCGGACCACCGTCATTCGAGGTCGTCGTGTCACTGGCGCCGCCGGGCGCGCAAGGCGTCGCCGCGCTCGACTACAAGAACAGCGTCGTGTTCGTGCAATCCGACTGGGAGGCCGACTCCATGGCGCTCGCGCTGACGACGCGCTCCGTCGACTCGGCGGGCCGGCTCATCGACCGCGACATCGAGATCAACGCCGCCCGAGCGGACGTTCTGTGGGCCGCCCTCGATCCCCAGGCGCCCATCTCCGCGAGCAACGGACGGGAGATTTACGATCTGCAGACGGTGTTGACCCACGAGCTCGGCCACTTCATCGGGCTCGCCCACACATGCTTCGGCGGCGGCAGCGCGACCGACGCGACCTCGGACATGCCCACGGAGCCCGTGGACGATCAGGGACGGCCCGTCCCTCTCTGTGACGACAGAGAAGCCACTGACAACCCGGACGCGTACGCCTCCGTCATGTGGTACACGGTGACGCCCTCTTCGGCGGCCAAGCGCTCGCTGACGCCGGACGACGTCCGCGCCGTTTGCGCTCTCTATCCCCCCTCCTCCGCCGCGGCGTGTTCGCTGAACCAGCCCAGCGACGGATGCAGCTGCGACGACGCCGGCGGGGGCGCCGCGGCCGGCGAGACGATCCTGCTTCTCGGGTTCGGGGTGGCCTTGACACGCCGCCGGCGGCGACGCGATCGTGCGCCATGGGCCATGTCGTGGACTTCAACACCGTATCGATTGCCGGTCTCGAATCGTCGCCCGTCGCCGCCGCGCTCGCCGGGTTGAGGGCCAACGAGGCCCGCTACTACAAGAACCAGTACGACCACACCTTCACGACCGAACCCGCCAGCAAGGCCAAGCACACCATCGACTGGGTGCACCGCATCCTCAAGGAAGAGCGCGACATCGTGATCGCGTCGCGGCCGCTGGAGGCCACGCAGTTCCAGGTCGAGAACATCAAGATGGCCTACGTATTCTACGAAAGCGGGCTCTCGATCAACGTCATGTACACGATCGACGGCCCGACGAAGCGCGCCGTGGGCTTCAAGCTGTCCGACGGGATGGACGTCCCCGACGAGCTCGCCTCGCGGTTCAAGTTCGCCCGGCAGAAATCCAAGCTGGCGGGCACCATCCGCGGCTCGTTCTTCGTCATCAAAGGCGAGTACTGACCGAAAGTCTCCGGCCGCAGGTTCAGAGCGGCCCGAAAGCCCCAGTTTCCGACCCTCTCGGCGAAGGTCAGCCGAAAGAATGCCCCCCTTCCGCGTTGTGTTGGGGAAAAGGGGGAGAACATGGGTCGGAAAAGTCTGTCCACGGCAGCACTCGTTCTGTTCAGCGGGGTCACGGCGCTCGGTTGCGGTGAGCCACCGGACTCCAGTGACCTGGGGGCCGCAACCGTCGCCCTCGAATCGCCGGCGGAGACCGGCGCAGAGACCGCCGCGCCCGCCGGGCATGGGACGCCAGCCTCCGTCACGGTCGACGCCAGGGGCTGCGCGGGCAGATTCTCCCCGCTGGCCGTGGGGTTGAACAGCGCCGCCTGGGACAGCCACCTGCTGGACGCGGAGATCCCCGCGTTGCTCGCGCGCACCGGCGCCCAGACGCTGCGCTATCCGGGCGGCTCGACGTCGGACAATTACCACTGGATCGCCAATGCGCCCGACGACCCCGCGCAAGGCGGCACGGTGCCCGAATCGACCTTCGACGCGTTCATGTCGGTCGCCGGCGCCACGGGGGCGCAAGCGATGATCACGGTCAACTACGGCTCCGGAACGGCGCAGGAAGCCGCCGACTGGGTGGCCTACGCCAACCGCGGCGGGCGCCACTACCACGGCCCGGTGCCGACCTATCCCGGCGCGAGCCCCAAGGGGCACACGTACGGCATCCGCTACTGGGAGGTGGGGAACGAGGTCTACGGCGACGGCACGTACGGCGCGACCTGGGAAGTGAACCACCAGTCCCACGATCCGACGACCTACGCCCAGGGCGTGGTCCAGTACAGCGCGGCCATGAAGGCGGTCGATCCGTCGATTCGCGTCGGCGCCGTCCTGACCGCGCCCGGCAACTGGCCGGACGGGCAGACCAGCGCGACGTCGCCGCAGCCGTGGAACGACACGGTGCTGCCCATCGCGTGCAGCGCCGTCGACTTCGTCGTCGTCCACTGGTACCCGCAGGGCCCGACCGGTGAATCCGACGCCGCGCTGCTGATGTCGCCCGAACAGGGCGAGGCGACCGCCGTCAGCTACACGCCCAGCATCCCCAGCATGGTCGCCTCGCTGAAGGGTCTCCTGGCCCAGTACTGCGGCCGCCACGCCGGCGAAGTGCAGATCATGGTCACCGAGACCAACTCCGTCTCGTACAACCCGGGCAAGCAGACCACCAGCCTGGTCGACGCGCTCTACCTGGCGGACGCGATGATGACCTGGTTCGAAAACGGCGTGGCCAACGTCGACTGGTGGGCCATCCACAACTCACCGTTCGACGGGAATGCGGACCCGGCGCTGTACGGTGACTACGCGTACGGCGACTACGGGATCCTGTCGGCGGGCATGACCAGCGCGGGCGGCGCCGTCGAACCGGCGGCCAACACGCCCTTCCCCGCCTACTTCGGCGTGCAGATGCTCGAGTACCTGGGGCACCGGCCGCAGGACGCGATCCTGCAGACGACGTCGTCGACCCCGCTGGTCGCCGTGCACGCCGTTCGCCGCGGCGACGGCACGATCGCCGTCATGCTGGTCAACAAGGATCCCAGCGCGCGATACAGCGTCGACGTCTCGCTGGCCGACGCGGCGGTGCACGGCTGGGCCGACGTCTACCGGTACGGCGAGGGGAGCACGTCGATCGCCCGCAGCCGCGCCCGCGTGCACGGCGCGGCCTTCACCGTGACGGTCGACCCGTACTCGTTGACGACCGTCCACCTGCCGTGATGGTGGCCGCCCGGTTCCAGTCGCCCTCGTCGCATGTCCGACAACCCGACTTGGGTGGCGCCGCTACGTCGTTCTCCGGAACGGGGTAACCTGCGCGAATGCGGACGGGGCGGCTGGCACCTCTGGTGGTCTCTCTGTGCTTCGGCTGCTCGAGTGGGGGCGGAACGGGCAGGACGACCGGCGCCGGCGGCGGACCAGCCGGCGCCGCCGGAAGCGGACGCGGCGGAGCGGCGGCTGCTGCGGGCGCGCCAGCCGCAGGCGCCGGCGGCCAGAGCGGCGCGCCAGGTGGGGCCGGTGGC
>CAZPUH010000606.1:0-4612 GCA_964589215.1 uncultured Myxococcales bacterium | reverse complement strand
CAGCTCGCGCAGCGCCCCGGGAAACTCGGCGGCCAGCGCCCGCAGCTCGGCCCGGGTCGCCGCCGGCCCGCTGCCGTCGCCGTCGCGCCGCCCGCGCAGGTCGACGAGCCGCCGGTACTTGCGCGCCAGCGCCTCGACGCGCTCGCGGGACACGCTGGCGGTGAAGCTGGGCTCGTCGGACACGGCCGCAGTCTCTCATTTCGCGGGGCCCCTGCGCCCCAGGTACAATGCGGCACCCACGATGACCTTCGCCCGGCTCGTCTGCATCGTCGGCGTCGTGGCGGCGGCCAACGGCGGCCTGGCTCGGGCCCAGACCGCCCCGGAAGCCCCCGGCGCGACCGCGACGGCGACCCCCGAGGGCATGGTCTGGCGCTCGCGCGGCGGCGAGCTGACGCTGCTGCCCGGCGGGCGCCTCCAGGTCGACGGGGCCTTCTTCCCGAAACAGAACCCCAAGAGCGGCCTCTTCATCCGCCGCGCGCGCGTCGAGCTGCGCGGGTGGGTCGGCGACGAATTCTACTTCGACGTCGGCGGCGACTTCGCGCCCGCCCCGGCGGCCGGCGCGCAGGTGGCCCCCAGCCTGTGGCCGGCGGCCGATAACTTCCTGGCCTACGCCCCCTTCGGCGACGCGGTGATCGTCCAGGCCGGGCAGTTCGACGTCCCCTTCACGCTGGAGAACCGCACCTCCGACGCGGAGACCGACTTCATCGAACGGGCGATGACCGCCCGGAGCCTGGGCGCCCCACGCAACAAGGACGTCGGCGCGATGGTCCACGGCCTGGTCGCCGACGGCCGGTTCTACTACTCGGCCGGCCTGTTCGACGGCGAAGGGCCCGGGTTCCGCAACCTCGACAACCAGGCCGACGCGATCGGGCGGGTGGTCTGGTCCCCGTTCGCCGGCGGCGACGTGCCGTGGCACCGCGTCTCCGTCGGCGCGTCGGCGTGGCACGGCAATCACGTGCTGGGACCGCAGGCCCCCGTCCAGGCCACGCCGGGCGGGGTGGCTTTCTTCCAGCCGGCCTGGACGCTGGGCGCCGGCTCCCCGGGCGCCGCCCTGCACGAGCAGGGGTCGATCGCCGCCTTCGGCGGCGAGCTGAACCTGCCGCTGCAACCGCGATTCGGCCTGCGCGGCGAGCTGGTCTGGAAGAAGCAGCACCTGGCCGAGGGGACCGAGGCCGCCACCGGGTTCCTGCCGATCGGCAGCGCGACGCTCGACGGGATCTCGGGTTACGGCGAGGCCTGGTTCTGGGTGCTCGGCGACCAGGGGCTGCTCGCGGCGCCGGGCTTCGAGCTTCCGCTGCGCCCCGCCCGCGGGACCCGCCCCCTGCTCGAGGACGGCCTCATGCTGGCGATTCGCGGCGAGGTCCTGAAAGAGGACGTGAACAGCGACACCCCCACGCTGGGCGATCCCGCCATCGCCACCACGCGCGTCGTGTCCGGCACGGCGGGCGTCAACTACTGGCGCGGCCGCTTCATCCGGCTGTCGGCCAATTACGTCATCCACCAGTGGAGCGGCACCTCGGAGACCGCGCAGACGCTGGTTGCGGCCGGACACTGGGAGCAGGAGCTGTTGCTGCGCTTCGCCCTGGCGCTTTGACCCAATCGCGGCGTCTAGCCGGACACTCGCTTGATCACGCGCAACGGCGTGGCGCCCGCGGCCTCCGGCGCCGCGGCGGCCACGACGGGCGGCTCTTCCCGGTCGCGAATGCCGTCGACGGCGAAGCGCAGCTTGCGGCCGGCCAGCGCCTCGAACAGGTCGCCCTTGCGGCGCGCCGCCCAGAGCTCCAGCTCGGGATCGCCGTCGGCGTCGACGCGGATCTCCACCGTGCGCGCCGAGATCGAGCAGCGCACGGCGCGCACCAGCCGCCCGTGCGTGCGGTCCAGCGCGTCGGCGACCCGCAGGATGGCGGCCAGGTAGCGCACGCGGCGCACGTCGTGCTTGGACAGCGACTTCGAGCCGCCCTGCCCGTAGCGCGGCTCCGCCTTGCGGTGGTGGCGCGCGGTCAGCGCGATCGTCTGCACCTCGGACTTCGAGAAGCCCGTCATCGCGTGACTCTTGATCAGGTACTCCGTGTGCCGGTGATGGCGGTGCGGCGAGATGTAGAAGCCGATGTCGTGCAGCAGCGCCGCGTACTCCAGCAGCTCGGCGTCGGCGTCGGTCAGCTTGTGCAGCCGCCGCGTCTGGTGGAACAGCGACAGCGCCAGACGCGCGACGTGCGTGCCGTGGTCCTCGCGAAAGTGGCAGCGCCGGGCCAGCTCCATGACGCTGCGCCGGCGGAGGTCGGGGAACTCCTCGACCAGCAAGATGCCCGGCCGATTCGAGGCCACGTAGTCGGCGACGATCCCCTCGCGCAGCGCCGTCTCGCAGAGCGTCGCCTCCTCGGCGCCGGCCAGCTCCAGCGCCGTCCGGAAGACGACCGCGCCGGCGTAGATGGTGTCGGCGCGCCGGGCGTCCAGCCCCGGCATGCGGCCGCGCGCCGTGATGGTCGCGTTCCCGAGCTTCTGTTCCAGCGCCGTCAGGTCCGCCAGCGCGATCGCCGACTTGTTGCCGCCGTTCTCGGCGCGCAGCAGCCCGGCCAGCGCCGACGCCGTGCCGGACGTGAACGCGACGTAGTCGAAGCCCATCGCCCGGACGCGCGAGATCACCGGCTCCAGCACGGCCCGCACGCGGTCCGCCAGGTGCGCGCGCTCGCGCGGCGTCGGCGGATCGGAGCAGGGGAAGCTCTCGGTCAGGCGGATGACGCCCAGCTTCAGCGACGACGTGTAGTACAGCTCCTGCGCGTCGGCGAGGACGATCTCCAGCGACCCGCCGCCCAGATCGAACAGCGCGACCCGGCGCTTGCCCAGGTCCAGCGAGCCGCGCGCCCCCAGGTAGATGAGCCGCGCCTCCTCGTCGCCCCGGATGACGCGGATGTCGATGCCCGCCTCGTCGCGGGCCGCCCGCACGAACTCGCCGCCGTTCTGCGCCTCGCGCACGGCGCTGGTCGCCACCGCCACCAGCGCGTCGACCTTGTGCCGGTCGGCAATGCGGCGCAGCGCCTTCAGCGCGTCCAGCCCGCGCCGGAACACCTCGGGCGCGATGACCCCCTTGTGCAAGGTCGAGTCGCCCAGGCGAACCATCTCTTTGGCCCGGTCCAGCACGTTGATGCGCCCGCCCGTCTCGACGTCGGCCACCATGAGGTGGAACGAGTTGGAACCAACATCCAGGGCCGCGATGCGCATTCCCATTCACATTAAACGCCCGCCCGTGGCAGCACGGCAACAGGTCGGTGAAGAAACGGCGCCGAACCGCGATTTTGCGGGCAGGCCGCGGCTGTGGTGTCTTAGGGCTCGGAGGCCCCCATGACCAAGCCCCTGATGTTCACCGCGACGATGCTCCTCGTGCTGGCTGCCGCCCGCCCCTCCCTGGCCCAGGCGGGCCCGCCCGACACGCCCGGGGTCGACGTGGCCGTGCGCGTCGGCTACGCCGTCCCGTTCGGTGACATCGACGGCGACAGCGGCGACAGCCTGAGCGGCACGTTCTCGGGCGCGGTCCCCTTCGTCGTCGAGGCCGGGTACCGATTCGACCGCCACTTCACGCTCGGCCCCTACTTCCAGTACGCGTTCGCGCAGGTCAAGGACGGCTCCGGCACCGTGTGCGGCAACGGCGTCGACTGCTCCGGCTCCATCATCCGCCTGGGCCTCCAGGCCCTCTACCACCTGGATTTGGGTTCAACCTTCGTGCCGTGGTTCGGACTGGGCGTCGGATACGAATGGATGAACGTCGACGCCTCGTCGGGCAACCTCAGCGCGTCCGCGAGCGCCCACGGGTGGGAGTTCCTGACCCTCGAGCTGGGCGGCGACATCTACGTGGCGCCGCAGTTCGCGGTCGGCCCGTTCATCAGCTATTCGATCGCGCGCTACGGCAGCGGCTCGACGACGCTCGGGAACACCACGACGTCCTCGGACATCTCGAACCCGGCCGTGCACGAGTGGCTGCAGTTCGGCGCCCGCTTCTCGTTCAGCCTGTGAACGAGGGCGGGCAAGCGCGACCCGCCGCTAGCCGCTGCTCTGGACCTTCTCGATGCGCTTGCGCTCGTTGTGGTCCAGGAAGCGCTTGCGGAGGCGCAGCGCCTCCGGCGTGACCTCGACCAGCTCGTCGTCGTTGATGAACTCCAGCGCCGCTTCCAGCGAAAACACGCGGGGCGGGCTCAAGAACAGCTTCTCGTCGGCGGCCGTCGTCCGGATGTTGGTCAGCTTCTTGGCCTTGGACGGGTTGACGATGAGGTCGTTGTCGCGCGAGTGCAGGCCGATGATCTGTCCGCCGTAGACCTTCACGCCCGGGCCCAGGAACAGCTGCCCGCGCTCTTGCAGGTAGAACAGGCCGTAGGTGTTGGTCTCGCCGGCGTCCTGCGCGATGAGCACACCGTTGGCGCGCGAGCGGAGCGGCCCCGCGAACGGGCCGTAGTCCTTGAAGTTGTGGTGCATGATGCCCGTGCCGCGCGTGTCGGTCAGGAACTGCGACCGATAGCCGATGAGGCCGCGCGCCGGGCACAGGTACTCGAGGCGCATGCGCCCCTCGCCCGCCGGCCCCATCTCCTGCATGCGACCGCCACGCCGTCCCAGCTCCTCGATG
>CAZPUH010000605.1:0-14643 GCA_964589215.1 uncultured Myxococcales bacterium | reverse complement strand
CATGGCCAACCCCACCGCGACGCTGTCCACCTCGATGGGCGACATCAAGGTCGAGCTCTTCGCCGACAAGATGCCCATCACCGCCGGAAACTTCGTCAAGCTCGCCAAGAGCGGCTTCTACGACGGGCTGCACTTTCACCGCGTCATCGACAAGTTCATGGTCCAGTTCGGCTGTCCGCACAGCAAGGACCCGAACAGCCCGCGCGCCGGTACGGGCGACGCCCCCAGCGGCACCATCCCCGACGAGCATCCGGCCGACGCGAAGATCTCGAACAGCCGCGGCACGCTCTCGATGGCCAACAAGGGTCCGCAGAGCGGCAGCTGCCAGTTCTTCATCAACGTCGTCGACAACCCGTACCTCGACTGGTTCTCGCCGGGGCAGTCGAAGCACCCGGTCTTCGGCAAGGTCGTCGAGGGCATGGACGTCGTCGACGCGATCTCCAAGGCCCCGCGCGACGCGCGCGACCGGCCCAAGACGCCCGTCAAGATGGTGAAGATCACCGTCTCGGAGAGCTAGCGGGAGGGCCGCCGGGGCGGGCGCCGCATGCGCACCATCATCATCGGCGACGTTCACGGCTGCCTCGACGAGCTTCTCGCGCTGGAGCGGCTGGCGCGCCGCGATCCCGACGACCGCGTCGTGCTGGTGGGCGACCTGGTCGCGAAGGGGCCGGACTCGCCGGGTGTGGTTGCGTGGGCGCGCGAATCGGGGGTCGACGCCGTGCTCGGGAACCACGACGCGCACGTGCTGCGGGCGCTGGACGGGGACGCCGACGTGCGGCCGCCCCACCGCACGGTCGCCGACGCGCTGGCGCCTGCCGACGCGGCCTGGCTGCGCGCTCGTCCGCTGTGGTTGCCGCTCGGCGACTTCGGCGGCGTGCCTCACCTCGTCGTGCACGGTGGCTTCGTACCCGGCGTTCCCCTCGATCAGCAAGAACGCGACATCGTCATCAACCTGCGCAGCATCACCGCCAAGGGAAAGCCGTCGAAGAAGCTGGACGGCACGCCGTGGGCGGCCGTGTGGCCGGGGCCCCAGCACGTCGTATTCGGGCACGACGCGGTTCGCGGGCTCCAGCGGCACCCGCACGCGACCGGGCTCGACACCGGCTGCGTGTACGGCAAGCAGCTGACCGCCCTGGTGTTGCCGGAGGGTCAGCTGGTCTCGGTCCCTGCCGCGCGCGTCTACACGCCGATGACGTAGCGGCCGTCGCCGGTTACGGGGCCGGCACCATGTTGCCCATCGGGCTCAGTGACCCGGTGTCGATGATGTCGCCGAAGAACGTTGCTTCCCGCATCGGGTCGTTCGCGCGGTCGACGCCCCCGTTCGCCGACGACCGGCCTTTGGTGGACGACAACCCGTGAGCCGACGACAGCGCCGGGGCCTGGCCCGCGCCCCGGAAGTCCGAAGGCCGTTCGCTGCAGCCAATCAGCCCCGCGATCGTGCCGATCGCGACCCCGATCCGAATCGCCCGGCGCTCGCGCGCGTTCATGTCCTCGTCTAAAGCAGTAATCAAGCCAACCTGTTTTAGAGCGCGAGTGGCGGAAATCAGCCAATGCGAGGCAGGGACCGGGCTCCCCACCGTTGACGGAGCGGCAACAGCCGGCCGGCCGGGACAACACCCGGGGTCAGCCGGCGGGTAGTGCGGTTGCCCAGTCTCGGGCGGTGGGCGCAGCGACCTCGAAGTCGGACGACGACATCGGCACGCCGTCGCGGTAGCTCACCGTGTTGGTCATCGTCGCGGGCACGCGCGGACCTGGCGTCAGGATGCCGACCAGGTTCAACGGATCGCAGGCCGACAGGCGCACGACCTCGCCCGTCCGCTCCTGGCGGCGCGTGGCGCGCAGGGCGTCGACCGCTTCGGGCGCGGCGAACTGCTCGCCCACGAACCCGCCGACGAGCCGACCGCCGCGGAGCTCCCCGCTCATCTCGAGCCGGCGGTAGACGCGCACCAGGTCGCGCCAGGCCGGTGCGTGCGCCTCGCGCGCGAGCAGATCGCGGAACACCACGCCGTATCGCTTGACGTACTGGCGCGCCAGCGCTTCGTGACGGGTCTCCTCGTCCGCGCGCTCGGCGCGCAGGATTGACCAGCGCCCGGCGCCGACGGGGCCACCCGTGCGTCGGACCCACCGCGCGTGCCAGCGCGCCCGGGCGCCGCCGCTGGTCTGCGTCGCCGAGATCAGCGCCCGCAAGCCCGAGAAGCCGTCACCCGTGACGCGGCCCGCGGACACGAGCTCGCCCAGCGCGTCCTCGACCTCGCTGCGCAGCCGCCGCGTGCCGGACACGATCTCGTCCAGGAAGCTCGCACCGCACGTCGCGAGGTGCGCGAGCACCTCGCGCGCGCCCACCGATAGCGCCGCGTCGTCGTTGTCGCCTTCTGGCGCCAGCAGCCAGCCCAGGTCGGGCCGCCTTACCAGCGCGATGGGCGCCGCGCGACTGGGCGTCCCGCCCGCGCCGCGCGCGGCGAGACGCCCCCAGGTCACGCCCCCCGACAGGCAGAGCGCGTCCAACCACCCCGACTCGTAGCCGGCGAGCCGGGCGGGAAGAATCCCTCGCTCCCAGGCGCCGGCCGCCGCTTCGAACCCCTGCAGCTGCGCAATGACACGCGCCAGCCCCGGCTGTCCGTGCAGCTGCGTCCCGGGCCGCACGTTCTGCCAGCCGAACAGGAACCGCAGGAAATCGGCTGCGCTGACCGGCTCGATCTCCCGGCGCAGCCCGTCCAGCATCCGCCGGTTGATCCGGGCCAGCACCCGCCGTTCGCACCACTGCAGGTCCTCGCCCAGCTCCCCCACGAAGCGGCCGCGCAGCACGCCGCCGGCCAGCTCGATCTGCGCCAGCGCGCCGTCGACATCGGCGGCCGGCACCCCCAGCAGCGCCGCAATGCGCGCCGCGGTGGTCGGTCCAAGGAACGGCAGGTGCCCGCGCACCATCTCGGCCAGCGCGCCCGAGGCGTCGGACCACACGGCCGCGCGGCGCGCCGGCGGCTCGACGAGCTCCGGCGCGAAACGGCGGTCCGGCCACACGGCCGCCGCCATCGAACGGCGCTCGGCCGGCACCCACAGCACGGCGCCGCCGCCCAAGAGCCGGGCGGCCCGGCGCGCGGCAACCAGCTGCTCGAAGAGTTCGCCGAACCCCCGTTCGCGGCCGAGCGCCTCGGGGAGCGCGCCCAGGTCCAGCAGCAGATCGTGCAGCTCGTCGGCGTCGCGCGCGTCCATCGCCGACTCTTCCAGCACCGCTGCCACCGCGGCCGGATCGAGCCCGCCGATGCGCTCGACGACCGCCGCCGGCAGCCCCCGCCGCACGCTGACCGCGCGCGTTCGCCGCTCTTCCAGCGGCGCGTCGTCCAGGAATGCGTACGGGTTGGCGTTCAGGATCTCGTGCGCGAAGACGGACGGCTCCGGCAGCTCGCGCGTGTCGGTCTGGATGCGGTGGTCGGCCATCGCCTCCAGCACCGCGCGCAGGCCGGCCGCGTCCATGGCTTCGACCAGGCAGTCGCCGACGGTCTCGCGCACCAGCGGGTGGTCAGGGACCTCGATGGCGCCGCCCCCGTGGTTGTCCTGGCAGGCGGTCTGGGCCGGAAAAACGGCGGCGATCAGGTCCTGCGCGCGCATACGGAGCAGGGCTGGCGGAACCCGCTTGCCGGCGCGGCTGCGCAGCAAGGTCAGCGCGCGCATCGCGTTCCAGCGCCAGCGCGTCTCGAACATCGGCGCCTGCAGCGCGGCCTGCACCAGCAGCTCCTCGACGTCGTCGGCGCGCAGCATCGAGAAGACGGTCTCCAGCGGGAAGCTGTGCTGCGGCCCCAGCGACAGCACGATGCCGTCGTCGGTCGCCGCCGCCTGCAGCTCGAAGTCGAAGGACCGGCAGAACCGCTTGCGCAGCGCCATGCCCCAGGCGCGGTTGATCCGCCCGCCGAACGGCGCGTGGATGATCAGCTGCATGCCGCCCGCGTCGTCGAAGAACCGCTCGGCCACGACACGCGTCTGGGTGGGGACCCCGCCCAGCACCGCCGCGCCCGCCAGCACGTAGTCGCGCAGCAGCTCGGCGCCGCGGCGGTCCAGCGCGCAGTCGATCTCCAGCGACGGCGCCGGGTCGTCGCCCCGTGCATGCGCCGCCGCGACCTCCTGGCGCAGCGCCGCAACCTCGGCGGACAGCTCGCGGCTGCGGGCCGGACCCTCGCCCAGCCAGAAGGGGATGGTGGGCGGCGCGCCGCCCGCGTCCTCGACCCGCACGCGGCCGGGCTCGACGCGCCGGATGCGCCACGAGGTGTTGCCCAGCAGGATGATGTCACCGGCGCTCGACTCGATCGCGAAGTCTTCGTCCAGCGTCCCGATCGACGTCCCCTCGGGCTCGAGGATCACGTCGTAGTTGGCGTTGTCGGGGATGGCGCCGCCCGAGGTCAGCGCCGCCAGACGGGCCCCGCGCCGGCCCCGCAGCCGCCGGTTGACGGCGTCGCGGTGAAGCAGCGCGCCCGAGCGCCCCCGGCTGGTGGCGATCCCTTCCGCCAGCATGTCGACCACGGCGTCGAAGTCGGCGCGCGGCAGCTCGGCGTACGGGCCGGCCCGCCCACACAGCGTGAAGAGCGCGTCCTCGTCCCACTCCTCGCCGGCGCAGGCGGCGACCACCTGCTGCGCCAGCACGTCCAGCGGGGCGCGGCGCAGGGCGACCGCGTCCAGCTCACCCCGGCGGGCCGCCCGCACCAGCGCCGCGCACTCGACCAGCTGGTCCCGCGTGAGCGGGAACAGCCTCCCCTTGGGCGTGGCCGCCAGCGCGTGGCCGGAGCGCCCGATGCGCTGCAGCCCCGTGGCGATCGACCGCGGCGACCCGATCAGGCAGCACAGCTCGACCGCCCCGACGTCGATACCCAGCTCGAGAGAGGCGGTGGCGACGACGACCTTCAGGTCGCCCGCCTTCAGCAGCCGCTCGGCCCGGTGGCGTCGCTCTTTCGAGAGGCTGCCGTGGTGCGCGGCGACGGCGTCCTTGCCCAGCCGCTCGGCCAGGTGGAGGGTGACCCGCTCGACCAGCCGGCGCGTGTTGACGAACACCAGCGTCGAGCGGTGCGCGCGGGCGAGGTCCGCCACCCGATCGTAGAGCTCGGCCCACTGCTCGTTCGTGGCCACCGCGCCCAGCTCGTCCTCGGGGACCAGGACGCCCAGATCCAGGTCACGCCGCTGCCCGACGTCGACGATGGCCGGCAGCGGCCGGGCGGCGCCGACCAGCAGGCGGGCCGCGACGTCGAGGGGCCTGACGGTGGCCGAGAGGCCGACCCGCTGCAGCCGGGTGGGCGCAACCAGCTGTTCCAGCCGTTCGATCGACAGCGCCAGGTGCGCGCCCCGCTTGTCGGGCGCCACCGCGTGAATCTCGTCCAGGACGACGGTCCGGACGTCGCCCAGGGCCCGCCGGCCCGATTCGGAGGTCAGCAGGATGAACAGCGATTCCGGCGTCGTCACCAGCACGTGCGGCGGCCGCCGGGTGGTCTCCCGCCGCTCGCGCGCCGTGGTGTCCCCCGTGCGGACCGCCGTCCGGACCTCGGGCGCCGGGTACCCCATCTCGACCGCCATCGCCTTGATTTCGGCGAGCGGCTGCTCGAGGTTGCGCCGGACGTCGTTGGAGAGCGCCTTCAGCGGCGAGACATAGACGACGCTGGTCCGGTCGGGCAGGGTGCCGCCCGCCGCGATCGCCTCGCGGACCAGCCGGTCCAGCGCCCACAGGAAGGCCGCCAGGGTCTTGCCGGACCCTGTCGGCGCGGTGACCAGCACGTCCCGCCCATCGGCGATGAGCGGCCACGCCCGCGCCTGGGCAGGGGTCGGCCCTCCGAAGCGCCGGCGAACCCATTCGGCCACGACGGGGTGGAACATCCGTTCAGGCAATATACACGCAAGTTAGTTGATTGACGTTCGATCTGAGGTGTTTACCGTCAGGCGCGAAACCGGAGGCCAAAGGCAAACCCCGGACCGCTGCAGGTTCCCGGAACGCGGGAATCGCGGCGCAGAAAAGGAAAAGAGGAACCAATCTCATGGGCAAAATCATCGGCATCGACCTCGGGACCACGAACTCCGTCGTGGCGATCATGGACGGTAAGGATCCGACGGTCATCGCGAACGAAGAGGGCGGACGGCTGACTCCCTCGGTCGTCGCCTGGGACGACAAGGGCGAGGTGCTGGTCGGCCAGATCGCGCGCCGGCAGGCCATCACGAACCCCGAGAACACGGTTTATTCAGTCAAACGCTTCATGGGCCGCCGCTTCGACGAAGTCCAGGACGAGGTCAAGCGCGTCCCGTACAAGGTCGTCCGCGGCAGCAACGGCGAGGCGACGATCGAGATCCGCGGCAAGAAGGTGTCGCCGCCCGAGGTCTCGGCTCGCATCCTGATGAAGCTCAAGAAGGCCGCCGAGGATCACCTCGGCGAGAAGGTCACGGAGGCGGTCATCACCGTCCCGGCCTACTTCAACGACGCGCAGCGCCAGGCCACCAAGGACGCCGGCCGCGTCGCGGGGCTCGACGTCAAGCGCATCGTGAACGAGCCGACGGCCGCGGCCCTGGCGTACGGGCTCGACAAGGGCAAGGACCACCTGATCGCCGTCTATGACTTCGGCGGCGGTACGTTCGACATCTCGGTCCTCGTGGTCGGCGAGAAGGTCGTCGAGGTCATCTCGACGAACGGCGACACTCACCTCGGCGGCGACGACATCGACCAGCGGGTCATGGACTGGCTGATCGCCGAGTTCAAGAAGGACCAGGGGATCGACGTCTCGAAGGACAAGATGGTCATCCAGCGTCTTCGCGAGGCCGCGGAGAAGGCGAAGATCGAGCTGTCGTCCGTCGCGGAGACGGAGATCAACTTGCCGTTCCTCACGGCGGACGCGAGCGGCCCGAAGCACATGCAGATCAAGCTGTCGCGCGCGAAGCTGGAACAGCTCATGGGCGACCTGATCGAGCGCACGATCGAGCCGACCAAGAAGGCGCTGGCCGACGCCGGCAAGAAGCCGGCGGACATCGCCGAGGTCGTGCTGGTCGGTGGTTCGACCCGCATCCCGATGGTGCAGAAGATCGTGAAGGAGTTCTTCGGGAAGGAGCCCCACAAGGGCGTCAACCCGGACGAGGTCGTCGCGCTGGGCGCGGCGGTGCAGGCCGGCGTGCTCTCGGGTGACGTCAAGGACATGCTGCTCCTGGACGTCACGCCGTTGTCGCTGGGCATCGAGACGCTGGGCGGCGTGATGACGACGCTGATCCCGCGCAACACGACCATCCCAACCAAGAAGAGCGAGACCTTCTCGACGGCGGCCGACAACCAGAGCTCGGTCGAGGTGAAGGTCTACCAGGGCGAGCGGCCGATGGCGGCCGACAACCGCCTGCTCGGAAAGTTCGGGCTGGACGGCATCCCGCCGGCGCCGCGAGGCGTGCCGCAGATCGAGGTCACGTTCGACATCGACGCGAACGGCATCGTCAACGTGTCGGCGAAGGACAAGGCCAGCAACAAGGTGCAGCACATCACCATCACCGCGTCCTCGGGCCTGTCCGAGGCCGAGATCCAGAAGATGGTGAAGGACGCTCAGGAGCACGAGGCCGAGGACAAGCGGCGGCGTGAGGCGATCGAGGCGCGCAACAAGCTCGAGTCGCTGACGTTCCAGGTGCAGAAGCACCTGGACGACAACCGCGACAAGATCGCGGAGGGCGACCGCACGGAGCTGGAAGCAGCGCTGAAGGACGCCAAGGACACCGTCGAGAACAACCGCGACCCGAAGGAGGCGCAGGTCTTCGAGAGCGCCTTCGAGCGGCTGCAGAAGGTCTCGCACAAGATGGCCGAGGCGCTCTATCGGTCGGCGGCCGGCGCGGCCGGCGGGGGTGACGCTCCGTCGGGCGGCGAAGGTGGTGGAGCGGCCGGCGGCGGCGAAGGCGGATCCAAGGACGACGTCATCGACGCCGAGTACACCGAAGGGCCCAAGACCTAAGCGTCAGGTCGATAGGGCAGGGGGCGTCGCCCCCCCGAAAAGGCGGTCCGGTCACCCGGGCCGCTTTTTTTTTGTGCCCTCCTTTTGGGTCCCCTCCGTCGACGCGCATGCCGCCGCCCTTCTGGTCCAACAAGTTGCTACGGTTGAGGGATGGCGGCGTGGGACCTTCGGCTCGGCAGGCGGGCTCTCGAGCTGTCGGCGCTGTTCGTTGCCTACGTGGTGACCGCCCGGCTGGGCCTCACCTTCGACGCGCTGGGTGGTATCGCCACCACCGTCTGGCCCCCGACGGGTATTGCGCTGGCCGCGTTGCTGCTGGGCGGGCTCGGCCTGTGGCCGGCGATCACCGCGGGCGCGTTCGTCGCGAACCTGCTGTCCCACATTCCGGTCTGGGCCGCAGCGCTGGTGGCGGTGGGCAACACGCTGGAGGCGGTGGTCGCCACGGTCGCTCTGCGCCGGACCGGCTTCGATCGGCGGCTGGCTCGCGTCCTGGACGTGCTGCTGCTCGTCGGCGTGGCGGCGCTGAGCAGCACCGCGATCAGCGCGGCCGTCGGGCTGGCCTCCGCGCGGCTGGCCCACATCCCGGCCGCCCATCACGCGAGCGGGTTCTTCGCCGTGTGGTGGGTCGGCGACGCGCTGGGCGATCTCTTGATCGCTCCGCTGATCCTGGCGTTCGCCGACAGGCCCGAGCTCTCGCGGCGCCCGTTGCGCTGGCTGGAGGTGGCGGCGCTGGGGGTCGCCACGGTGGTGGCCGGCTTCACGGTCTTCCGCCACGAGATGGCCTGGGATCTGTTGCGCGGGCTGTCGCGCGGCACCTACCTGCTGGCGCCGGTGTTGATCTGGGCCGCCGTTCGGTTCGAGCAGCGGGGCGTCACGATCACGCTGCTCTTGCTGTGCGCGATCGGGGTCAGCGGCGCGCTGCAACGGCAAGGCGTCGTCGACGGCGAAACGCTTCACGACCGGCTCCTCTTCATCCAGGGGTACGCGGCGGTCACGGCGGCGAGCATGCTGATGCTGGGCGCTGCTCTCGCCGAGCGGCGCTCGGCCATCGGCGCCCGGGACGAGTTCATCTCGATCGCCTCTCACGAGCTCAAGACCCCGCTGACGGCGTTGAAGCTCCGGCTCGGCTCGGCCGAGCGGACGGCGCGCCGCCTCTCGCAGGCGGACGCGGCGAACCCGCAGGTCGAGAAGGTCCTGCGGGCCGTGGTCGCCGCCGGTGCGACGGCGGACCGGCTCGACGCGCTGGTCGACGATCTGCTGGACGTCTCCCGGCTGAGCGCGGGGCGGCTCGCGCTGCGCCTCGAGACGTTCGACGCGGGCGGGCTGCTGGCGGACGTCGCGGGAAAGGCGCGTGAACAGGCGGCGGAGGTAGGCTCGACGATCGATCTGCTGGTCGCCGGGGCCATCGTCGGCGCGTGGGACCGCAGCCGCCTCGAGCAGGTCGTCACGAACCTGCTGTCGAATGCCATCAAGTACGGCATGGGCAAGCCGATCCGGCTCGGCGCCGAAGCGCTGGGCGATCGCGTGCGCATCTGGGTCGAGGACGCCGGCCCCGGGATCGCGCGCGCGGATCAGCAGCGCATCTTCCACGCCTTCGAGCGGTTAGCCAACTCGCAGCGCGTGGGCGGCCTGGGGCTGGGCCTCTACATCGGCCAGCAGATCGCCACCGCCCACGGCGGGGTGCTGGCCGTCGAGAGCGAGCCGGGCCGCGGCGCCCGCTTCACGCTGGAACTGCCGCGCGCGCCCCGGTCGCGGCCCATCCCGGCGCGGGACTAGGCTGGCTCAGGGGGCCTTGTTGGCCGCGCCCTGGACGGCCCGGAGCTGGGTCTGGGCCGACGCGATCCAGCGCCGCTCGCTGGGGCGCTTTTCGAGGGACAGGTAGGTCTCGTACGCCTTCCGCGCGTCAGCCTTCCGTCCCAGGTTCTGCAGCGCCCGGGCGAGGCCGTAGTACGCGTCAGGATCGCTGGGGCGCAGCTTGATGTAACGCTGGTACGCGTCGACCGCCTCCGCCTGCCGCTCCCGGACGCGCAGCGCGAACGCCAGGTCGTAGAGCGCCTGCGGGAAGCTGGGATTTCGCTCCAGTGCAGCCCGAAAAACGTCGATGGCTTCATCATCGCGATGCACCTGCAGCAGCAGCTCGCCCAGCGCCGCCCGCGCCGCAATGCGCTTGGGGTCGGCGGCGATCGCTTGCTGGTACTTGGTGATCGCTTCGTCGATGCGACCGCGATCGCGCAGGGCCTGCGCGTCGGCCAGCTCTCCCGTCGCCGGCGAGCCCGCCTTTCCGGCCTTGTCGGGCGTGGTGGCTGCCTTGCCGGCATCGACCGCGCCGGGCAGCGGCGGCGGCGCGGCGGGGGCAGCGGACTCCTGGGCGGGCGCGGTTCCCCCACCGCCGCCACCGCCCAGCTCCGCGATGGTCTCGCGCGCGTTGACGACCCACTTCTGCGCGGACGGCGCCTTCTCGAGCGCGATGTACTTCTTCAGCGTCTCGATGGCCGCCGCCTTGTCGCCGGTGTCCCGCAGGCAAAGGCCGAGCCCGTAGTAGGGTTCTGGCTTCGTGGGCTCCAGCAGCGCGTACCGTCGGTAGGCCGCGATCGCGGGCGCGCATTCGCCCATGCGGCGGCGCACCACGGCCAGCGCGTACCACGCCTGTGCGTGACCGGGATCGGACGCGACGGCCGCCTCGAACTTCTGCGCCGCCTCGGGCAGCTTCTTGGCCGCCATCAGCGCCTGACCTTCGGTGAACGATGTCTCGGACGCCGGTGTCGCCGCGTTCACCGAAGTGGCCACGGTCATCAGCACGGCGAGGGTCGTCGAGAAATGGCGGCGGGCAGACACCGAGAGCATTGTAAACGAAATCACAGGAAAACTTGACGGGGCCTACAGGTGGTCTAATGTGTGTGAAGGTATGATTTCAGTCATCGGCAGCCTGGTCATGGGTACCTTTGCCTGGGTTCTGTTCTGGGCGACCATCTCCCTCGGTGGTCGCGCGGAGTCGCCGCGCGCCAAAAGGTGATGCGAGGCAATTGTCCCTAGCCGGCGGCGCCCGCGCGACCTAAGCTCTGCGCCGCCGCATGCGGACCGTCCGGTACGAGGACTTCACGCTCGGCGATCTGACCGCCATCCGGAACCTGCTCCGGGGTGGGTCGGTCATCGACTGGCACCGGCTCTACTTCACCGACCGTGACGAGGTCGATCGGTTCCTGCGCGTCAACGAGCTGGATCCGAACGACGCGCATGACATGCGGCGCCTCGGCGAGCTGAGGTCCGCGGCGGTCGAGTACCTCGAGCGGCATCTGGGCGTCGAGATCCCCGACGAGGTCGCCAACGGGGTGCCGCCGCGCGACCTCCTGCTGATCGCGTCGCAGAAGGGGCGGCGCCGGACGCACGCCTGCGTGGTCTTGAAGGTGATGCACGTCCTGCATCACCTGGCCGGCCGCGAGCTGCTGACGAAGCTTCCGGTGTCGGACGACCAGATCTTCCACCTGATCGAGGAAAAGGTCCTGCGCACCGTCGAGGAGATCAAGGCGGTCGGCTGCCCGGTCGTGGAGTTCGAATGGAGCCGCAAGGCCGCCGACAGCTTGATCACGAAGCTGCTGGCCAAGAAGGAGTCGATCGCCGCCGACGTCTACGACAACCTCCGGTTTCGCATGATCACGAACACCGAGGAGCAGCTGGTGTTCGTGCTGCGCGAGCTGACGCAGCGCCTGGTGCCGTTCAATTACGTCATCCCGGGCCAGTCGGTGAACGACATCGTGAAGATCCGCGAGACGCTGTCGCGTTCCCCGGCGCTCGAGCGCTTCCTGCCCGAGATCACCGACCTGGCGGCTGTCGCGGCGGACAAGCGGCCGTCGCCGCAGAACGAATTTTCGGGGCCGGGCTATCGCGTGATCAACTTCGTCGCCGACCTGCCGGTTCTCATCGACAAGTACCTCTGCCGGCTCCCCGACGATCCGCTGTTCGCCGAGAACGGCACGATCGTGTTCGTTCTGACCGAGTTCCAGATCATCGACGCGCGCACCGCCGAGAACAACGAGAGCGGCGAGAACAGCCACGACCGCTACAAGGAGCGGCAGATGACGCGCGTCAAGGCCCGCCTCATGCACGGCATGAAAGACGAGGGTCCCGGCGACTGATCAGTCGCGGCGCTGATCGCTCGGCTCAGTGCTGCCGGAGCTTTTCCGGGTCGCGCTGGGCTTCCTTCACGACGCGCCGGATGCGTTCGGCGCCCTCCAGCGCGTCGGCGATCAGCTCGTGCATCTCCTGCGAATCCGGATCGCTGGCGGGCGGCAGCCGATCGGCGAGCACCTGGAGGTTGGCCATGACGTACGTGAGCGGGTTGTTGATCTCGTGCGCGATCTCCGCCGCCATCGTCGCGAACACGGCGGCGGTGTTGGCGACCGCGGCGCGCTGCTCGGCCGCGTGTTCGGTGACGGCGCGGATCTGGCCGACCAGCTCGCCGAAGTCCAGCGGCTTGCGCAGGTACGCGTCGGCCGCGATCGCCCGGGCCTTCGCGCTCATGTCGGCGGACATCGCGATGAGCGGGACGTGATTGAGCGCGGGGTCCGCCCGCTGCTCGACGCGGAACTCCCACCCGTCCATCACCGGCATCATGAGGTCCAGCAGGATCAGGTCAGGAACGCCCGACGCGCGCAGCTCGCGCAGGGCCTCGCGCCCGTTGACGGCGGCGGTGACGGTCGCCCCTTCGTCCCTCAACAGCTCGGTGAGGGCGTCACGAATCATCTCGTCGTCCTCGACGACGAGCAGGCGGATGCCCTGCAGAAGACCGCGAAGAGGGGTGACCGCCAACATTCCCGAAAAGCTATATCCCCATCGTCAAGCGGCAAGTGCCTCGCTGCGTCACGGCTTTGACGGCCCGATCAGCTCGTTCACCAGCGGACCGTGGATGTAGCGTTCGCCTCCGTCGCACACCATGAAAACGATCGACTTGCCCGAATATTCCGAACGTCCGGCAATTCGCAGCGCCGCGGCCAGGGTCGCCCCCGACGAGATTCCGGCCGAGATCCCCTCTTCGCGCGCCAGCCGCCGGGCGTGGGCGAACGCCTCCTCGTCGGTGACCGCGACGACCTCGTCGATGACCTCCCGATTGAGCAGCGGCGGGATGAACCCGGCCCCAATTCCTTGAATCATGTGGTTGGTGGCGCGCCGCCCGGACAGCACCGCCGCCGCCGCCGGTTCGACCGCCACGATTCGGACACCGGGGTTCTTCGCCTTCAAGACCTCTCCCACGCCCGTGATGGTCCCCCCGGTCCCGACGCCGACGACGAACACGTCGACCTCTCCCTCCGCGTCTTCCCAGATCTCGCGGGCCGTCGTTTCCCGGTGCGCCTGCGGGTTGGCGGGGTTGCGGAACTGGTCCAGCGCGACGGCCCCGGGGATCTCGTTCCGCAGCGCCTCGGCGCGCTGGATCGCCTCCGCCATCAGCGCGCCCGGCGTCAGCGTGACCCGCGCGCCCAGGTACCGGAGCAGCATCAGCCGCTCTTTCGACATCCGTTCGGGCATCGTGACGTGCAGCGTGTAGCCCTTCATCGCCGCCACCTGGGCCAGGGCGATGCCCGTGTTGCCGCTGGTCGCCTCGACGATGGCGCCGCCGGGCTGCAGCACCCCGCGGCGCTCGGCGTCCTCGACCATCGCCAGCGCGATGCGGTCCTTGACGCTGCCGCCCGGGTTGCGCAGCTCCAGCTTCGCCAGCAGCCGCGCGCCTTCGCCGATCCGGCGCAGCTGTACGAGCGGCGTCCGCCCAATCGTCGCGTGCACGCCCCGGTACAGCATCCCGGGGGACATCATACGCCCGCGTGCGGGCGAGCGCCGGCTACAGGCGGAAGCCGAGGCCGACGTCGATGTCGAAGTTGATCGTGAACTTCGGGGCGCCGATCTCGCTGTTGATGGCCGCAATCAGGCCCAGGCTGTCGCCGATGTCGTACCAGAGGCCGGCCGTCGGGCCGATCAGGAAAGCGCCGCCCAGCACCGCGTCGACACAGCCGGTGTTGCGGTTCATGCCGCAGTTCTTGGCGTCGGGGAACGACACCGCGTGCGCGATGTACCCGCCGCCGACCTGACCGCCGACCGTCCAGTGCAGGGGACCGTCGCCCAGGAACCAGGTGGCGCGGGCCAAGACGGCCATCGCCAGCGTCGTCGGGTTGCAGTAAGTGCTGCCGTTGCTGCCGCAGCCGAACTCGCCGTTGGTGTTGCTGACGTACTGCAGGCGCAGGGCCAGCGAGAGCAGCGTCTTCGCGTCGAGGAAGTAGCCCGCCTGCGGCTCGACCTGTCCCAGCTGGCTCGAGGCGAAGCCGGCCGAGGCCAGCTTGTGAGAGGGGTCCAGGTGCCCCGAGCCGCTGGCGATGCCCGCGCCGCTGCCGATGGTCAGGCCCAGGTAGAACCCGGCGCCCTTGGCGCCGCCTTCTTCGCCGCCGCCCTCGTCCTCGTCGCCGGACTTCTTGCGCGGCTTGGCCTTCGGCTTGGGGCGCGCCGCATGGTCGTCCTCGTCGTCGGTCGCCGCGTTTGCGCCGCCGCCCTCGGCCGCGGCGCCGCCGGCTTCGCCCTCGCCGCCGCCGGATGCCGCGCCGCCCCCCTCACCGCCGTTGCTGGCCAGGACCGCCTCCTCGAAGGCGTCCTGAAGCTCGGGGGTGACGATGGACTTCGTCAGCTTGATGTCGGGCTGGATCTCCAGCGCCTTCTTGAATTG
>CAZPUH010000604.1:0-4269 GCA_964589215.1 uncultured Myxococcales bacterium | reverse complement strand
CGCAACGCCGGCGCGCGGGCCGGCTCGGCGGGGGGCAGGCCCTCCAGAAGGTAAGCGGCGACCCCGTTGGGATCGACGAAGGCGCCCAGCGAATACGCGGCCCGCGCGAGGGCAGGGCGGCGGATGCGCGCCGCCAGACCGCCCAGCATGAGGGCCGGGCCCGGGCGCGCGGGGTCGTCGCGCACCAGGGGGATGAGGGCTTCGGCCAGCGCCTCTTCGCTCTCGGCGCCTGCCCAGAAGCGCGCGCGCGACAGGAGGGGGTCCAGGATCGACTCGATGGCGTCCAGGCCGCGCGCCGCCGCCCGGTCACCCGCCTCCGCCAGCACGCGGGCGGCCGCCACGGCCAGCGCGGGGTGTTCGCCGAACCGGAAGCGGGGCGGCGTCGTCGTGCGCGGGCCCGACACCGCCATCGCGAGCCGCGCGATCAGCTCGGCGTCGGCCGGGGCGTCGGGCGACAGCGGCGCCTCGGCCAGATCGCTCGCCAGGTCCGCCACGACGTCCAGGTCCCCTTCCGACCAGAAGTGTTCGACCAGCCGCCGCCGCGACGGAACGAACCTGGGGTCCGCGTCGGACGAGCGCAGGTAAGCGTCCAGCGCGCCGGCCGCGTCGTTCAACTGAGTCCGGCGGATCTCGGCCTGCCGGAACAGCACCGCCGCGCGCTGCCCGCGATCGGCGTAGAGGCGGGCCAGGCGCCCGCAGACGTCGGCGGCCTCGGCGGGCATCTCCAGCCGTTGATAGGCCTGCAGCAGTAGCTCGAGGGCCGGGATGCGCCCGGGGTCCTGCTCCGCGACCAGCTCCAGGACGGCGCGCGCGGCGGGCCAGGCGCCGGTCTCGGCGTAGATGGCTCCCAGCCGGTGGCGCAGGTCGGCCACGTCGGCGACGGCGCCCGCCGGCAGCATGCGCAGCAGCTCCTCCAGCCGATGTGTCGCGGTCTCCGTGTCTCCGCGGGCCAGCGCCAGCTCCGAAAGCGCGCGGCGGGCCTCGACGCTCTGCGGGCTGAGGATGGCCAGCTCGCGATAGAGCGCCTCGGCCTGCGCGAGGTCGCCGGTCCGATGGGCCAGCGCGGCTCGCCGCTGCACCAGCTGCTCGTGCGAGATGGCGTCGCCCACGGCCGGAGCTCGCTCGAGCGCGTTGTAGAGCTGTCGCGCGCGCGGCCAGTCCTGGCGGCGGAAGGCCAGCTCGCCCGCCAGGGCCAGCGACGGCGCGTGGTCGGGCATGTCGGCCAGCGCCGTGTCCAGCTCGGTCAGCGCGGCGCCCACGTCGCCGCGGGCCAGCGCCACGCGGGCCCGGGCGACCAGCGCGTTCGCCCGCACGGCCGGCTCCGCCTCGGCGCTGGTCTCGCGCCAGTAGGTCGGGTCCGCCAGCGGCGCCGACTGGTCCGGGTCGTCCGCCGCGGCCGGCGCTTCGACCGCCGGCGCGTCCACCGCCGCCAGCCGCGCGCGGGTCTCGGCGGCGCGCGCCGGGTCCCCGAGCTCGCCGTCGTACAGCTCGGCCAGCCGCGCCAGGATCGCCTTCTGCTCGCGCGGGCCCCGGGCCGCGACCTCCAGCTTGCGTTCCAGTATCTCCGCCAGCCGGGGCGTGTCGCCCGCTTCGGCGGTCAGCGCCTCCATGGCCTCCAGCGCCTCGACGCACCGGGGATCGAGCGACAGCGCCCGCTCCAGCAGCATGCCCGCGTCGCCGGGCAACGAGAGGCGCTTGCGCAGGATCTCGGCCGCCGCGACCAGCGTGGCCGCGCGTTCGACCTCCGTCGCCTGCACCCGCGGGTCGTCGGCCGACGCGATCAGCGCCCGCGCCGCCGCCTGAGGGTCTCCGCGCCGCGCGTGCAGCTCGACGAGCCGGCGCCAAGCCGCGCCCGCCAGTGGCCCGGTCGCCGCGTCCTCGATGCAGGTCTGCAAGGCGGCGAGGGCCCCGGCCTCGTCCCCCTCGCGCTCGCAAAGGGCGGCCAGCCGGTGGGCGATCTCGGCGCGCGCCGGCCCAGGCGCCGCCGCGGCCAGCGCCTCGCGCAGCGCGGTCAGCTCGCGCGCGGAGCTGGGGTCCGTGTACTCGAGGCTGGTGGGCTCCGCCGGCCCGATGCCCCAGCGCAGCAGCACCCGCTGGCCGTCGACGGAGGCGACGTGCAGGCGGACCCCGGCGCTGGCGGGCAGCCGGAAGCCCTCGGCCACGAAGACCTCGTCCAGGGCGGCGCCCAGCGGATCGTGGGTGTCGGGCTCGCCCCCGGCCGGCGGCCCCAGCGCCTCCGCCAGCAGCTGCCGCAGCCCCTCGGCCGCCGGGCCCTGGCCTTCGATCGCGACGCGGACCGAGCGGCCCGGACCCGCCACGACGGGCGCTCGCACCGCGCTGCCCGAGCCCGTGACCGTCAGCGCCCCGCGCTCCAGCGCCAGCCGCAGCTCCGGGCTCTGCCGGGCGTCCCCGGCCAGCTCACGCAGCCGGCTCTCCAGCCGCTCGCGCGGGGCGACCAGCGTCGCGCCGACCAGCCGGCCCCGCCGGTTGCGCAGCTGCGCGGCCGTCGTGGCCGTCGCGCCGGGGTGTTCGACCTCCAGGCGTTCGACGAGGAACGCCCCCGCCTCACGCCCGGCGACGGTCAGCAGGACCCGGCCGTCCGCCTGGGCCACGGCCATCGCGGGCGCGGCCTTGGGCATCCGGCGCTCTCAGCCTCCGAACTGACGGCGGGGCGAGCAGGGCTCGTAGGCGGGGGTTTCGCTGCTGTCCTCGTAGCGCAGGACGTCCGCGTTGACGCTGATCCGGTGGCCCTGCTTGGCTTCCAGGCAGCGGGCCTGCGTCCAGTCGCCCATCACTTGCTCCCACTTGGTCAGCTCCGCGTCGCGCGTCAGCTGCACCTTGTTCTTCTCGAACTCGGCCAGGTCCGGCTCCTTGCGATCCTTGAGGCGGACGACCACGAAGGTCCCGCTGACCTCGAACGGGCCGGCCACCGGGGCGGTGGGCGTCAGCGCGAAGGCCGCCTTCGCCAGCTGGCTCGAGACGCCGATCCCCTCGACCAGGGCCCCGTCGCGCGTGGCCCGCAGCGAGAACGGCCCCGTCTCCTCGGCGTGGGGTGGGGCGTTCTTGTCGGGACCCGAGGCCGCTTCCGTGTCGGTCGGCGCCGGGTACAGGTCCTTCATGGTCTTGCCGGGGGAGGCCTGCAGCTTGGCGACCGCCGCGTTGGCGGCGGCCTTGGCCTTGGCGTCGCCGCGCTCCTCGCGCAGCTTCTCTTCCGCCAGCTCCAGCTTGGCCTGGTCGTACGAGACGGCACCGCTGCGCTGCCCCTCGACCTTCGTGATCACGAAGCCGTCGGTGCCCCGCAACGGGCCGACCAGCGCGTCCGTCTTGGCGCTGAACACCTTGTCCTCGGCGTCGCCGGTCAGGTTGGTCGCGCCCTTGGCCCGCCACCCCAGCTCTCCGCCGCTGGCCTTGGTGGCCGTATCGTCGGAGGCGTCGCGCGCCAGTTCCGCGAACGTCAGCCCCTCTTTGCCCGTCGCCTTGGCGCCCTTCTTGAGCCGGTCGGCGAGGCCGTTGGCCTTGGCCTCGGCGGCCTTCTCGACGGCGGGGGTGGCGTCTTTGGGCACCTTCACCAGGATCTGCCGCAGCTTGCGCTGCTCGGGGACCTTCTCGTAGACGAAGCGCTTCTGCTCGTAGGCCTGGCGCAGCTTGGCGTCGTTCTTGGCGGCGTAGTCGGCGATCTCGGCGTCGGTCAGGGCCACGTCGCCCTGGAACCGCGAGCCCGAGAAGCGCAGGTACTCGAGGTTTACCTGCCGGTTGCGGCGCACGAAGTCGGTCTTCACCTCGTCGGTCGAGACGGACACGCCCGCGCGCAGCAGGTCGCGCACCCGGTTGGCCAGCAGCTCCCGCTTTTGCTCCTCGACGAAGCTCTTGGGGGTCAGCCCCAGCTCATATTGAAGGAACGTCTTGAAGGCGTCGTAATTGAATTTCCCGTCCTTTTGCAGCCGCGGGACGGTGTGCAGCGCGCCGAGGCCGATGATCTTGGCGTCGGAGATCTGGTCCTCGACCTCTTCGTCGGTGACCACGAACCCGAGTCGGTCCGCCTCCTTGGCGAGCAGCTCCCGCTCGATCAGCTTGTCCATCACGGTCTCTTTGAGGCGTTCCCGCTTGGCCAGAGGCGCCGGCACCTGCGCCCCGCCGACCAGCATGAAACCGTAACGAAAGTCGTTGCGCGTGATCGTTTCGCCCGCGACCTGCGCGGCGAAATGTTCGTCGCCGTTCATGACCTGATCGCAGGACGTGCCGCGCGATTGCGGCCCGAAGCTGATGACG
>CAZPUH010000603.1:0-3788 GCA_964589215.1 uncultured Myxococcales bacterium | reverse complement strand
CAGCACGACGCCCGCCGCCAGCTGCCACTCGTCGCTGCGCCGCGGATCTTCGGTCGCCGCAGCGGCGTCGGCCAGGAACGGCGCCGCCTGTTCGGGCTGGCCGTCCAGGGCCAGCGCCATGCCGACGTCGTAGGCGGTCTGCGGTGGGATCGCTTCTGGCCCGCCTTCGGCGGTCAGGCGCCGCGCCTCCCAGCCCGCCTCCCGGCTGAGGCCCAGGCGCAGCAGCGTCGCCACGAAATCCGGCGATGCGGGCGCCGGCTCCGCCCTCGCCGCGTGTACGCTCAGCAACGTCCCGACCAGGACGACGGCTGCGACGAGCGCGTGCCGCGGCAGCGCCCGCCCGTCCGGCCTGCGCCCGAACGCTGCTTCAGGGGTCGAGGCGCCGTTCGTACGCACGATCGATCTCCTGCATCAGCGCGTCCTCGGCATCCCGGCGCTGCACGATCGCGCCCACCGCGGACCCGTAGACGTTCCCCACGTACAGCAGCGCGGCCACGCTGCCCAGGATCCAGCCTCGAACGGAGCCGCGCCCCTCGTCGTAGAACCCCTGGGCGGCCAGGGCGCCGGTGACGCCGACCAGGACGAAGCTCATGACGCCGTCGGCGACGCGGCCCAGATAGACGCGCCCCAGCCCCGGGATGACCGCCGACAGCGCGCCCGCCAGCCAGGGTGATTTGCGCGGCAGGGTCTCGTAGCGGCGGATCAGCTCGCCGTCCTGTTGTTGCCACACGTCCGGCAGTCCCGGCGCGGCTGGCGCGGCGGCCAGCTGCCGCGCCTCGGCCCAGCGCCGCGCGCGGATCACGCGCATCCGCAGCGTCGCGCGCGCCAGCGCGTCGGCGGTGTCGCCAGACGAAGCTGCGGGACCGCTCTCCAGCGCCGGACAAACCGGCGCCGCGAGGTCCGACAGAAAGACCTCGGTCAGGCACAGTCGCAGTCGGCTGCGCGGCCCCAGCGCCGTCCCTTCGCCTGGCAGCGCCAGCACCAACCGCCGCGCGTCTTCGTACCGGCCGGCCAGCGACAGGCAGAGCGCCGCGCGATCGAACCCGCGCTCGCGGTCGCCCGGGTGCTGGTACGCGTACCGCAACGCTTCGACGGCGCACGCGTCGAAGCTGCCCAGGTTCCGCAAACGGTCCGCGAGCTCCAGAAACGACGGCGCGACCGTCGGTGGGCTGACCGTTGCGTCGGCAGGCGCCTGGGCGTGCGCCTGCCCGGCCCACCCGACGACCGACGCCAGCGCCAGCGCGACGACGAACGGCGCCCTCGGCCGCGGCACGAGGGCGTTCACTCGGCCCGCGTCAGGCAATAGCGCGCCGGCTCGTCGCGCAGGAGCCGGCCGCCCTCGACGCGCGGGTAGAACGGCACCGCCAGCGGGTGATCGCGCAGCAGGCGATCCAGGGTCAGCAACGCGCCCTGGAACAGACCGCACCGGCCGATCACCGCCTGCGAGAACCGCGAGCACGACGGGCTGAACACGCAGCCGCCCGCGTCCTGCGACGACAGCACCAGGTGGTAGGTGCCGAACAGCGCCCGGGTGACCCCGCTGCCCAGCGCGCCGTCCCAGGCGGGCGCCGCCGTCTCCGCCGGTGCCGGCGCCACCGGCGCGCCCAGCAGGTAGGCGACGGCTTGCTCGGGCCTCCACAGCTCGGGCGCGTCCGGCGGCTGTTCCGCCGCGCGCGCACCGTCGCCGCGCGCGAACGCAAGCGCCAACGCGGCCATCACGAATCGTCGGCTCACCACGGGAGGGGCTGGATTTTCGTCTGCGCCCCCAGCTTCGCGCAACCGATGGGCCCCTTCTGGGGATCGAAGCGCGCGATCCGCTCCAGCGTCCACTGCTCCTCGCGCTGCCGCGCGCCGCCCGGGGCGTAGTAGTCGGCCACCACCGTGCGCGGGACCGTGCGAACCCCGACGCGCACGCGGTCGCCGAAGGTGAACCTGCGCTGCGGCTGTCCGTGCCCGTCGACCAGCTCGATCGAGCGCGCGCCCAGCCGGTTCTCGACGGCCCGCAGCTCGCCCAGCTCCTTCCCGCTGCCGTCGACGACCCGCCAGCGCGTCAGCAGCTCGCCGTCGGCCCGCTTGCGTTCCAGCAGCTTGGACCCGGCGGGCAGCGTGCTGGCGGGGTCGACCAAGCCCGCCGCCAGCGCGTCCAGCATCGGCGGCGGCTGCGGCGGCGCCAGGTGGGCGACGAATGCGAGGTCGCGATCCGGGTAATAGATGACCATCTCGCGCGGGGAGAGACGCATCTCCTGCAGCCGCGGCGACTTCACGGCCACGCAGATCTCGCCCCCCGGCACGAAGCTCAACGCGCCCGAGACCGTCTCGGTCCCGGCCGCGTCGACAGTCTTCAAAACGAAGTCCGCGGCCAGCGACACCGACCCCGTCGCGCCGCCGGGCGGCGGATCGATCCCGGTCGGCGTCGCCGCCAGCAGGGCGGCCAGCGCGGCGGCGGCGAGGACCAGCACCAGCTCACGGACTGCTGATGACCGCTGCCGTCCCCGAGCTGTAAGTCGGGTCGCTCTTCACGATGGCGACGATCACGATGATGTAGATGACGACGACGACGGCCACCATGGTGGCGGTGCCCCAGATGGCCGCGCGACCCTGGATCGAGCGCGCCTCGGACTTGTAGGTCGTCGTGTAGATCGCCAGGTACTCGGGCGACTTGCCCATCAGCCGCGCGGGCGGCGGCGCCGGCTCGGCGACGTAGGCGATGATGATGCCGATGACGCCCAGCAGACAGCCGGCGAAGAACCAGAGCGTGCCGTTCGTGTCGGCGCGCGCGTCGTTCATCGCCTCGGCCGTCGCGCGCGCGGCGTCCACCGGCGGCGGCGCGTAGTACGGCTGCCCGTAGGGCTGACCGGGGGCGTACCCACCCGGCCCGGGCGCCGGGCCCCACCCCTGCTGAGCGATGGCCGGGCGTTCCAGCGCCGGCAACAAGATCATCGCGGCGGAAACCACGGCCACGACCAGGGTCGACCTCAACCACCTTCCCGTACCAATCGTCATCGTGTCCTCTCGCCCGGCGGAGCCAGGGGTAGGAGGGGGGGACAGCCTGCGCCTCGTCTTTTGTACGCTGAACGCTCGAGCCCGGTCAATATCCCCGAGCCTCGATGTTGTGTCCGCCCTCACTCAAGCAAGCGCGCGGTTCCGCGATATTCAGGGGAATGGGTACCCCGGAGGAAGCGGCGAACGACGTGTGGGAGGCGGTTTTCGGCGGCCTCGAGCGCCTCAAGAAGCAGTGGCCGGACCCCGGCTGGACGTACGACCGGCGCCTCCGTTGCGTCGCCTCTTCGATCCCGTTGTCGCAGGAAGCGGCGGCCCGCGCGGCCATCGAGGCGGCGCTGCCCGCGTCCTGGTCCTCGGCGACGCTGCCCGACGCCCCCGAGGACGTGCGCGCGCTGGCCGGGACCTGCGGCGGATTGCGTGCCGCTCAACTGCTGCTCTGGGGCGGACCGCCCAACGGCCCCGGCGCCTTCGGCCTCTGGTGGCCCTGGGGCGACGGCACCACCGTCACGTTGCGCATCGGCCTGCACCACCTCGATCAGCCGAAGGTGCGCTACCCGCGACTGCGCGATCTGTTCGGCATCCCGCAAGCGCCCGGCCCGGGCTGATCGCCGCGCGACAAAGGTGGTCGGCGGACCCACATCGAGCCGCCCACCTTGATGGCTCCTGCAACCTGGAGTAGCTTTCCAGCGTTTCCGCAGGCCCCCTCTGCCGATGCTCGCGCTCGCCTTCACGTTCGCCGCCACCGCGCTCGCCGCCGTTCCTTCGGCCAGCGTCACGTGCGCGGA
>CAZPUH010000602.1:0-1105 GCA_964589215.1 uncultured Myxococcales bacterium | reverse complement strand
CACCGACGTCGACGGCAACACCTACCTGGACTTCATCGGCGGCATCAACGTCAACGCGCTGGGGCACAGCCACCCGACCTGGGTGAAGGCCGTGCAGGATCAGGCCGCCAAGGCGTCGGTCGGGTCGTTCACGTCGCGCGTGCGCGTCGAGCTGTCGGAGCGGCTGGCGGCCAAGCCGCCGGCGCCCGGCGTGCACCGGCTGCAGCTCTATTCGGGCGGCGCGGAGGCGGTCGAGAGCGCGCTGCGGCTGACCAAGTGCGCCACCGGCAAGTACGAGTTCGTCAGCTTCTGGGGCGGCTTCCACGGCAAGACCATGGGCGCGCTGTCGTTGATGGGGTCGACGTTCAAGGACAAGCTGGGGCCGATGGTGCCGGGCGCGCACCAGGTCCCGTACGCCGACTGCTACCGCTGCCCCGTGAACCTGACCTACCCCAGCTGCGGGGTCGCCTGCGCGGACATCGCGCGCAAGCAGGTGAAGATCGCCAGCGCCGGCGAGGTGGCCGCCGTCATCGTCGAGCCGATGCAGGGGACGGCGGGGAACGTGATCCCGCCCAAGGAGTTCCTGCCGGCCGTTCGCTCGATCGCCGACGAGCTGGGGGCGCTGCTGATCGTCGACGAGATGATCACGGGCCTGGGGCGGACCGGCAAGCGGTGGGGCGTCGACCACACGGGGGTGCGGCCGGACGTCGTCACGATCGGAAAGGCGTTCGGCGGAGGCTTCCCGCTGTCCGGCCTGCTGACGACCGACGAGATCGCGCAGGCCAAGCCCTGGGGCAACCCGTCGGGCTCGTCGTCCAGCTACGGCGGCAACCCGCTGGCGGCGGCGGCCGGCGCGGCGGCGCTGCGGATCATCGACGAGGAGGACCTGACCGAGAACGCGCGTGTCGTGGGCGGCGCGCTCAAGCGCGAGCTGGAGGAGTTCGTCGACCGCTACCCGTTCGTCGGCTTCGTCGACGGTGTCGGGCTGCTCATTCGCATGGAGCTGGTGGCCGACAAGAAGACGAAGGCGCCGCTGCCGCGCCGGGTGACCGAGCGCATCTTCAACGAGGCGGTGCGGCGCGGGCTGCTGACCATGGCGTACGCGGCCAGCTTCCGGATCCAGCCG
>CAZPUH010000601.1:0-1199 GCA_964589215.1 uncultured Myxococcales bacterium | reverse complement strand
ACCTCCAGCACCATGCGCACCGTGCCGTGCATGGCGGGGTGCGAGGGGCCCATGTTCAGCGGCAGGGGCTCGGTCGGCAGGTCGGGGACGTTCATGTCCTCCGCGTCCTGAAAGCCGAGGACCACGCGCCGCGTGGGGGGCGCCAGGTTCGAGTCGTTGTCGTCCAAGTCGCTCATTCCCGGGTTCCTGCCTGCCGGCGGACCAGCGGCTGCCGTTTCTCTTTCGGGTAGTCCTTGCGCAGCGGATGCCCCACGAACTCGGGGTACATCAGGATGCGGCGCAGATCGGGGTGTCCCTTGAACCGCACGCCGTAAAGGTCGTACGCCTCGCGCTCGAACCAGTCGGCGCCCGCCCAGATGGGGACCAGCGTCTCGATCGACGGATCCTCCTCGGGCACGCCGCAGTAGAGGCGGATGCGGTGCTTGTGGCTGACGGAGTAGAGGTGCAGCACCACGTCGAAGCGCGGCGCATCCTCGTAACCGCGCAGCCCCAGCCGGTCGACGGCGGTCAGGTCGATGAACATCTCCAGCTTCGTGGCCCGGTCGTCGCGCAGGAACTTGGCGACCGCCGTCCACGACTCGCGCTGGATGCGCGCCCACTCGTTCCCCAGGGCGCTGCCGAGCTCGATGATCTCGCCGCCGGTGAACTGCGCGGTCAGCCGGTCCAGGATGATCTGCGCCATGGCCTACTTCCGCCCTTCGGCGTGCCCGTCGTGCAGCGCGTCCGACCCCGGGGCGTTCGGCGACGTCGTCGACAGCGTCGGCCCCAGCTGCTTCGGGCGGATGGCGGCGATGGGCACATCGTAGCCGCGCTCGGCGTCGATCGTGATCTGGCTGTGCCCTTCGCCCTTCTGGATGCGGTCCTGCAGCAGCATCAGCGCGTCCAGAACCTGTTCGGGGCGGGGCGGGCAGCCCGGGATGTAGACGTCGACGGGGACCACCTGGTCGGCGCCCGGCATCGTCGCGTAGTTCTGGTAGAAGCCGCCCGTCGAGGCGCAGACGCCGAACGCGACGACCCACTTGGGCTCGCACATCTGATCGTAGATGCGCCGCAGGGCGGGGCCCTGCCGCTCGGTGATGGTGCCGACGATGAACAGCAGGTCGGCCTGCCGCGGCGAGAAGCGCGGGAACTCGGCCCCGAACCGGGCGATGTCGTACTTCGACGCCGCCACGGACATGAACTCCATCCCGCAGCAGGCG
>CAZPUH010000600.1:0-27284 GCA_964589215.1 uncultured Myxococcales bacterium | reverse complement strand
CGACCAGACCGCCGGGCCGGCGCTGAACGACGCATCCGGCAACGGACGCGGCGGGGCGCTCGAGGGGACCGCCAGCTTCGACGCCGGCGTCATCGGCAACGCCCTGGTGCTGGACGGCGCGGCCGGAACCTACGTCAGGCTGCCGGCCGGCCTGCTGGCGACGCTGCGGGACACCACGATCGCGTTCTGGGTGCGGCCGCGCGCGAAGGCCAGCGCCGCGAACGCGTGGCAGCGCGTGTTCGACTTCGGCGCCGACACCACCAGCTACATGTTCTTCACCAGCTACTCGGACGACAACAAGCTGGCGCACTTCGGCATCACCGTCACCGGCAACAAGAACGAGCAGGGGCTGAACGCGACCGCGCCGCTGCCCGGCGGGACCTGGACTCACGTGGCCATCGTGCTGGGGCCGGCCGGGGGCGCGCTCTACATGAACGGCGTGGTGGCGCAAACGAACGCGGCGCTCAAGTTGCGGCCGGCTGATCTGGGAATGACCGTCAACGATTGGCTGGGCCGCTCGCAGTTTACCGGCGACCCCAACTTCGACGGAGAGATCGACCAGCTGCTCATTTACGCCGCGGCGCTCACGCCGGAACAAGTTGCCGCGCTGTTTCAGCAACGCTGACGCGCGCGCGGCATGTTCGTTCTTGCGCGTCGTGATTGGCATTCCTGTTTTGTGAGCCGGCGGATCGCTCGACGCTGCTACCGTGATTGACCACTGGAGGATCGATGCTGTCGTGTACCAAACGTTCGCAGTTGACCGCGTCAATGCTGCTGGTCCTCGCCGCGGTGGGTTGCGCCGATCCAGACGCCGCGGTCTTGACCGTCGCGTCGCCGATCACGATCGACACGACGGCAACCTACACGCTGGTGGGCGTCGGCAGCGGCAAGTGCGTCGACGTTCCCAACGGCAGCACCTCGACAGGCGTGCAGCTCGACATCGCGACCTGCGTCAGCTCGCCCCGGCAGCAGTTCAAGCTCGACGCGCAGGGGAGCGGCACCTACCACCTGCGCAACGTCGGCAGCGGTCTGTGCATGGACGTCAACGCCGCCTCGACAGCCGACGGGGCGGCGGTCATCCAGTGGACGTGCGGCACCGGGTCGAACCAGCAATGGTCGTTCGCCGACTCGAACGGCGCCGAGACGGTGACGGCGCACCATAGCGGCAAGCTGCTCGACGTTTCGAACGCCGGAACCGCCGACGGCACGAAGCTGCAGCAATGGACCGCCAACGGCGGCACCAACCAGCTGTTCAAGCTGCAGGTCGTGAGCGGCGCCTACACGTGGAAGAACGTGGCCATCGGCGGCGGCGGCTTCGTCACCGGGATCGTCTTCAGCCCCGCGCAGAGCGGTCTCGCCTATGCCCGCACGGACGTGGGCGGCTTTTACCGCTGGAACGGCGCCACCAGCACCTGGACGCCGCTGACGGACGCTTTCGCCGCCGCGCAGGGGAACGACCTGGGCGGCGAGAGCATCGCCCCCGACCCGGTGAACGCCAACATCGTCTACGCGGCGGCCGGCATGTATCGGACGAACGGCAACGGCGTCATCCTGCGTTCGACCGACCAGGGGCGCACCTGGACGACGAACAGCATCCCGGTCCCGATGGGCGGAAACGAGAACGGCCGCGGCATGGGTGAGCGCCTGGCCGTCGACCCCAACAACGACACGATCTTGTACTTCGGCTCCCGAACGGCGGGCCTCTGGAAGAGCACGAACTCCGGCGCGACCTGGGCGAAGGTCACCGCGTTCCCCGCGACGGGCGACAGCGGCTACGGCTTGCCGGTCGTCGTGTTCGACAAGCGCGGCGGCACCAGCGCCGGGTCCAACACCATCTACGTGGCGGCCGCGTCGAAGAACGCCGGCAGCAACCTCTACAGGACGACGAACGCCGGCGCCAGCTGGGCGCTGGTGTCGGGCGGCCCGTCGGGCCTGATGGCGCACCACGCGTCCATCGGCAGCGACGGCACCCTCTGGCTCGCCTACTCGAACGATTACGGTCCGTATGACACGACCGGCGTGTCGCTGGTCGGGCAAGTCTGGAAGCTGTCCGCCAACACCTGGACGAACGTGACGCCGCCCAGCGCGAACTGGGGCGGCATGGCGGGCGGCATCAGCGTCGACGCCCAGAACGCGCAGCACGTGATCGTCTCGACGCTGGACTGGTACAGCCCCGATCGCCTGCTGGCCACGACCAACGCGGGCGCCACCTGGAGCGTCATCGCGCAGCCGCCGGTCTCGTGGAACACGAACGGCTCGACCTACAACGTCAACGGCGCGCAGTACTGGTTCGCGGGCGGCCCTCAGATCGGCACGGGCGCCACGAACTGGGTCGAGGCGGTGGCGCTGGATCCGTTCAGCTCCAGCCACGCGATGTACGGCACGGGCGCGGGGATCTGGTCCAGCACCAACATCCAGTCCGCGACGGGATCGTCCGGGCAGGGCGTCACCTGGACCTTCACGGACGCCGGGCTCGAGGAGACGGTGCCTCTGTTCGTGATGCCGGCGACCAAGGGCGCGTTTCTGGGCGCCATTGGCGACCTGGGCGGCATGCGCAACACGAACCTGGACGCGTACTCCAGCAGCGGCGAATACACGAACCCGATCCAGAGCAACGTGAACGGGATCGACTTCGCCGAGAACAACCCCAACGTCGTGGTGCGCGTCGGCAACAGCGGCGCCGCCGCCTCGGACGTCGCCACCTCGACGGACAACGGCCAGACGTGGCACGCCGCGACGGCCACGGTGCCCGGGTACAGCGGCCCCAATCAGATGCAGTCGGTCGCGGTCTCCGCCGACGGCACCCGCTTCGTCGTCGCGCCCTACGCCGGGCATGGCAGCCCCGCCTACACGACGAACAACGGCGCCAGCTGGACGACCTGCAGCGGCCTCCCGTCGGGCGCGATGCTGGCATCGGACCGCGTGACGTCCGGGACGTTCTACGCGACCAGCGGCAGCACGCTCTACGCCAGCACCAACGGGGGGGCCAGCTTCTCCGCGGTCAACACCTTCACCGGCAGCGGCGCGCCGCGCGCCGTCTTCGGCAAGGCGGGCGAGGTTTGGGTCGCCGCGGGCGGCCTCTACCGGTTCACCGGCTCCGGCGCGACGAAGACGCAGATCACGACCGCCTCGTCGGTCACCGGCGTGGGCTTCGGCATGGCAGCCGCCGGTCAGTCGCACCCGGCCGTGTTCATCATCGGCACCGTGGGCGGACAGTACGGGTTCTTCCGCTCGGACGACGGCGCCGGCGCCAGCTGGACGCGCATCAACGACGACGCGCACCAGTACGGCTGGCTGCAGGGCAACTACATCGGCGGGGACGAGAACGTCTTCGGCCGTGTCTATCTGACGACGGGCGGCCGCGGCATCATCTACGGCAGCCCCTGAAACAGGGGCGAGGGGGCGGTCCCCCCTCGCCCGGTCCCAACCTACTTCTCGGTCTTGGTGTCGGTCTTCGTCTCGGTCTCGCCCGAGCCGTCGGCCTTCTTCTTCGTCTTCTTGGTCTTCTTGGTGGTCTTGGTCGTGGTGTCGCCCGCGGGGGCGTCCTCGGCCTTGGCGACGGTCCAGGCGGCCGGCAGGAGAACAGCGAGACCGAGGAAAACGATGCGAACGAGGTTCATGGGATCTCCTTATCCTTGATGTGGGATGACGGTTCCGATCTTCGGGGATTTCTTATAGCGACGATCTCGGCGGCGGGGGAGCCCAGCCCCGTATCTTTTCGGCGCCCCCGTCCGTCTCGCACCCATGACCACGACGACATCGAAGCTGGAGACCGCCGTCCAGGGTTCCTGGCAGCGGTTTCTCGAGACCTACGAACCGCTGCGCGCGCCGCTGTACCGCTATTGCCGGTACCTCACCCGCAGCCCGTGGGACGCGGAGGACCTGGCGCAGGACGCGCTGGCGCGGGCGTTCGTGACGCTGGGGCGGATGCACGGGCAGGCGCCGGCGAATCCCCGCGCCTGGCTGTTCCGGATCGCGTCCAACCTCTGGATCGACGAGAGGCGACGGCACCGTGAGCTGCCGGCCCCGGCCGGCCTCGGCGAGCCCGCGGCGCCCGTCGCAGAGCCGCGGGCCCCGCGCGAGGCGGCGGGCACGCTGCTGGTCACGCTGTCGCCGCAAGAGCGGGCGGCGGTCGTGCTGAAGGACGTCTTCGACTTCTCGCTGGACGAGATCGCCGAGTCGCTGGGGACCTCGACCGGCGCCGTGAAGACCGCGCTGCATCGGGGGCGCGGCAAGCTGGCCGGGGAGCCGGCGCCGGTCACCACCACGGCTCCCGTCCCGGGCGCGCTGGACGCGTTTTGCGCGGCCTTCAACGCGGGCGACATCGACCGGCTCACGGCGCTGCTGCTCGACACGTCGGTCGTCGAGGTGGTGGGCGCCACCACGCAGTACGGGCCCGAGGCGGCGCGGCGGACCGTGCTGTTCGGCATGCTGTTCGGGTTCAAGCGGCTCGCCGACCCGCAGGCGCGCGCCTTCTTCGACGCGCGCTTCGCGGACGCGCCGCTGCCCGAGCAACCGCCGCGCGTCGAGGCGCGCCTGCACCGCGGCCGCTGGCTGCTTCTGCACTGGCACCGCCACGCCGACGGCGACGCCGTCCGCGCGATCACCACGCTGCAGCTGGAGGGCGACCGCGTAGCGCGGCTGGAGAACTACTTCTACAACCCCGACTTTCTCGAGGATCTCGGCGGCGAGCTGAACGTGCCGGTTCGGGTCAACGGACATCGCTGGTGGATGCCGGAGGTGCAGTCGTGAGCGCGCGCGGCGCTCGGCGTCGGGCCGGCGGCGCGCGGGCGCTGCTCGGCGCGGCGCTGGGCGCGACCGCGGCCCGGGGCGCGACGGTCGACAAGGTCGGTTTCGTCGAGGTGAACGGCCTGCACATGTACGTCGAGGAGCACGGCAGCGGGCCGCCGCTGCTTCTCCTGCACGGCGGCGGGTCGACGGTCCAGACGACCTTCGGCGCGATCCTGCCGGCGCTCGCACGCAAGCACCACGTGATCGCGCCCGAGCAGCAGGCGCTGGGGCACAGCGGTGACCGGCCGGGGCCGCTGTCGTTCGAGCAGATGGCCGACGACACGGCGGCGCTGCTCGCGCGTCTGGGCGTGGCGCAGGTCGACGTCATCGGCTTCTCGAACGGCGGCGTGGTGGCGATGCAGCTGGCCATCCGGCACCCGCGGCTCGTGCGCCGGCTGGTCCTCTGCTCGTCGTTCTACGCGCGCTCGGCGATGCCGCCGCAGTTCTGGCAGGGGTTCGCGCACGCCACCATGAACGACATGCCGCCGCCGCTTCGCGCGGCCTTCGTCGCGGCCGCCCCCGATCAGGCGGAGGTGCCCGTGCGCTTCGCGAAGCAGGTCGCGCTGATGGCGGGGTTCCGCGACATCCCGGAGGCCTCGCTGCGCGCGATCGCCGCCAGGTCGCTGGTCATGGTGGGCGACCACGACGTCATGTCCGTCGAGCACTCCGCCCAGCTCTCGCGGCTGTTCCGCAACGGCGAGCTGGCCGTGTTCCCCGGCTCGGTGCACGGGACGTATCTGGGCGCCGTCGAGGGAGCCCACCCCGGCTCGCCGCTGCCGGACCTGGCCGTCACGATGATGGAGGCTTTCCTGGCCGACAGGCTCTGATCACGAGTCCCGCGCGGTCACGACTGCGGCGGGGGAACCACCTCGAAGCGCACGATGCCGGGGCGGCCGGGGGACCCGTCCGGTCCGGCGACGCCCGGCGAACCGTCCATCCCGCTCGGTCCGTTGTTGCCCCCGCTCACGCTCGTGCTGGTGCCCGTCGAATCGTCGACGCAGGTGGCCCCCCAACCGCCCGTGCCGCCGCTGCCGCCCCTTCCGCCCGGACCTGCGGCGCCGCCCGCGCCGCCCGGACCACCCTGGCTGAGGACGGTCTGGCGCAACAGGGCCAGGTCGTCGGCCGAGCAGGCGGCGCTGCCACATCGCACCTGAACGACGACGTCACCGCCGTCGCCGCCATTGCCGCCGGGACCGCCGTTGCCGCCGGGACCGCCGTTGCCGCCCGGGCTGCCGTCGGTTCCAGTAAAGTTCGGACAGCTGGCGCCGACGCCGTTGAAACCGGGGGCTCCGTCCATGCCGGCCGTTCCGTCGATTCCGGGCGCCCCGGCCGCCCCCCGCGAAACGATGTGGAACTTGGCGAGGTCGCCCTTCTGGATCACCACACGATACGGGCGGTCGGCGCCCGAGACCGCGAACAGATAGAGAAACGGATCGGTGTGCGTGACCTCCACCTGAAGTGGCGGCATGCGGCCGCGCTTCGGAGCCAGCACGAGATCGGCCGGGCGCTGGAACAGGATCGGCCACCGCCAGGAGACCAGCGGGCGGCCGCCGACGTCGACGGAAAGTGGGAAAGCGTTTCCGGCGCGGATCAACCCCCAGACCTCGGACTCCGTGGCGGTGTCGCGGAAGCGGAACGTTCCGTCGCCGTCGGACACCGCCAGCGGATTGTCGATCGTGACGTCGCTGCCGCCCACGCAGGGCGTCGGGTCGTCCGACCGCGGCGCGCCGCAGACGGTGATCGGCCGCGACAGCCCCGTCACCTGAACCCACAGTGCGCCGCCGAGGCGCAGGTGCGGGACCACCGACAGCGCGCCGCCGCTCGCGTAAGCGGCGAGCGTCGCGGATTGCCGGGGTAGGTCTTGCCGGACCAGAACGCTGCGCGCCGGCAGCTTCGCGAGATCCAGCGACGCGCGGACGGGCGGTTCCTCGCGCAGCGACACGCGGTTGACCCCCGTCTCGATCACGCGCGCCTCGACGGTGGCGGCTTGCGCGCGGACCTCCGGGAAGGGCGAGGCGGCGATCCGGAGCTCGATCAAACGGCGCCGGGACGCGAGCCGCAGGTCCGGCGAGGCGAGGCGGTCCGCGAACCGCCGCAGCAGCAACTCGTCGCCGCGCGCGGAGGCGGCATCGATCGTCGTCCCGTCGATCGGCTGGCCACCGAATCGTCCGCGCTCCACGTCGACGACGCCCAGCAGGTCGTTCACGTCGTGCGCCGCCGCGGGGCCGAAGTGTCCGCCGAAGAACCGGCGGCGAAGGTCCTCGAAGACGCCGTTCATGACCTTCGGATCCCCGTTCTTTCCGTTGGGCCGTTCGATGTAGACGGCCCGCAACATCGCCAGCCGGGCCTGCAGGCCAGGTGTCGTCTCGAGCGCTGGCTCGACGGCCAGCGAACGGTAGCCCTGCGCCAGCGCGTCGAGCAGCTGAGTGGCCGCGGCAGGCGGGCCGTTCTCGATGACGGTCTCGATGCAGGCGCGCGCCAGCGTCAGCTCGATCTTGCCGTCGACGACGGCGCCGATCAGGGCGCCGGCCATGTCGTCGTCGAAGCGGGGCACGTGGGCGCCCGTCGCACGGACGTCGCAGACCGACGGGCTGGCGTCGCGCTGGCCCAGGTACGCGACCAGCGCGTCCGGCGTGTCGAGCTTGGCGACGTCCGCCGCCGTCATCGGGTGCGGAAACGAACCGGCGCACCCCGCCGCTCCCACCGCCACCAACACCGCCCACCGGGACCAGCGCATCGAAGAGAAGACGCGGGAGCGGGGCCGTCGGTTAAACGAGCGCCCGCGTGGTTCACGGGCGCCGCGTTTGTGGCGTCGGCTCCGGGATGTCGTAGAGCCGAATCGTCGCGCCGATCCGCGCCACCGGCTCGTACCGTTTCAGCCAGTCGAACGAATCGCCCGGCGCGAGATCGAACGTGTCGTGGGGCGGCGTGCAGGAGTCGCGGCGGATGCCCACGAAGAAGTCCGAACGGTAGAACTGCTCGCTGAGCACGACCCAGCCCGTCACGGGGACCTTGGGGACCAGCGGCAGCAGCCGCGGCAGGCCGGGCCGGCAGGGGTTCATGGTGCCGAAGAAGCCGTAGTGGGCCGTCGTGATCCCGCGCCTCCGGAGCTCGCGGGCGAGCAGCAGGAAATCCTGCCCCCAGTCGAGGTCGGAGTCGATGAGCGCGCGGCCCGGCTCGCGTCCGGCCAGCGGGTTGAAGTACGCCATCAGCTGCGGGCGGGCGCGCTCGACGATCGCGACGGACGCGGCCAGCGCCCCACCGACGGCCAGCACGGCCACGGCGCGCGCCCGGCCGCCGCGCTGCGACAGCTGCTCGAGCCAGGGCGTCAGCACGCCGGCCATGAAGATTGCCAGCAACGGCACGACGATCAGCAGGTGCCGCAGCCCGATGTTGACCGTCAGCAGCGTCGACAGAGCGAGCGCCGCCAGCGCCGCCAGCCCGGCGCCCAGCGCTCGCGCGTCCAGCGGGGCGCGCCGCTTGCGGAGAAGCGCCGGCGCGCAGGCCACCAGCAGCAACAGGAACGGCAGCGGCGACTTCAACAGCAGGCCGACGAGGTAGAAGTCCCAGAAGCCGCCGCGGTCGCGGATCTGCCCGAACAGGAACGCCGAGTGCCCGTGCTTGTCGTGGGCTTTCAGGAACAGAAACCCGTCCCAGAACTCCGGGGCCGGCAGCCGCAGCCGGCAGAACCAGGCCATCAGCGCGGAGCGCTGCCCGGGCGGCGGCAGGACCGGCGTGCCGATGTAGTCCATCGGCGGCAGATCGTCGAGGCGGCCGACGGAGAAGCGATAGCAGGCCCAGACGATCGCGAACGCGACGGCGCCCGCGACCGCCGCCTGGGCGAGGAGACGCCGCACGCCCCGGCGCCCATCCGCCGTCGGGGCGGGCGCGGTCCACGCGCCCTTGGCCCAGCGGCGCGCGGCCAGCCAGGCGAGACTCAATGTCAGGCAGAACGCGGGCGCCGTCAGCTTGCACAGCACGGCCAGCGCCAGGCCAGCGCCGACCGCGGCCGCCCGGGGCAGCGACGGACCGTCGGCCCAGCGGTCGAGACAGAACAGAAACAGCAGCACGGTCGCGACCGCGGCGACGTCGGTCGTCGCCAGTCCAGCGTGTCCGAGGAGCGGCGGATAGGTCGCCACCAGGGCCGTCGCGGCGAACGCGGACAGAAGGCGCTTCCTGCCGCCCGCCAGGGCGAACGTCAGCGCCAGCGTGAGGAGCAGGAAGATCGCCGTCGCGATGCGCGCCAGCATGAGCGTGCGGACGTAATCGGGCGCGGCCTCCAGCAGCTCGACGCCCGGCATCCACGGGTCGGGGCTGAGCGTCTCCGGCCGGCCCGGCAGCCGCATGCCGGTCAGGTAGGGAAGCAGCGCGGTGGCGATCTTGGGCAGCGGCGGGTTCTCGGTCCACCAGCGGTACGTCCCGAACTGCCACCACGCGAGCCCGGTCGCCAGGTGGTGTGTTTCGTCGAAGGTGTGTGACAGCTCCGTCGCGGCGCCGACGGTCCAGGCGAGCGCGGCGGCCACGAACGCGACGGTGAGCGCGCCGAGGATTGCCCGTCGCTGCTGCGTGGTCAGCGGCACGGCCGGCGACGGTATCACCCTTGCCGGTCGCGCAGCCGGCGGTTGATTGCCGCGGGTGTGCGACGTTCCCCGACAGACGGCGGCCTTTACCGATCGCGACGGCTGGCCGATTGATGATGAGGGCCGACGCCACGGACCAACGGAATGCCCCCATGAAGACCCCTTCCGGCGATCTCCGGCTGGCGCTGCTGGCGTCCGCGCTGGCGCTGGCCGCCTGCGCCAATCGGGGCATGGAGGCCCCGACCGAGCCGTTCCTCGACGGGTCGGGCGGCGCGGGGGGCTCGCCGTCGGGTGCCGCGGGCGCGGCAGCCGGGGGCAGCGTCGGCGCCGCTGGAACAGTCGGAACGGGCGGCAGCGGCGCGGGCCGGGGGACCGGCGGCACGGTGGGAACCGGCGGCGCCTCCACCGGCGGCGTCGCGGGGGGAACGGGCGGCGTCGTCGGCAGCGGTGGTGTTGGTGGTGTTTTGGGCACGGGTGGCGTCGTGGCGACGGGCGGTGTCGTGGGCAGCGGTGGTGTTTTGGGCACGGGCGGCGTCATGGCCACGGGCGGCGTGGTGGGCACGGGCGGCACGTCGACGGGCGGCGTGGCCGGCGGATCGGCCGGGCAGGGTGGAGCCGCCGGCCTCGGCCAGGTGATCGTCAGCATCGACTTCGTCGGCGGGCGCCCGTCGGCGAGCGGCAGCGGCGGCTCGGGCCTGATGGACTCGCCGTCGATGGCGGCCACCGAGAAGGCCGGCCTCAAGCCCGCCGCCAACTGGAACGGCGCTTCGGGCATCACGGGCACGCTGGCGAACCTGCACGCGTCGGACGGCAGCGCGACCGCCGCTGCCGTCACGTGGAGCTCGCCCGCCGTCTACGGGCAGCCCGGAGAGTGGACCAACGGGTTCACCGACGCGCCCGGGGACGTGCGCATGATGAACGGCTACCTCGACCCGGTCGCGCCGGGCTCGCCCGCCACCGTGAAGGTCAGCGGCCTGCCGGCCGCGATCGCCGCCAGCTACGACGTCTACGTCTACGCGCACGGCGACATCCCCGACAGCTCCACGCGCACGTACCAGTACGCGATCGGCAGCACGACGGTGACCGTCTCCCAGACCGGCCCCTCGACGCCCTTTCCGGGGCTCACGCCGGCCACGTCGGGCGGCTCCGGCAACGTCATCGTCTTCCGGAAAGTGAGCGGCGCGGCGTTCACGCTGACGGCCACCCCCGGGACGGGCGCTCAATCGCGCGCGCCCGTCAACGGCCTGCAGATCGTCTGGCCCAGCGGCTCGTGATTCGGCGACGCGCGGCGGCCTGCCAGCTAGGCGCCGGCCGGAAGGTGCCGTTGCAACCAGAGCTCGAGGAGCCCCAGCTGCCACAGGATGTTGATCCCCAGCCGTGAGCGCTGGTTCGGCGAATCGAACAGCGGCTGCACGTAAGCGTCGCGATACAGGCCCCGGTCGCGCGCGGCCCGGCTGGTCAGCGCGTCCCGCACCGTCTCCAGCACCCGGCCCTCCAGGTGGCGGATGCCGGGGACCGGGAAATACCCTTTCGGCCGATCGATCACCTCGTCCGGCACCAGCCCGCGCGAGAGGTCCTTCAGGATCCCCTTGCCGCCGTGGGCCAGCTTCAGCTCCGGCGGGCAGGCGGCTGCCAGCTCCACGACTTCGTGGTCCAGGAAAGGCACGCGCGCTTCCAGCCCCCACGCCATCGTCATATTGTCGACCCGCTTCACGGGATCGTCGACGAGCATGATCGTCGTGTCGATGCGCAACGCCGCGTCGAGCGCCGTCTCGGCGCCGGGGGTGTCGAAGTGCGCCGCCACCATCTGCCGGCTCACGTCGGTGTCCGGCAGATATGCGGGGCTGAGGATCGCCTCGATCGTCTCTCGATCCCGATCGAAGAACACGCCGGCGTACGCCTCCAGCGCCTTCGGCCGCGGAACGTCGCCCAGCGGCGGGTACCAGTCGTAGCCGGCGAAGATCTCGTCGGCGCCCTGGCCGCACTGCACGACCTTCACGTGCTGGGCCACCTCCTGCGAGAGCAGGTAGAACGCCACGGCGTCGTGGCTGATCATCGGTTCGCTCATCGCCGTGAGCGCGCCGTCCAGGGCCGTCAGCAGCCGCTGGTTGTCGATCCGGATCTGCTGGTGGTTGGTCGCAAACTTCTGGGCGACCAGATCCGAGTAGGCGAACTCGTCCCCGGACAGCCCGCCCACGTTCTCGAACCCGATGCTGAACGTTCGCAGCCCCGCCTGCTTCTCCTGCGCCAGCAGCGCGACCAGCAGGCTCGAATCGAGGCCGCCCGACAGGAGCACGCCGATCGGAACGTCGGCCACCATCCGGCGCTTGACGGCGGCCCGCAGCGCCGCCAGCAGCGCGTCGCGCCAGGCCTCGGGACCCATCGGCCGCTCCGGCCGCTCGAAGCGCGGGCGCCAGTAGAGCTGCGCATGCTCGCGCCCGTCGGGCTCGACCACCACGACGGTGGCGGGCGGCAGCTTGCGCACCCCGTTCAGGATCGTGTGCGGCGCCGGCACCACCGAATGAAACGACAGGTAGTGGTGCAGGGCGGTCCGATCGATCGACGTGTCGACCTCGCCGCCGGCCAGCAGCGCCGGCAGCGTCGAGGCAAAGCGCAACCGTCCGGGCGCGCGCGCCAGGTACAACGGCTTGATGCCCAGGCGATCGCGCGCCAGCACCACGCGCCCGCTGTCGCGCTCGCAGATCGCGAAGGCGAACATCCCGTAGAAGCGCTCGACGCAGGCCGTCCCCCAGCGATGGTAGGCCTTGAGGATCACCTCCGTGTCCGACGTCGAGAAGAACTGGTATCCGTGCCCCTCCAGCTCGCGCCGGAGCTCGGCGTAGTTGTAGATGCAGCCGTTGAACGCTAGGGACAGTCCCAGCTGGCTGTCGACCATCGGCTGCTCACCGGCGCGCGTGAGGTCGATGATGGTCAGGCGCCGGTGAACCAGCCCCACGCCGGTGCGCTGCCAGGTGCCGGACCCGTCGGGCCCGCGCGGCCGCATCTGCGCGCCCATGCGCTCCAGCGCCGCGACGTCGGCGTCTCGTCCATCGAACCGAATTTCACCAGCGAAGCCGCACATGATTCTCCCTCACCGCCTGATCCAGGTGTCCTTGGCGCCGCCGCCGCGGGACGAGTTGACGACCATCGATCCGGGGGGCGCCACGCGCGTCAGCGGCGCCGGCACGACGACGGGCGCCGCCCCCTGATACACGAAGACGCGCAGGTCCACGTGCCGGGCCTGAAAGGGCGGCGCTCCGCCGCCCGCCGCCGGAACGAACGTGGGGTGCGTCGACAGCGCGACGGTCTCCTGCGCAACCCAGCGGGCCGGCTGCTGCCGGATCAGCGCGCGCACGTCGGCCAGCTCCTGCTCGCTGGCGCGCGGGCCGATCACGACGCCCAGTCCCCCGTAGCCGTCCACCGGCTTGACGACCAGCTGGTCCAGGCGCGACATCACCTCGCGTCGCTGATCGGGATCGGCGCAATGGTAGGTCCGCACCTGGTCCAGCAGGGGCCGCTCGCCCAGGTAGTAGTCGATCAACACCGGAACGAACGCGTAGGTCGCCTTGTCGTCGGCGACGCCGTTCCCCAGCGCGTTCGCCAGCGTCAGGCGGCCGGCGCGCACGGCCCCGACCAGCCCGGGCCCCAGCGGCTGGCCGTCGGCGCCCCGGGTGCGCGCCAGCCGATCGTCCATGCGCAGGTAGATGACGTCCAGCGGGCGCCGGCGGCCGTCCTCGACCAGGTAGGCGGCGTCGCCGTCGACCATCAGATCGGCGCCGGTCACCAGAGGGATGTCCATCGCCGAGGCCAGCCAGCGGTGCTCGAAGTACGCCGAGTCGTCCGGGCCTGACGTGAGCATGCAAATCCGCGGCGTGGCCGGCGCGCCCGGCGGGGCCGATTCAGCCAGCGCCGCGCGCAACAGCCCGGGAGCCTCTTCGGGATCGTGCAGGTCGGCGGCGCCGAAGAGCTCGGGACACGCGGCTCGCAAGAGGCGCCGGCACGCGACGGCATAGGCCACGCCCGACGGCACGCGGGCGTTGTCCTCCAGCACCAGCCAGCGGCCGTCCCGATCGCGCACGACGTCGAAGCCGGCGACCTGGATGCGGCGCTGCCCTGGCCGGACCGCCTCCCCTGCCGCACGATACCCGGGCGCGTCGGTCGCCACCCAGGCGGGCAGCACGCCGTCCCGCACGATCTGGCGCGCGCCGTAGATGTCGTTCAGGAACGCTTCCAGCGCCCGCGCCCGCTGGGCGGTGCCACCCTGCAGCCGGCTCCAGTCCTCTGCCGAGACCACCCGCGGAATCAGGTCGACCTGAAACGACGCGGGCGCAGACTGGCCCGCCGCTTTGAAGACCAGGCCCATCGGCTCCTTGGCTTGCTCCAGCGTCTCCATCTGCGCGCGCAACGTCCGGGCCGGCAGGCTGGCCAGGATCTCGAGCACGCCGGCGTGCGACGGACGCGGCTGCCCGTCGGGGCGCACCGCCTCGTCGTACTCACCCGGCTCGTAGCCGGGCAAGACGGGCTGCGGCTGGGCGGGCGCGCCGGCCGGCAAGCGCCCCGCCGTCTCGGCGACCAGCAGATCGACCACGTCGGCGATCCGGGCGTGCTTGCGCAGCGCCTCGCGCTGGCGGGCCGCCGAGCTGCCGCGGGCCAGCGCCGCCTGCGCCAGCTCGGAGACCGCCGGCCACGACCTGTCCGCCTCCAGCTCCGGCCGCAGGTCGTCCACCATGGCGCGCACCAGGACCCCGGCCGGGACCGGGTGAGGGTCCGCCAGGTCGACCAGCTCGCCTTCCAGCGCCGACCGCGCCGCTCGCCACATCGCCGCGCGCAGGACGGCCGCCGGCGGCGCCAGCGACGGCTCGCCGCGCAGCAGGCGGGCCTGCTCGCGCGCGACGACGGCCCGAAAGAGCCCCGCGATCAGCACCGCCGTGTCGACCGAGGGACAGGCGTCGCAGACCCGCAGCTCCAGCGTGGGCGCGTGCGCCGAGGGGCGGACGTCGAAGTAGATCATGCCGCGATCGCTGATGACCCCGGACCCGATGAGGTCCTGGACCAGCCTGTCGTATTCGGCGGCGCTGGCGAAGCTGCCCGCGCAACCGGTGGTCGGCCAGCGCGACCAGATCAGCGTTCGCGTGCTCGCGTAGCCGGTGTCCTGCCCGTCGTGCGAGAAGGGCGAGCTGGCCGACAGCGCCAGCAGCGGGGGCAACCAGCGCGCCACCCGATCGATCAGCCGGGCCGCCACGTCCGGATCGCCGATGCCGACGTGCACCTGCAAGCCGCAGATCAGCTGCTCGCGCACCAGCACCTGGTAGTCCGCCAGCATGCGCTGAAAGCGCGCGTTCTCCGTGATCGCGATCGGCAGCGGCAGCGGCAGCGTGCCGGCGGCGACGACGCCCACACCCAGCGGCTCGCACGCGCCGATGAGCTCGGCGCGCAGCGTCGCCAGGCTGCGCCGGAGGTCGTCCAACGTTCGCACGACCGGCGTGTTGGTCTCGACCGTCGTTTGCTGCAGCTCCGCCGCGTACGAGCCGGCCGATTCGGCGAGCCGCGACAGCACCTCGCCGGCGCGCGGCGTGGACCGGCGCGTGGCCAGATCGACCAGGTGGAATTCTTCCTCGATGCCGAGCGTGAGGGTTTCCTGAGGTGCCGGCGCGGTCGATTTCCGATCGGGGGGGGCGTTCATGTTCGTTGCCGTGCCGTACGTAAATCTCGCAGTGTCAGGAACAAGGGGGGAATGCGGGGGAATCACGGGCCGGAGGTCGATTTGTGAGGCTGCCAGACCCGCAGGCGTGGCTAATTTGCCGGGGATCCATGTGCGAGCTCCTGGGCATCGACTCCAGTCGACCGATCGACATCGCGTTCTCCTTCTCGGGCTTTCTGCAGCGTGGGGGGCGCACGGGACCACACGCGGACGGGTGGGGCGTGTCGCTGTACCAGCGCCACGTCGCGCGCACGTTCCGCGAAGAGCACCCCGCCTACCGGAGCCCGCTGGCGCGCTTCCTTCACGACAACCCCATCGAGACACCGCTGGCGGTCGCGCACATCCGCAAGAAGACCCTGGGTGAGCCCCGGCTGGAGAACACGCACCCCTTCGTGCGCGCGTTCCGGGGCCGGCACCTGGTGTTCGCGCACAACGGCACGCTGCCGCACGTGCGCGAACGCCCGCTGGCGTACGAGGCGCCGCTGGGCGACACGGACAGCGAACATGCGTTCTGCTGGCTGGTGGAACGGCTGCGCGAGGTACATCCCGACGGTCTGCCCGACGACGCCGAGGAGGCGGGCGCGACCGTCTTCCGGCTGCTGAACGATCTCGGCAGCGACGGCATCCTGAACTGCTTGCTGGCGGACGGGCGGTTCCTTTTCGCGCGGTGCGGGGATCACCTGTCCCACATCGTTCGCCAGCCGCCGCTGGGCGTGGTGACGCTGGCCGACGAGGAGGTCGAGGTGAACCTGGCCGACCTCATGCGGGGCAGCGGGTCGGTGGCCGTCGTCGCCACGCACCCGCTGACGCGCGCGGAGCCGTGGATCGCCGGAACGCCCGGAACGCTGTGGGTGTTTCGCGACGGCGCTCTGGTCAAGGCCTTCCCGGGATTGCCGGAGGCGGCTCACGTCGCGGCCACCGCCTGGCGCCCCGACAGCGGCGTGCCGCTGCCGGGCGACCCGGCGCCTCCGCGCTAACCTCAATCGCGGCCGAAACCGCTTAACTGAACGGCATTGGCGCTAAAGTGCGCCCCATGCTTCCGCGCTGGAACCTGGGTGTGCACAACGGGCTGGACGTCGTCGAGATCGAGACGGCTGCGTCGACGGCCCTCGTCGCGCTGCAGGGGGCGCAGGTGTTGAGCTTCGTGCCGCGCGGCGGGCGCGACTGGCTGTGGGTCAGCGAGCGGGCGCGCTGGGCGCGCGGCGCCGCCGTGCGCGGTGGAATCCCGGTCTGCTTCCCCTGGTTCGGCCCGCACCCGACGCAACCCGGGTTTCCGGCGCACGGATTCGCGCGCACGACGGCCTGGCGCTTTTCTGGCGGGCGCGCGACCGAGGGCGGCGACGCGGCCATCGAGCTGGCGCTGGCCGCTGACGACGCCACGGCGAAGCTGTTCCCGCACCGCTTCGAGGCGCGCCTGACGGTCACGGCCGGCGCGCAGCTGTCGCTGGCGTTCGAGGTGGCGAACACCGGAACGGATCCGTTCTCGTTCGAAGCCGCGCTGCACACGTACTTTGCCGTCTCCGACGTGGCGGGCGTGGCCGTCGAAGGTCTGGCCGGATGCGACTTCGTCGACAAGGTCGCCGCGGGCGCCGTTCGAAAGGAAGGCGCCGCGCCGCTGCACATCGCCGGCGAGGTCGACCGCGTCTACGACAGCCCGGGCCCGGTCACGCTGCGCGACCCCAGCGGGGGACGCGCGCTGCGGATCGAGACCACGGGCGCGCCCTCGACGGTGGTCTGGAACCCGGCGCCGGCCAAGGCCGCGACGCTGAGCGATCTGGCGCCCGACGCCTGGCGCCGCTTCGTCTGCGTCGAGAGCGGCGCGATCGGGGCCGGGCGCGTCACGCTGGCGCCCGCCGCGCGGCATCGCCTGACGGTTCGCTACGCCGCGCTGGAGGACCGCCCTTGATGTTAGAGTCCGGAGATGGGTTCAACATTCGCCCGATGTCAACTGTTGCTTCTTCTCTGTTTGGGCGCCGGCTGCGCAGGCGTCAAGGAAGCGGGCAGCAGCGGCGCGGCCGGCGGGACCACGGGTAGCGCAGCGACCGGCGGCACGGTCGCGACCGGCACGGGCGGCAACAAGAGCAGCGGGACCGGCGGCAGCCCGACGAGGTCCGGGCAGGACGCGGCGACGCAGCCGCCGGACGACGGCGGCGGAAACAACTGCGAGCAGCAGCTGCGCATCGCCGTGCGCGACTTTCGCGGCAGCGTGCAGGACAACCAGCCCAAGCACCCCGACTTCGAGCAGGCCGTCACCGACGACCGCGCCATCGTGGCGACGATGCTGGGCGCGGACTCGAAGCCGGTCTACGCCGGGGGACCGAACGGCACGCCGACGACGACCGGTCAGGCGAACTTCGATCAGTGGTACCGCGACGTCGACGGCGTGAACATCCACATCGACGTCACGATCCCGCTGACGCCGGACCCCACGCGCGCCGGCGTGTTCGTCTACGACAACGACAAGTTCTTCCCGATCGACATGATGGGGTGGCCCGACCCGTACGCCGACCACAACCACGACTTCACGGCCGAGATTCACTTCTCGTTTCCCTATCGCGGCGGCGAGGTCTTCAACTTCCGCGGCGATGACGACGTGTTCGTGTTCATCAACGGCCACCTCGCGATCAACCTGGGCGGCATCCACATCGCGGAGACCGGTATGGCCGACCTGGACGCGCGCGCCGCCGAGTTCGGCATCACGCCCGGGAACACGTATCAGATGGACGTCTTCTACGCGGACCGGCACTGCTGCGACTCGACGTTCCACATCGAGACCACGCTCCAGTGCATCCGGAACATCATCGTCCCGTGACGGCGCAAGGCTGACGGTTCACCAGGACATCTCGGCGCCGCCGCCCGCGCTGGCGCGTTCGGCGTCCGCCGAGAGCAGGCTGCCCAGATCCTCGACGACCACGTCGGCGCCGAAGCGGCGCAGGTCGGGCGGCCGCCCGCCGCGATCGACGCCGACGACGTAAGCGAAGTGCCCGGCGCGGCCCGCCTCGATGGCCCGCGGGTCCGCCTCGAACACGGCGATCTCGTCGCAGTCGAGCCCCAGCGCCTGCGCGCCCGCCAGGTGCAGGTCCGGCGACGGTTGCGGGTCCAGCCGCCGCGCCGCCGCGAACGGGCCGTCGATGCAGGCGTCGAAGAGGTCGGCGATGCCGGCCGACCGCAGGACGTCCTGGCAATGGTCGTCCGGTGACACGACGCCGATGCGCAGCCCCGACTGTCGCGCCGCCTGCAGGAACTCCAGCGACCCTTCGTAGACGTCGGGCCGCTTCTGATCGAGCAGCTCGGTCAGGATCTCGCCCTTGCTCTCGGACAGTGCCTCGACCGTCGCCCCCGGCAGCTCGATGCCGCGCGCGTCGAGAAAGGACCGGATCGCCGCCTGCGCGCCGCGCCCCTGCACGTGGCGCGCGTAGTCCTCGACGGCGTCGAAGGGCACGAACGGCTGGTGCCCGGCGCGCGCGCGGAGCCGCAGATACGTGTCGAACAGCCGCTTCCAGGCCTCCACGTCGATGCGCGTGGTCTGCGCCAGCACGCCCTCCAGGCCGAACAGACACCCGCGCGTGCGCGGCGGCAGCCCCAGGTCGGTCCGCGCGAACGGCGGCTGTCCCAGGATGAACGTGTCGACCGCGTGCGCGAACCCTTCCTGTTCGTTCGAGGCCGTCACGTGGCGGGCCACCGCCTGCACCTCGGGGCTGGCATTGCCCATCGCGATGCCCATCCCGGCGACCGACAGCATCGGAATGTCGTTCGACATGTCGCCGATGGTGGCGATCTCGTGAAGCGGGATCTTCAGGATGCGCGACGCCTCGCGCACCACCATCCCCTTGTTGGCCTCGGGGTGCGTGATGTCCAGAAAGTACGGCTGCGACCGCGCGGCCGAGGCCCCGGTCCCCAACCGCGCCGCCAGCTCCCGCTCGCAACGCTCGACCAGCGCCAGATCGTCGCTGACGCCCACCAGCTTGACCGGCTCGTCCAGCACGGTGGTCAGATCGGGGATCGCGATCGGCTGGAAGCCCACGTTCTGACTCTCGCGCGCGACGTGCGGCGCTTCGGCGCGCCGCAGGAACCAATCCCAGCCCTGGTACACCCAGACGTCCAGGCCGGCGTGCAGAAGGAAGTCGACCGCCTCGCGCGCGACGTCGGGCGCAATCGTGCGCTGCGCGAGCACCGTCTTCAGATCGGGCTTCACGTACACGCCTCCGTTGAACGCCGCCAGCGCGGTGGTGAGGTTCAGCTGCTTCACCAGCTTCGCCAGCCCGCGCGGCGGCCGCCCGCTGGTCAGCGCGAACAGCACGCCCGCCTCGCGCAACCGGTCCAGCGCGTTCAGCGCGCGCGGCGTCAGCAGCTTGGCCCGCGTGACCAGCGTTCCGTCGACGTCCGCGACCAGCAACTTGATCTTCATCGTCTCTCCGGAGGCGAACCCTCACATGGCGATGGCGGCGGCCGCGGCGGCCGCTCCGACCAGGCCGACCTGCGGGTGCGTCACCACGAAGGCCGGAAACCGCTCGACCATCGTGTGCAGCCGCCCCTTGCTGTCGAAGGCTTCGCGGAAGATCCCGTTGGGGATGTACGAGATGAGGCGCGGCGCGATGCCGCCCGCCACGTAGACGCCGCCCGTCGCCAGGATCGCCAGCGCCAGATTCCCCGCCACCGCCCCCAGCACCGAACAGAACAGCGCCAGCGCCATCTCGCAGATCGGATCGCCGCCCGCCATCGCCAGCCCCGAGATGACGGCCGCCGGATCGGGGCCGTGACCCACGCCGGCCAGCGCGGCTGTGGTCTCTGCCCGGATGAGCGCGCGGCAGGCCGGCTCTTGCGAGAGGAAGGTGAAGACGTCGACCAGGCCGCGCCCGCACAACACGCGCTCGCACGAGACGCGCCCGTACTTGTGGATCAGGTACTGCAGCAGACCCGCTTCCAGCGGGGTGCGCGGCGCGAAGTCGACGTGGCCGGCCTCGGAGGGAACGACCTGGTAGCTGTCGGTGCCGTTCGACCAGAGCAGGAACGCCACGCCCAGGCCGGTGCCGGCCCCCAGCACCGCGATCGGCCCGTGGCGCACCCCGGGCGTGCCGCCCAGCGGAACCAGCCACTCCGACCCGACGGCGACCGCGCCCAGCGCGGCCGCGAAGAAGTCGTTCACCAGCGTCACCCGATCGATGCCCAGATGCGCGGCGAGCATCCGGCCGTCGATGGTCCACGGCAGGTTCGTGGCCCGTAAGATGTTGTTCTCGATCGGCCCAGCCACGGCCAGGCAGGCGGCCTGCACGCCGCGGCCGCGCCCCACGCGCCCGCCCAGCACGACCTCGGCGGCGGTCAGGAACTCGTCCGCGATCTCGCCGAGCGCGCGATAGGACCGCGACGGATAGCTCCGCTCGAAGATCGGGCTCGGGGCGGCGCGGTTGCCGGTGGCTTCGTAAAGCGCGAGGCGACTGTTGGTTCCGCCGACGTCGCCGGCCAGGATGATGCGCTTGTCGACTTCGTCCATGGCGCGTCCGTCGTCCTCAAGATGACAACGGCGTCATCACGGGCCCCGTGCGCCGGCGCCGCATTCTACGAAGCGCGCCCGCGGCAGCCTGTCCCTTCGCCGACCCGCCACCTTAGGTTCCAGAGCGAGGAGGCGGGCCATGACGACGTCACCGATCTCAGCGATAACGATCGAGGAAACGGCGTGGAGCCTGGTCCAGGACGGCAAGGGGTTGCTGGCGGCGGACGAAACCCCGCATACGATCGGCAAGCGCCTGCAGGCCGTGGGAATCGAGTCGACGCCGGACACGCGGCGCGATTACCGCGAGATGCTGTTCAGCACGCCCGGCATCGCCGACTACATCTCCGGCGTGATCCTGCAGGACGAGACGATCCACCAGAACAGCGCCGCCGGCGAATCGCTGATCTCCCTGCTGGTCCGCGTCGGCGTCATCCCCGGGATCAAGGTCGACGCGGGCGTCACGCCGCTGGCCGGCTCCCCGGGCGAGTTCGTCACCGAGGGGCTGGACGGCTTGCGTGAGCGCCTGCAGGGGTATCGAGAGCTGGGCGCGCGGTTCGCGAAGTGGCGAGCCGTCATCATCATCGACGAGGGGCTGCCGACGCCGGCCTGCCTGCAGGCCAACGCCGACGCGCTGGCCCGCTACGCCGCGCTTTGCCAGGAAGAGGGGCTGGTCCCCATCGTCGAGCCCGAGGTCCTGATGGAGGGGCGGCACGCCATCGAGCGCTGCGGCGAGGTCACCGAGTGGGTGCTGGAGATCGTCTTCCGCGCGCTGTTCGACCAGCGCGTCTACCCCGAAGGGATGCTGCTGAAGCCGAACATGGTGGTCCCGGGGCGGGACTGCCCGCGCCCGGCGTCGATCGACGAGGTCGCGTCCAGCACGCTGCGGGCGCTGACGCGGCACTGTCCGGCGGCGGTGCCGGGCGTGGTGTTCCTGTCGGGCGGACAGGACCACGTGACCGCGACCGAGCACCTGTCGGCCATCAACCAGATGGACGCGCCCAAGCCATGGAAGCTGACGTTCTCGTACGGGCGCGCGCTGCAGGACGAGGCGATGAAGGCCTGGCGCGGCAAGCCCGAGAACGTAGCCGAGGGGCAGCGCGCCTTCCACCACCGCGCGCGCTGCGAGGGCGCGGCCGCGCTGGGTGAGTACGGGGACGAGCTGGAGAACGAGTCCGCTTCCATCTGACCGAGCTCAACGGGAGGTCCGCAGTGGCACATACGACGATGACCAGGGATCCGGGCATGCACGCCAAGGAGGCGTCGGGCTCCTCATCGAACGGGCGCACGAAAGAGGGCCCCCTGTCGGCCAAGGAGCTGGAGTTGATGCACGCCTTCTGGCGGGCCTGCAACTACCTCTCGGTGGGGATGATCTACCTGCAGAACAACCCGCTGCTGAAACGACCGCTGGAGACCGAGGACATCAAGCTGCGACTGCTCGGCCACTGGGGCGCGAGCCCGGCGCTGTCGTTCGTCTGGACGCACCTCAATCGCCAGATCGTGAAGCACGACCTGGACATGATCTTCGTGGCGGGGCCGGGCCACGGCGCGCCGGGCATCCTGGGGCCCGCGTATCTGGAAGGGACGTACTCGGAGATCTACCCGGACAAGAGCGAGGACGCCGACGGGCTCAGGCGGTTCTTCAAACAGTTCTCCTTCCCGGGTCACATCGGCAGCCACGCCACGCCCGAGACGCCGGGATCGATTCACGAGGGTGGCGAGCTGGGCTACAGCCTCTCGCACGCGTTCGGCATGGCCTTCGACAACCCCGATCTGATCGTGGGGTGCGTCGTGGGCGACGGTGAGGCCGAGACGGGCCCGCTGGCGACGGCCTGGCACTCGAACAAGTTCCTCAACCCCGTCCGCGACGGCGCGGTGCTGCCGATCCTGAGCCTCAACGGCTACAAGATCGCCAACCCCACGGTGCTCTCGCGCATCAGCCACGAAGAGCTGGAGGCGCTGTTCACGGGGTACGGGTACAAGCCCCTGTTCGTCGAGGGGAGCGAGCCGGCCGTCATGCACCAGAAGATGGCCGAGGCCACCGAGCGCGCGATCGACGAGATCCGCGCGATCCAGCGGCGCGCCCGGCAGTCGAACGACCCTGTGCGCCCGCGCTGGCCGATGATCGTGCTGCGCGCCCCGAAGGGGTGGACGGGACCGAAGGAGCTGGAGGGGCACAAGCTGGAAGGGTACTGGCGCTCGCACCAGGTCCCCTTCGCGGACGTGCGCGACAACCCGACGCACCTCAAGGTGCTGGAGGCGTGGATGCGCAGCTACCGCCCGGAGGAGCTGTTCGACGAGACGGGGCGGGTGGTGCCCGAGCTGCGGGCGCTGTCGCCGAAGGGGCGGCGGCGGATGAGCGCGAACCCGCACACGAACGGCGGCCTGCTGCGCAAGGAGCTGAAGCTGCCCGACTTCCGCGAGTACGCCGTGCCGGTGTCGGCGCGCGGAACCACGCAGTACGAGAACACGAAGCCGCTGGGCGAGTTCCTGCGCGACGTCATGCGCAACAACCCGGAGACGTTCCGCGTGTTCGGCCCCGACGAGACGGCGTCGAACCGGCTGCAGGCGATCTACCAGGCCAGCAAGAAGACCTGGCTGGCGGACATGCTGCCCGAGGACGCCGACGGCGGCGAGCTGGCGCGCGACGGGCGCGTCATGGAGCTGCTGTCCGAGCACACGTTGCTCGGCTGGCTGGAGGGGTACCTGCTGACCGGCCGGCACGGGCTGTTCCACACGTACGAGGCGTTTGCGCACGTCGTCGACTCGATGGTCAATCAGCACGCCAAGTGGCTGGACATCGCCTCGAACCACGTGAAGTGGCGCGCGCCGGTGTCGTCGGAGACCATCCTGCTGTCGTCGACGGTGTGGCGGCAGGATCACAACGGGTTCTCGCACCAGGACCCGGGCTTCATCGACCTGCTGACCAACAAGTCGCCGTCGGTGACGCGCATCTACCTGCCGCCGGACGCGAACACGCTGCTGGCGGTCGCGGATCGCTGCCTGCGCAGCACGAACTGCGTCAACGTCATCGTCGCCGACAAGCAGAAGCACCTGCAGTTCACCACCATCGACGAGGCCATCATTCACGTGACCAAGGGCTTCGGGATCTGGAAGCGCGCCAGCACCGACGCCGGGGCCGAGGCCGAGGTGGTGCTGGCCTGCTGCGGCGACGTCGCGACCATGGAGGCGCTGGCGGCGGCGTCAATCCTGCGCCAGCGCGTCCCGGACCTGAAGCTGCGGTTCGTGAACGTCGTCGACCTCTTCAAGCTGCAGCCGCTCACCGAGCACCCGAACGGCTCGGAGGCCCGCGACTTCGAGGGCGTGTTCACCGTCGACAAGCCCATCATCTTCAGCTTTCACGGGTACCCGTGGCTGATTCACAAGATGGCCTACCGCTACGCCGGGCACGAGCGGCTGCACGTGCGGGGCTACAAGGAAAAGGGGAACATCAACACCCCGTTCGAGCTGGCGATGCTGAACGACGCGTCCCGGTTCCACCTGGTCATGGACGTCATCGAGCGTGTTCCGCGGTTGCAGGCCAGCGCCGCGCACCTGAAAGAGGACATGAAGAACGCGATCGTCGACAACCTGCAGTACGCGCACCAGCGCGGCGCCGACCGTCCCGAGATCACCGACTGGACGTGGCCCGACTGACCTTGGCCCGACTGACCTGGCCCGACTGACCGCCACGCGCGAGCCCGGGCAGCTCGCAGAAGGGTGAGCCATGCGCATTGCGATTGGATCCGATCACGCGGGCTTCGACCTGAAGGAGGTCCTGAAGTCGTTCCTGGCCGCCGACGGCTGTCAGGTGTCCGATCTGGGGACGCACGGCAGGGCGCCCGTCGATTATACGGACTACGCCGAGGCAGTCGGGGCGGCGGTCCGGGCGGGGCGCGCCGACAGGGGCATCATCCTGTGCGGCAGCGGCGTGGGCGCCTCGATGGCCGCCAACCGCATCCCCGGCGTGCGGGCCGGCCTGTGCCACGACACCTACTCGGCGCATCAGGGCGTCGAGCACGACGACATGAACGTGCTGGTGCTGGGCGGGCGCGTCGTGGGCATCGAGCTGGCGCGCGAGCTGATCCGGGCGTTCCTCAACGCCCGCTTCAGCGGTGACGCGCGCCACGTGCGCCGGCTGGCCAAGCTGACGGCGCTGGAGAGCCCGCTGCGGGCGCTGGCAGTGTACGGGCAGTCCGTGTGGCTCGATCACATTCGCCGCAGCCTCATCACCAGCGGCGAGCTGCAGGACCTGGTCGAGCAAGACAACCTGTCGGGGCTCACCTCGAACCCGGCCATCTTCGAGAAGGCGATCTCGGGCGGCTCGGACTATCGAGACATCTTGCAGGCGGCGGACGCCCGCACGCTGGACGCCAAGACGCTGTACGAGCGGCTGGCCATCCGCGACATCCGCGAAGCCGCCGACGTGCTGCGCCCCGTCTACGATCGCTCGGCGGCGCGCGACGGATACGTGAGCCTCGAGGTCGCGCCGACGCTGGCGTACGACACGGACGGGACGTTCGAAGAGGGGCGGCGCCTCTGGAAGGAGATCGGCCGCCCCAACGCGATGATCAAGGTGCCGGCCACGCCGCAGGGGATCGCGGCCATCGAGCAGCTCATCGCCGAGGGGATCAACGTCAACGCGACGCTGCTGTTCGACCGCGCCGCATACGCGCGCGTCGTCGAGGCGTACATCTCGGGGATCGAGCAGCTGGTCGCGTCTGGCGGCGATCCACGTACCGTCGCCGGGACGGCCAGCTTCTTCGTGGGACGCATCGACAGCGCGCTGGAGACGATCGTCGCCCAGCGGCTGGCGTCGTCACGCGACCCGCGGGAGCAGGCGCTGCTGCGCTCGCTGGAGAACAGGGTCGCCATTGCCAACGCGAAGCTGGCCTACGACTTCTACGGCGAGGTCTTCTCCAGCCGGCGGTGGCGGCGGCTGGCCGACATCGGCGCGCAGACGCAGCAGCTGCTGTGGGCCAGCACGGGCGCGAGGAACCCCGCCGCCTCCGACGTCGTCTACGTCGAGGAGCTCATCGGGCCGGAGACGATCACGACGCTGCCTCCGGCGACGCTGGATGCGTTCCGCGACCACGGTCGCCCGCGGGCCAGCCTGCTGGAGGATACGGAGGGGGCGCGCGACACCATGGCGTCGCTGGTCGAGCTGGGTATCGATCTGCAGAACGTCACCGATCACCTGCTGGCCGAGGGCGTGCGCCTCTTCGCGACCGCGTTCGAGAAGCTGCTGGACGCCGTGGAGGAGCAGAGCCGCGAGGCGCAGACCAAGCGCATCAACCGCCTGACGTACACGCTCCCCGCGTCGATGGGCGCCGCCGTCGCCGGCTCGCTGTCCGACTGGCACGCAGGGGGGAACGTGCGGCGGCTCTGGCAGCGCGATCCCTCGCTGTGGAGTGGCCGCGACGAGGCGCAGTGGCTGGGGTGGCTGGGGATCACCGACGATCAGCTGGCGCACGCCCAGCGCTTCCGCCAGATGGCGGAGACCGTGCGCGACGGCGGCTTCACCCACGTGCTGCTGCTGGGGATGGGCGGCTCGAGCCTGGGGCCCGAGGTGATCCGGCGGACGTTCGGGAACCTGCCGGGCTTTCCGGAGCTGCGCATCCTGGACTCGACCGACCCGGCGCAGATCGCCGCCGCCGAGGCCGCCATCGACATCCAGCGGACGCTGTTCATCGTGTCCAGCAAGTCGGGGTCGACGCTGGAGCCCAACATCTTCAAGCAGTACTTCTACGACCGCGTCGTGCAGGCGGTCGGTCGCGAGGAGGCAGGAAACCGCTTCGTGGCCATCACCGATCCGCACTCGAAGATGCAGCACGTCGCCGAGGCGGACCATTTCCGGCGCATCTTCTTCGGCTGGCCCAACATCGGCGGGCGCTACTCGGTGCTGTCGGACTTCGGCCTGGTGCCGGCGGCGGCGATGGGCGTCGACGTGGCCGAGCTGCTGGACCGGACGGAGGCGATGGTGAACGCCTGCACGCCGTCGGTGCCCGTCGAGGAGAACCCGGGCGTCGTGCTGGGGACCATCCTGGGCGTGGCCGGGACGCAGTTCGGGCGCGACAAGGTCACCATCATCTCGACGCCGGGGGTCGACGGGCTGGGCGCCTGGCTGGAGCAGCTGATCGCGGAGTCGACGGGCAAGGACGGCAAGGGGCTGATCCCCATCGACCACGAGCGGACGAACGGTCCCGGCGTGTACGGCACCGACCGGCTGTTCGTGTTCCTGAACCTGGCCAGCGACCCGCCCGACCCGGCCCGCGCGACGCTGGCGAACGCGCTGGAGCGGGCCGGCCACCCGATCGTGCGGGTCACCGTCGACGATCCCTACGACCTGGGCCAGGAGTTCTTCCGGTGGGAGATGGCCACCGCCGTGGCCGGGGCCATCATGGGCATCGACCCGTTCGATCAGCCGGATGTCGAGGCGAGCAAGACCGCCACGCGGCGGCTGACCACCGCGTACGAAGAGCGCGGCACGCTGCCGCAGGAGGCGCCCCTGCTGGCCGCCGACGACATTCGCCTCTTCACCGATCCGGCCAACGCGGAGGCTCTGTCGGCCGCGATCGGCCAGCCGGCCACGCTGGAGAGCGTCCTGGGCGCGCACCTGCGCCGGCTGGGCCCGGGCGACTACTTCGCGCTGCTGGCGTACCTGGAGATGAACGAGGCCCACCGGCAGGTCCTGCAGGCGATCCGCGATCGGGTCCTGTACGCC
>CAZPUH010000599.1:0-3093 GCA_964589215.1 uncultured Myxococcales bacterium | reverse complement strand
GCCCCCGCTGCCCGCGGCGGCCGCCCCAGCGCCGCCGCTCGCGCTTCCGCCCGCTCCACCCGAACTGCCGCCGGTGCCACCGCCCGCGCTTCCGCCGACGCCGCGCTTTCCCGCGCTACCGCCGCCACTGGTCGTGGCTGCGCCGCCCGACCCACCGGCGCCCTCCGCCGCGCCGCCCTGTCCGGAGCCGTCCGCGGTCTTGATGGTCGCCGCGCCGCAGGAGGTGAGTAGGAGCGCAGTGGAAATAATCGCGATGAGCCGGGAAGCCATGGTCGCAGAGTACATCCCCAAGGAGCCACGCGCCTAGATGTGGCAAACCATGAGGCGATCGGCCGAGCGCGCCCTCACGCCGAGCGGCGTGGAGGGTCTCGTCATCACGGAAGGATCGCCTCGCCCCGTCTTCTGCGCAGCCGATCGGTGCATCGATCCGCTCGATCGCAACCGCCGCGTCGTCGAGCGTGGTCAGCGACGGCGCAGCGTGAACGCGAGCTGCGTGACTTTCGGGTTCACGAAGAGGGCCTCGTAGTGGGTTCCGAGGACGAGAGACCGTCCGGTTGTGGCGTCGCGGATGGTCAGCCCGCTGGCGCGCAGCCGTTCCTCTTCGTCGGCCATCACCGCGAACGCCAGCTGGTCCGCGGCCTCCGCGAGCCGGCGGAGGGCCGCCTCGGTGTCGGTCGGTTGGTCGCCGTGGCGGTCCAGCGTCAGGGCGGTGCGGACTGTTCCCTTGGCGGTGATCGCCTCGATGCGGACGATCCCCACGCGACCTTCGGCTGGCGTGACGAGGTCGTACGAGGCGCTGACCTTCAAAAGTTCGCTGGTGCTCATAGCCCGCTCTTTTTCGTGAAAGCGTTCGACAGCTTGTCCAGGTTTTCGGCGTGCGCACGGGCGCAGCCGGAACAGTTAGAGTGGTCAGGGCGTAATATTCTGCGCAAGCCCATGGAACATCTTTCGCCCGAGGTGCTCGCCACGGTCGTCGCCGAGAAGTTCGGAGACTCGTATGGCGGCATCATCAGCGCGGCGATGCGGGAGGATCTCGCGCGCCGGGTCGAACGCGCGCTGCTGGAAGCTGTCGTCGCGGACCGGAAGCCTGCCGCGGCCATTTGCCTCGACCGGCAGGCTCTCTGGGAGGCCGCCGAGGCCCGCCCCGCGACGCCAGACCCCCTCCGCGCGGAAGCGCGCGCTCGCGCCAACGAGGCCGCCTACCTCGCCGACGCCGTGCAGTGCCGCCCGTAAGCGGGCACAGCTTCGATCCGGCGCGGGGGCGATTCAGGTTCCGCAGAACGTCCGGTACCGCCGCCACTCTGGCCCGGGCGGAGCAGCGAGCTCGGCGCGCTCTGGCTGATCTTCGTAGGGCCGGGCGAGCACGTCGGCCAGGGCGTCGAAGGGGCCGAGGTCGCCGCGGCGGACGGCCGCTTCGAGCGCCTCCTCGACGCGGTGGTTTCGGGGGATGAACGCGGGGTTGACTCGTTTCATCGAGGTTGCGCGGTCGGCGGGGGAGAGCGGATCGCTGTCGAGACGGCGGCGCCACGTCTCGGCCCAGGTGCGGAACGCGTCGGGGTTCTCGAACAAGGGCAACACGTCGGCGTCGAAGGACGGATCGGCGGCAGAGGCACACAGCCGTCGAAAGAAGAGGGTGTAGTCCACACGGTTCTCGGCGAGGCGGCTCAGCAGATCGAGGGCCAGGGAACCGTCGTCCGGGTCCTCGCGCGTGAGGCCCAGCTTTGCGCGCAGGACGCGAAGGTGGGCCGCCTCGAAGAGAGTGGAAAAGCGAGACAGGCGGTCGCTGGCGACGCGGATTGCTTCATCCTGGTCTTCGGCCACGAGGTCCAGAAGCGTTTCGGCGAAGCGGGCCATGTTCCACTGGGCGATGCGCGGCTGATTCGAGAAGGCGTACCGGCCGCCGTGGTCGATGGAGCTGAAGGTCTGGTTCGGGTCGTACGCGTCGAGAAACGCGCAAGGGCCGTAGTCGAGCGTCTCGCCCGAGATGGCCGTGTTGTCCGTGTTCATGACGCCGTGGACGAAGCCGACGCCCAGCCAGCGCGCGACCAGGTTCGCCTGGGCGTCAATCACCTGCTCCAGCAGGGCGAGCGCGTCGTTGCCGCTGCCGGCGGCGGCCGGGTAGTGGCGCGCGAGGGCGTGCCCAGTCAGGGCGACAAGCGCGTCGCGGTCGCCGCGCGCGGCGAAGAACTCGAAGGTGCCAACCCGGAGGTGGCTGGCGGCCACGCGGGTGAGAACGGCGCCTGGCAGCGGTTCGTCCCGCATGACGACCTCGCCCGTGGTCGCGACGGCCAGCGCGCGCGTGGTGGGAATTCCGAGCGCGGCCATCGCCTCGCTCACGAGATACTCGCGCAACACCGGCCCGAGGGCCGCGCGTCCGTCGCCGCCGCGTGAGAAAGGCGTGCGCCCGGCCCCCTTGAGCTGGATGTCGCGCCGCCTTCCGTCCGTGCCGACGATCTCGCCAAGCAAGATCGCCCGACCGTCGCCCAGCTGAGGGACGAATCCGCCGAATTGATGGCCGGCGTAGGCCAGAGCCAGCGGCTCGGCGCCCGGCGGGAGCTCGTTCCCGACCAGGACGGAAGCGCCGTCGCTGGACGCGAGCCCGTCCGGGTCCGCGCCCAGGAGCTCGGCGAGCGGTCGGTTGATCCGCAAGACCCGAGGATCGCCCACCTTCGTGGGCGCGACCCGGGCGTAGAAGCGTTCGGGGAGCCGCGCGTAGCTGTTGTCGAAGACCAGCATCTCACCGGAGGATGGTCGACCCCAGGCCTCCACGGCAAGCGCGGCCGCAGGTGGACGGCTCCGCGCCAGCCGGGGATACTGAGCGCCCTCGGAGAATCAGGCGCCATGTCGATCAGATGGTTTCCGGGACACATGATCGCGGCGCGCAAGAAGGCGGCCGAGTCGATGCGCGCGACCGACCTCGTCATCGAGGTGCTCGACGCCCGCGTCCCGCGCGCCAGCTGCAACCCGACCTTCGAGGCGCTGCGCCACGCGGGGCAGAAGCCCGCGCTGAAGCTGCTCAACAAATCGGACCTGGCCGATCCGGAGCAGACGCGACTGTGGCTGCGGCACTACAACGCGCAGCCGGGCGTGCAG
>CAZPUH010000598.1:0-2436 GCA_964589215.1 uncultured Myxococcales bacterium | reverse complement strand
TGCGCCGAGGTGCAGAGCGGCGCGCCGGGCACACCCGCGGCGCGCGGCGCGGCGGACGACAGCGACCTGTGGAACCTGGCGCCCAGCGCCGCCGACACCGTCGCCGACGTCGACCTCTCGGTGCTGCGAGCGTCACCCTGGACGCGGGCGCTGACCCAGTCGGACCTGTCGGGACAGCGCGAGCACAGCGTCCAGACCCTCGGCTACGACCCCTTCACGGACGCCGACCGGCTGCTGGTGGTCGCCGTGGAGACCGGCGGCGCGCCCCACAACCTGACGGTGCTACGCGGCCGGTTCGATCCGCGCCGCATCGCCGCGGCCTTCAGCGGGGCGAACGAACACGTCTCCGCGACGCGCTGGCGCGACAGCCCGGTCTGGGACACGGGCGAGCGGGCGGTCGCGCTCGTCACGCCGCGGACGGTGGCGAGCGGCAGCTCCGCGGACGTTCGGGCCGCCATCGACGCCGCCTGGGGCATCGTCCCCGACGCCCGGTCCGGGCCGCTCGGCGAGCTGCGGCGCGCGATGGGCGCGGAAGGAAGCGGACCCGCCGCCTTCGTGGCCGTGAACGTCACCGAGCCGCTGCGCGCGCGGGCGGCCGGGTTCCTGGCGCTGCCGGCTGGGCTCCAGCGGTTCGCGGCCCGCATGGATCTCGGCGAGGATCTCAACCTCGACTTCACCGGCGTGGCCGACAACGCCGCCGACGCCGCGGCGACGGCCCGGGCAGTCACGAACGCCGCCCGCGACTACGCCGAGGGGACGATGATCCGTCTCCTGGGTCTGGCGCCGATCCTGAGATCCCTGACGGTGGGCGCCGAAGGGGCGCGCCTTCACGGGCACGTGTCGGTGCCGGTCGAGATGCGCGAGAGGTTGGCCGAGAAGCTGCTGGCCGTGTTGCAGATGGTGGCCGCCGCGCACCACTGACGTGGTAGTCATCGTAGTCATCCTGGCATGACCTCCTTGCTTCGCGTTCGATCCTCGCCCCCGCTGCGAGGCGTGTGCCGCGTCCCCGGCGACAAGTCGATCTCGCACCGGGCGCTCCTGTTCGGCGCGCTCGCGGACGGCGTCGTCGAGGCGGAGGGGCTCGGCCGCGGTGGCGACAACCTGTCGACGGCGGCGGCGCTGCGCGCGCTGGGCGTGGACATCCAGCTGGAGGGTGACGACGGCGGCGGCGGCCGCGCTCGCATCGCGGGCGTCGGCTTCGCGGGGTTGCAGGCCGCGGCGACGGAGCTCGACTGCGGCAACTCGGGGACGACCATTCGGCTGCTGCTGGGGCTGCTCGCGGGCCGCCCGTTCGAGACCGGCCTCTGCGGCGACGCCTCGCTGACGCGCCGGCCGATGGGGCGGGTCGCGACGCCGCTGCGTCAGATGGGCGCGCAGATCGACGGGCGCGGCGATCCGGCCCGGCCCGGCGACATCTTCCCGCCACTGCGCATCCGCGGCGGCTCGCTGAAAGGGATCTCGTACCAGCTGAAGGTCGCCAGCGCTCAGCTGAAGAGCGCGTTGATCCTGGCCGCGTTGCAGGCCAGCGGCCGTAGCGCCCTGCGCGAGCCGGCCCGTTCGCGCGATCACACGGAGCGCATGCTGGGATTCATGGGCGCGCCCATCTCCGTGGACGGAACGGGCGCGATCGTGATCGATCCCGTCGGGTGGAACGGCCGCCTGCGGCCCACGCGGCTCACGATCCCCGGCGACCTGTCGTCGGCGACGTTCCTGATCGTCGCCGCGCTGATCGTGCCCGGCAGCGACGTCACGGTGGAGGGGGTCGGACTGAACCCCACCCGTGCCGGCGCGCTGGACGCGCTGCGCGCCATGGGCGCGGAGCTGGACGTCGAGGTCACGGGCGACGCCATGGGCGAGCCCGTCGGCCGGGTGCGCGCGCGCGCGAGCCGCCTGCGCGGCACGCGGATCGCGGGCGATCTGGCGCTGCGGGCCATCGACGAGATCCCCGCGCTGGCGGTGGCGGCCGCCTGCGCCGACGGCGAGACGGTCTTCGCGGACCTCGCCGAGCTGCGCATCAAGGAGTCCGACCGTATCGCCGCCCTGGCCCGGGAGCTGGGCCGCGCCGGCGCCGCAGTCACCGAGCGGCCGGACGGGCTGTCGGTCATCGGACTGGCCGGCCGCGCGCCGAAGGGCGGCGCCGTGGTGCCGGAGCACGACCATCGCATCGCCATGTCCGGCGCAATCCTGGGCTTGCGCGGCGAGGACGAGACGACCGTTCCCACCGTCGACATCGGCACGTCCTTCCCCACCTTCGCCACCACCCTCGCCACCCTGGGCGCGTCAATCACCTAGTCCCCGTCCTCGTCCTCGTCCTCGTCCTCGAGGCTCGGGATGGGGGCGGCTTCGTGCGAGCGCGGCGCCTCGCGAACGGGGACGGAAACGAGGACGGCGACGTGGCCGAGGTCGAGGACGTGGACGAGGACGGGGTAAGGGCGA
>CAZPUH010000597.1:0-3297 GCA_964589215.1 uncultured Myxococcales bacterium | reverse complement strand
CATGAGACGCTGGAACGCCCCCTCGCCGTCGCCTTCGTAGAGGTCGGTCTGGGTGTCGGCGATCAGCTGGTACCAGTGCTGGATGTGGTAGCCCTGGGCCGACCAGGCGGCCATCGCCTCGCGCGCCTCGCGCCGCGCGCGCGCCGGGTCGTCGCCCAGCAGCCAGACGGCGTTCGCCAGGCCGATGCGCAAGGTCGTGGCGGCGTAGACCGAGCCGCGATCGTTGGCTTCCTTGAGCCCCTCGGCCGCGGACACCCGGAACCGCTCGAGCGCGCCCAGGTAATAGAAGCACTCGAGCGTGAAGTGCCGGACGGCGTTCAGCTCCCAGGCGGCGCCCACGCAGCGTTCACGAAAGATGCGTTCAGCCGCGGCCAGGTGCTCCAGCGCCGGCGCGAACCGGCCGCCCAGGTGCGCGGACAGGCCGCTCATCAGCGCGACGATCCCGGTCGCGTGCGGGTGTTCCAGCTTGGCGGCGATGGCGGCGGCCTCGGCCAGCAGGCGCTGCGCGCGCCGGTCGTTGCCCTGGGCGGCGGCGTAGGCGGCCTCGCCCGCGATGCCGCGCGAGATGCGCGACGGCTCGCCGGCCCGCAGCGCCTGCAGCAGGCTGCGGGCCTGGAAGTGCGCGCCCTGCACGGGGTCCATCAGCCCTAGCCCCGACGAGATCGACCAGCAGAGGTCGGCGCGTGCCAGGTCACGCGGCGCGATCTCCTCGGCGGTGCGCGCCCGAAAGCGCCGGCCGCGCAGAAAGAGCGCCGCCCGCTGCACCAGCAGCGCGCGCACCGGTGACTTGGCGAACGCCAGGCCCGCGGCGGCCAGCGCCTCCGCGGCGACCTCGCGCCCCTCGTCGAGGCGGCCGCTGCGAATCAGCTCCTCGGCGCCGCGGTCAGGTAGTGGGCGGCCGCCTCGGCGCCGTGCCCGGCGTTCGCCAGCGCGTCGCCCAGACCCACCAGCAGCTCGCGCCGCTGCTCGTCGGACCAGGTCCCCAGCGCCAGTGCATCGCGGTATTGCTCGGCGGCCCGGTCGAACGCCAGCGACTCGGCCGCCCGCCGCGCCGCCGCCGCGAAGTGCACCGCGGCGCGATCCGGGTGTCCCGCCTCGCGCCAGTGGAAGGCGGCCCGCAGCACGTTGCCCGCGTGCTCGAACGCCTCGGCCAGGTCGCCGTGCAGCGCGCGCGCCTCCGCGCTGGAGGTGGACTGCCGCGCCACCAGCCGGATGCGGTCGTGCGTGAAGTCCAGCAGCTCGTCGTCCGGCTCGGTGACGGCGTAGACCAGCTTGGCGGCGCGCAGCTCGTCGACCAGCGACAGGGCCGCCGGCCCCTCGACGCCCGCCAGGCGGCGCAGCATCCGGACGGGCGTCGGGGCGCCCGCGACCGCCAGCGCGCGCAGCAGCCGCACCGCGGGCGCCGAGAACGACTCCAGCTGCGCGCGAAGCACGCCGTCCAGCGTCACCGACGCGCCGTTGCCGCGCCGCAGGTGCGCCGTGCGGGCCAGCTCCAGCAGGAACAGCGGGTGCCCGCCCGACTCGCGCGCCATGACCTCTGCGTTGCGATCCAGATTGCCGCTGTTGCCGCTGCTGGCCAGCAGCCCCCGCGCCAGCGCGCGGGCCGCGTCGCCGGTCAGGTTCCCCAGCGCGAGCTGCTGTTCGGGCACCTCGCCCCCCAGCAGCGTCGCGGCGCGCTCGTCGGAGGACGTGGTCCGGAACGACCCGATCAGCAGCATGCGCGGCGCGTCCGGCGGGCGCAGCACCTCGGTCAGCAGCGCGCGCGAGTCGGCGTCGGCCCACTGCAGGTCGTCGACGAACGCAACGATGGGGGCCAGCGCCGCCAGCCCCCGCAGCAGCTGCCGGAACGCCACGAACATCGAGTCACGCACCTCGCGCGGGTCGGTTCCGACGTGCTGTTGCGGCGCGTGGGCGATCAGCGGCACCCGCCCCAGCACGGGGAACGCCTGCAGCAGCACGGCGGCGCGATCGGGGATCACCCGCCCCAGCGTGTCGGCGTCCAGGCGGCGCAGCACGTGCGTGAGCGCGTCGACCAGGCCGTCGAACGCCTTGAAGGGGACCAGCTCGCGCTCGTAGCAGCGCGCGGTCAGCACCAGCGGCGGGCCGCGTTCCACCCAGTCGCCGTCACCGGCTTCCGGGTTGGCGTCGTCCTCCAGCCGCTGCAGGAACGTCGCGACCAGCGACGACTTGCCGACGCCCGATTCGCCGCGCACGACCAGAAGGCGGGCGCCCTGGCCCGACCGGACCTCGTTCAGCGCGGCGGCCAGGACCTTCAGCTCGGCCTCCCGCCCGACGACGGCCGTCGGCTCGTCGCGCCGGATCGGGGCGGGGACGGGAGCACCGGCGCGGGCGGGCTCCAGCACGGCCAGCACCTCGGCGCCCGTCGGCCGCGCGGCGGGGTCCGGTTCGAGGAGCCGGTCGCAGAGCGCCGCCAGGTCGGCCGGCGCGCCGGGGAACAGCGCCGCCACGCGCGGCGGGCGGCCGTGCTGCTTGCGGTACAGGATCTCGTGCGGCAGCCCCTCGAACGGCAGCCGGCCGGTCAGGATCTCGAACAGGATCACGCCGAACGCGTACCAGTCGGCCGCCGCGCTGACCGGCTGCAGCGCCACCTGTTCGGGCGACATGTATTCGGGGGTGCCGGCGCCCGAGTGGGTGGTGGCCAGCGTCGTCGCGCTCACCAGACCGAAGTCCAGCAGCACCACGCGCCCCTCCGGCGTGACCAGCACGTTCGACGGCTTGACGTCGCGGTGGACGCAGCCCGCGTCGTGCAGCGCGACCAGCGCCCGCGCCAGCTGGGTCAAATCGGCGCGCAGCCGATCCTCGCGGTAGACGTTGCTGCCGCCGGGGTCGTAGCGGCGCAGGGCCTCGCCGGGGGCCACGATGGGCGTCGGCGCGTCGGAGGCCAGCGCCGGCGTTTCGGGAGGGCGGGTCGGGGGCTCGAGGCCGCGCACGTGGCTGATGAGGTCGGCCCCGTCGACCAGCTCCATCGTGAAGAACCACTGCGACCCCTCGGAGACCAGCTCGCCCAGGCGCACCAGGTTCGGGTGTCGAACGTCGGCCACGGCGCGGAACTCGCGCTTGAACCGCAGCAGCATGTCGGGGTTGACGACCGGCAGCAGCTTCAGCGCGACGGGGACGCGGTTCACCTCATCGAAGGCCTCGTAGACGACGCCCATGCCGCCGCGCCCGAGGAAGCGCACCAAACGGAACCGCGTCGTCCCGCGAAACGCGACTGCGCCCAGATCCATCGTGCGTGCCGGCGGCCCCCGCTCTGTGTAGCGCAAATTGCCGCCACCC
>CAZPUH010000596.1:0-1547 GCA_964589215.1 uncultured Myxococcales bacterium | reverse complement strand
CCGCCTGCAGGACGGCCAGCAGCACCGCCTGGACCAGGTCGCGGGCCCGGTCCTCGTCGCGCAGGTGGCGCAACCCGTAGAGGCGAATGCGCGGCGCGAACCGCCGGCACAGCTCGGTCTCCGCGCCGCGCGCGTGCTGGTCGCGGGCCGCAATCGCGCGCAGCAGCTCTGCGTCCGACGGCTGCATCGGCGCGAGAGCGTAGCACGGGCGGCCCGCGCTCGATTCACACGCCGAGGGCGTCACCGAAGGCCCGCAGCAGCGCGCCGCCGTCGCCGCGGTAAGAGCTGCCGTGCATCAGCGCCAGCGTGCGCGGCTCGGTCGCGGCCAGCTTGTTCAGGATGGCGCGCGCGTGAACGTCGATGGCGACGCTGGCCGGCGACGCGCGCCGCATGGCCTCGGCGGGTCCCAGCACCTCCGACTCGGTGAGCGCCGGCAAATCGGCGCCCCCGTGCGTGAAGAGGTCGCCGCACAGCAGCGTGCGCGTCGAGGTCTCGAACATGTAGCCGCACTCCCAGTTGTGCGGCAGGTGGGGCGCGTCCAGCCAGCGCAGGCGCTTGCTGCCGCCCAGCGCGAGCTCTTCGCCGTCGGCCAGCGCGCGCGGCGGGCGGTCCGCGATGTCGCCCGACGTCATCGCCGCGACCTGGCTGCAGACGGGGCGCGCCTGCGGCGCCACGGCCAGCCAGTCGTTCAGCGCGCCGCACTCGTCCGCCTCGACGTGGGAAAAGCCGATCCAGCGCAGCCGCGCCGGGTCAATGACCCGCGCCAGCGCGCCGCGCACCATCGGGAACAGGCTCCGCATACCGGTGTGGAACAGCAGCGGCTCGTCGTCGACGACCAGGAACTGGTTGAAGGTGAAGCCGCCCGGAAAGGCGGCGGGCGGGATGGGGGTGCTGATGCGGTAGATGCCGGCGGCGATCTCGTCGACGGTCGTGCTGGATTCGGTCGAGTTGGTCATGTCGATCCTCCACCCCGACGTACGGGCAGCCGCGCCGGCGTTACAGCGATCGCGAAAAAAACATTCAGCCGCGGGCGCGGGCGAGCAGATCGGCCGCCGTCACCGCCGGCATCGGTCGCCACGGCACCCCGCGGTCCAGCAGCCGGCCCGTCCGCACCTCGATGGGCAGCCGGGCCTCGATCGGGTAGTAGCGGTTGTGCCGGTCGATGAGGTCGTTCAGCGTGGCCAGGTCCGCCGTGAAGCGGCGCGACGCCAGCATCCGCGCCGGCTCCTCGGCCGTCGCCAGCAGATCGACCAGCTGCGCCTCGAGATCTTCGATCCGCCGCCGGCGCCGGATGTAACCCGGCACCCCCTGCGTGTACGCGCGGACGCGATCGTCGGCGGTCAGCGTGAAGTTGCGCGCCGGGACGACGGTGTCGACCGGCTGGGGACGCGGCTGCGTCTTGGCCATGACGCGATCTTAGCAACTCTCCACCCGCCAAAGCGGAGCCCGCCGCCGTCTGGTAGGCTCAGCGGTGTTCGGGGCTCTTGGCCCCGCCTGGTCCATCGGTGAACGACGAATTCGCGGCGCGCCGGGTCGCGTCCGAGGTG
>CAZPUH010000595.1:0-1516 GCA_964589215.1 uncultured Myxococcales bacterium | reverse complement strand
CAGCAGCAGATCGACGATCAGCGCGCGCTGGTCGCGCAGCTGACCGGGACGGTCATGGCCGACCAGGCGACCATCGAGAACGCCAAGCTGCAGCTGGACTACGCGAAGATCAAGTCGCCGATCGACGGCGTCACGGGCGTGCGTCTGGTCGACCCCGGCAACATCGTCCACGCCACCGACGCGAATGGCATCGTGGTGGTGACGCAGATGCAGCCCATCGCCGTGCTGTTCACGCTGCCGCAGGACGATCTGCCCGAGGTGGCCAAGCAGCAGCGCGCCGGCGCGCCTCTGCAGGTCCAGGCTTACAACCGCGACGGCTCGCAGGCGCTAGGCACGGGGCAGCTGGAGCTGATCGACAACCAGATCAACCAGGGCACGGCGACCATGCGCCTCAAGGCGATCTTCCCCAACACCGACGGCGCGCTGTGGCCGAACCAGTTCGTGAAGGCCCGGCTGCGGCTGGCGGTGCGCAAGGGGGCGCTGGTCATCCCGGCGGTGGCCGTCCAGCGCGGGCCGCAGGGGGCGTTCGTCTACGTGGCCAGCGGTGACAAGGCCGAAGTCCGCGCCGTCACCGTCGAGCGCATCGAGGGCGAGGACGCGCTGATCGCCAAGGGGCTGCAGCCGGGCGAGAAGGTGGTGCGCGAGGGACAAGCCCAGCTTCGCCCCGGCGCCAAGCTGGCCGTGCGGCCGTGAACATCTCGGAACCGTTCATCCGGCGCCCCGTCGGCACGTCGTTGCTGATGATCGGCGTCGCGGTGGCCGGCATCGCCGCCTACAACCAGCTGCCGGTGTCGGCGCTGCCGCAGGTCGACTACCCGACCATCGTGGTCTCGACGATCCTGCCCGGCGCCAGCGCGGACACGATGGTGTCGGCGGTGACGACCCCGCTGGAACGCCAGCTGGGGCAGATCCCGTCGCTGGCCCACCTGACGTCGGTCAGCAGCGCGGCCAGCTCGCAGATCACGCTGCAGTTCACGCTGGACCGGGACATCGACTCGGCTGAGCAGGACGTGCAGGCCGCCATCAACGCGGCGTCCAACCTGCTGCCGCGCACCCTGCCGACGCCGCCGACCTACAGCAAGAGCAACCCGGCCGACGTGCCGGTCATCTCGCTGGCGGTCAGCTCGGACACGTCGCCGCTCAGCGTCGTCGACAACTACGCGGACTCGATCCTGGCTCAGAAGCTGGCGCAGGTGTCGGGGGTGGGCCTGGTGACCTTGAACGGCGGGCAGCGTCCGGCCGTGCGCGTGCAGGTCGATCCGGTGGCGCTGGCCGGGCGCGGGTTGAGCCTGGAGGACGTGCGATCGGTGCTGGCGCTGGCGAACGTCAACCAGCCCAAAGGGAATCTGGACGGCCCGCGCCAGAACTACCTGGTGTCGGCCAACGACCAGCTGCCGTCGGCGTCCGAGTACGGCCCACTGGTCATCGCCTATCAGAACGGCGCGCCCGTGCGCCTGATGGACGTCGCCAAGGTGCTGGACGGCGTCGAGAACGCGCAGCTGGCCGGGTGGGCCAA
>CAZPUH010000594.1:0-3059 GCA_964589215.1 uncultured Myxococcales bacterium | reverse complement strand
GACACCCTGGGGGGTGCCGACTAATTTGGCGCACCCCATGGAGACGCCCCATACGTCCGCTCCCGTCGAGCGGGACGCGCGCGGCGGCGCCCGGGTTTCGGTTCGCGGCCTTTCGAAGATCTTCGAGCACGGCGGCCGGGTGATCGAGGTGCTGCGCGGGCTCAGCTTCGACCTGGCCCCGGGCGAGATCGCCTCCGTCGTCGGCGCGTCCGGCGTGGGCAAGTCGACGCTGCTGCAGGTGCTGGGGACGCTGGACGCGCCCACCGCGGGGACCATCACGTTCGACGGCGTGGACGTCACGGCCATGAGCCCCACGCGATTGGCGGAGTTCCGGAACCGCGAGATCGGGTTCGTGTTCCAGTTCCACCACCTCCTGCCGGAGTTCACGGCGCTGGAGAACACGATGATGCCCGGGCTGATCCTGCGGATGCCCCGACGCGAGTGCGCCGAGCGCGCCACGGCGATGCTGGCGCGCATCGGCCTGGCCCAGCGGCTCACGCACCGCCCGGGCGAGCTGTCCGGCGGCGAGCAGCAGCGGGTGGCGCTGGCCCGGGCGCTCCTCCTGCGGCCGCGCCTGCTGCTGGCCGACGAGCCGACCGGGAACCTGGACACCAAGACCGGGCGCGAGATCCACGACCTGTTCTTCGAGCTGAACGACGAGCTGGGGACGACGATCCTGATCGTCACCCACAACGACGAGCTGGCGGCCAAGACGCCCCGGCGCCTGCGCATGGCCGACGGCGCGATCGTAGAGCGCGAGTGACGACCCGGCCGATGACCCTCCGCACCTTCGCCGCCGCCGTCCTGATCGCCGCTTCCCTGGCCAGCCCCGCGGCGCGCGCGGCCGACGACGAGGAGAAGCCCCCGGCCGCGCCGGCGACGCCCAACCTGAAGGTCGCCAAGGTGCAGTTCCGCGGCAATCGAAAGGTCGAGGACGACGCCATCCGCGTCAACCTCAAGACGACGCCCGGCACGACCCTGACCCAGGAGCTGGTGCGCGAGGACGTGCGCGCCATCTGGAAGATGGGCTACTTCGAGGACGTCGAGGTCGAGGTCAGCGAGAACAAGAGCGGCAGCGTCGTCACCTTCGTGCTGCGCGAGAAGCCCGCCATCAACAAGATCTACGTCGCGGGCAACGACGAGGTGGCGCTGACCAAGATCAACGAGGTCCTCGACATCAAGAAGGACCAGATCCTCGACCTCGCGAAGATCAAGAAGAACGTCGAGAAGATCAAGGACGCGTACACCGAAAAAGGCTTCTACATGGCCGAGGTGTCGTACGAGATCAAACGCGACACCACGTCGACGGTCGACGTCTGGTTCCACATCCGCGAGAACAGCAAGGTCGAAGTCCGGCGGGTCAACTTCGTCGGCAACCACGCCATCTCCGACGCTGAGCTGCGCGGCGTGATCTCGACGCAGGAAGGGAACATCCTGTCGGTCCTCACGTCCGCGGGCACCTACCGCGAGGACGTGTTCCAGCGCGATCTGCTCCTCATTCAGGCGCACTACTGGGATCGCGGCTACGTGCAGGTGAAGGTCGGCAACCCGCTGGTCGAGCTGTCGCCCGACAAGCAGTCGATGTACATCACCATCAACATCGACGAGGGGCCGCAGTACCGCCTGGGGAAGGTCGACGTGATCGGCGACCTGCTGATGCCGAAGGAGTTCTTCCTGTCGCGCATCTCGGTCAAGCCGGGCGACATCTTCAACCGCTCGAAGCTGTCCGACGACCTGCAGAAGCTGACCGACTACTACAAGGACCGCGGCTTCGCCTACGTGAACGCCTCGCCCAGCACGCCGGTCAACGAGAAGACGCGCATCGTCGACGTCATCTTCGAGATCCAGAAGGGCGACCTGGTCACCGTCAACCGCATCAACATCCGCGGCAACACGAAGACGCGCGACAAGGTCATCCGCCGCGAGCTGCGCATCTACGAGGGCGACACGTACAACCAGTCGCTGCTCGATTACTCGAAGAAGCGCGTCAACGCGCTCGGCTACTTCGAGAAGGTCGACATGTCGACCCGGCGGTCGGACACCGACGACAAGATGGACGTGAACTTCGAGGTCGCCGAGCGGCCCACCGGCACGTTCCAGATCGGCGCCGGCTTCTCGTCGGTCGAGAACTTCATCGCCCAGGCCCAGATCTCGCAGAACAACCTGCTGGGACGCGGCCAGCTCTGGACGCTGCAGGCCCAGCTGTCCAGTCTCCGCCAGCTGTTCCTGATGCAGTTTCAGGACCTCTACTTCCTCGACACGAACTGGACGTTCGGCTTCAACCTGTTCAAGCAGGACCAGTACCTCTATTCGTTCATCCGGTCGTCGAAGGGCGGCAGCCTGACGTGGGGTTACCTGCTGGCGGAGGACCTGCGCCTGCTGTTGACCTACAAGCTGGAACAAGTCGGCATCGGGTCCAGCTCGCTGGGGTTCGGCGGCGCGCTGTTCGGGTCGCCGACGATCGGGACGCCGATCGCCTCCAGCGGCATCGCCAATCTGTTTCGGTCCGGCATCACGTCGTCGCTGCGCGGGACGCTGTCCTACGACTCGCGCAACGACCGGATGTTCCCCAGCCACGGCTGGTACAACACGATCAGCGCCGAGATCGCCGACCCCAAGATCACGCTCTCGGAGAACACCTTCACCCGCTACGAGGGGGTGAGCCGGTTCTTCTATCCCATCTGGGGCCCGTTCGTGTTCCGGGCCAAGCTCGAGGCCGACCTCATCGTCAGCCGGGACCCGCGGGGCGTGCCCATCTTCGAGCGCTACTTCACGGGCGGCATCTACAACATCCGCGGCTTCTCGCCGCTGTCGCTGGGCCCGGTCATCCGGTCGCTCTCGCAGCAGTCGCCCGACGCGTCGCTGAACACGTTCCTGGTCGGCGGCAACATGCAGGTCATCGCCAACGCCGAGATCGAGTTCCCGCTGTTCGAGAAGGTCGGCATCCGGGGCGTCGTCTTCACGGACGCCGGCAACGCCTTCAACCTCGAGAACCAGTACTGCCGGCTGCGCCCCTTCAACGTCGACATCAGCAAGGACCCCTGCCACGGGCCGCTGAA
>CAZPUH010000593.1:0-1339 GCA_964589215.1 uncultured Myxococcales bacterium | reverse complement strand
GGGTGGTCCCGGCGGGGCGTCGGGCCGCCACGCGCCCGCCGTCGTCGCGTGCTCGGCGCGCAACGCGATCCCGCGCAGGGCGACGTACGTCGCCGCGGCCAGCGCGGCCGGTTCGCCGTAGGGGCTCGCCCTCAAGATCCGGCGCAGGAGCCAGGTCGAGTGACGCACGTCCAGCGACGCGTCGATCAGCAGCGTCGTGCCCCCGCGCGCCGCCGGCGCGATCGTGAACACCAGGTGTCCCGGCGAGAAGTCGCCCTCGAACAGATCCAGCCGCACCTGGTCGCCGGCCGCGCGCAGCGCGAACCGCCCCGACAGATTGAAGAGCGGCACCTCGAGCTCCCAGTCGACGAACTGAACGCCGGCGCCCTGCGGGTGCACCAGCGATTTGACGAGCGACGGGATGACGGCGCCGTAGTGTGCGGCGTCGACCAGCGCGGCCCGCACCGCCTCCGGTGCCGCGTTCACGCGCGTGGCGGCACGAACGCGCGGCGCCCCGGGGACCGGCGGCCGATCGATGACGACGACGTCCGTGCGGCCGTCCTCGGGCAGCGCGGCCGCCAGCGACCGCGCGACGTCGGAATCCGCACCGCGCGCCGGGCCGGGGCCCACCATGCCCAGCACGCCCACCGCGGCCAGCGCGATCGCGGGGGGCGCCCGCCGCATGCTCAGGTCTTCTTCTTGATCAACACGCCCGGCGGGATCGTCCGCACGCGCGGCGTCGGCGTGCGCCCGGCTTGCAGCTGCTCGAGATAGGTTTCGATCTGCTGGCGCGTCGACGCCGGCAGCTCGTCGAATCGGACGCCGATGTCGCCGTTGCCGTCGGGGCCGAGGTGCGCGACCTTTCCCGGCAGGTGCAGCCGCTCGCCGTCGGGCAGCTTGAGGATGATGTCGATCGGGGTCCCCAGCGCCGCGTGCGCACCGATCGACAGCCGCATGCCGCCGATCGACAGGTTGACCGTGTAGACCGCGCGCAGCGCGCCCCAGTCCGGGAGCCGCACCTCGACCAGCGATCGAGACGTGATGCGAGGCGCCTGGCGCCGCTCCGGCGTACTGGTCGGAGGTTCCTCTTTCATGACGGCCTTCCGCGGATGATTATCTCACGTCCAAGCGACTTCCCAAGGAGACAGCGATGAAAACGATTGCGTTCGCGGTGTGGGGTTTACTGCTGGTGGGTGCGCCCTGTGCGTTCGCCAAATCCGCCAAATCGGTCAAGGTGACCATGAACAGCGTGACGGCCGAGGGCGTCGGCGCGTCGATCGGAACCATCACGATCAAAGAGTCCAAGGACGGCGTGACGTTGGAGCCCAAACTGAAGGGGCTGGCCGCGGGGGAGCACGGC
>CAZPUH010000592.1:0-11644 GCA_964589215.1 uncultured Myxococcales bacterium | reverse complement strand
TCAGCAAGACGCTGGTCATCTTCATCGGCGACAACGGGGTGCCGCCGCCGGTGAAGGACACGGCGACCGGGCTGCGCGACGCCAAGGGCAGCGCGTACGAGGGCGGCGTGCGCGTCCCGCTGATCTTCGCGGGCGCGGGCGTCACACGTCGAGGCCGCGAGGACAGCCTGGTCGAGGCGGCCGACCTCTACGCGACCATCCTGGACGTCGCGGGCGTGGCCGGCGTCAGCCACGTCAACGACAGCTTCAGCGTGAAGCCGCTCTTGACCGACGAGGCCGCTTCCAGCGGGCGGACGTTCTCCTTCTCGGAGATCTCCAGCGGGACCAGCCAGCGCCAGTACGGGCTGCGCGACACCCGGTTCAAGCTGGTGAACAACCTCGGGAAGTGGGAGCTGTACGACCTGGTCGCCGACCCGCACGAGGCGACCAACCTGTACCTGAACCCCGCGTACGCGGCGGCGCGCGACGCGCTGCTGGCCGACGTCGCGGGACTCAGGGCGGGGGCCGCCCCCGGCTACTTCCAGTCGCCGTGACGACCTAGTCGTTCTCAGTCATCGTCGAGCGCCGTGGCCGCCCCTCGGGAAGGCTGCGGCGCTCGATTCCGTTGCGGCGGCGGGTTGCCGTACCGCCGCGCGCCCATGGCGGCGGCGTGGCGTGCGTTCGCCGTCCAGATCACGTCGTCGACGATCGCCCGGTTGCTGGCGGACAGAGCGGCATCGGCGCCGACCTCACGCAGGACGGCGAGTCCCCGGTCGCCGCGCGCGGCGAAGGCGAAGGCGGCCGTGCGGGTCACGACGGGGTCGTCGTGAAACAGCAGCGCGCGCAGCTCGGGCTCGTCGGTCGGCGCCAGAGCCTTCTGCAACGTGTCGACCGTGTACGTGTTCACCCCGCCCGTGAAGCGGGCGCGGTCGGCGTTGGATTTGATGACGTCGACCAGCGCTTGTTGCCGCGCGGTGGGGGCTGGGCGCCCGGTGGAAGCGCCCGGCTTCTGTCCGATGACGACGTATTGCAGCGGCAGGCTCTCGGGCACGCTCCGGGCGCTCAGTCCGCCGGCCTGCAGGTCGGCGACCACTGCCGCGGCCGTCACGCGCGCGCGCGCGGGCTGCCCCTTGGGAGACTCCGGCGTGAAGTCGACCACCGCCACGAAGCCGCCGGGGCGCAGCGCGCGGTTCAGCGCGGCGGCGTACCGGGCCCGGTCCGGCAGCTGGTGCCAGCTGTTGATCACCAGCAGGCGATCGACGCTGCCGTCGGCGAGCCCGGGATCGCGGGCGGGCAGACGTTCGACGGTCACGTTCGTCAGCCCGGCCTTCGTCACGCGGCGCTGGAGATCGGCGACCGTGTGCGGCTGGACGGCCAGCGCCAGCACGCGGCCAGTCGCGCCGACCCCGTTCGCCAGCAGTGGTTCCAGCGGTTCGATCCCGGCGCCGATGGTGGCGACGACGTTTCCGGGCCAGAGCTGCAACAGCCCCGCGACCTCGCCGGGCTTCTGCCAGGCGTCGCGTTCGAGGATCTCGAACCCCTTCAGGTCGCGGACGTCGTGAGAAGGGGGGCTCGCGTCGGCAGCCATCCCGTAGGACGGGACGATCAAGACCGCGATGGCGATGCCCGCGCGGGCCCGACGAGCAAGAACATCGAACATGTCACCGTCCTCCGCTTTTTCGAAATCGTGTCGTCGCCCCTCATGGGCAGCGGCGATCGCGGGTCGGGCCGCTGCCGTCGGCGCAGAGCGCCCGCAGCGCCGCCTCGATCGGCGCGTTGTCTGGAAAGCGCGTGCGGGCGTCGCTCAGCGTGGCCAGCGCGCGCTCGTCGTGGCGCGTCGAGTGGAGCCCCACGCCGTACGCGTAGGCGTACCGGCTGTTGTCCGGCGCCAGCGCGCTGGCCCGTCCCAGCTCGCTCACGCCGGCCTCGATGTCGTTGCGGCGAACCAGCAGCATCCCCAGCGCGAAGTGCGCGTCGGCCGAATCCGGGTAGAGCGCGCAGGCCTTGCGCAGCAGCGTCTCCGCCTGGGGGTCGTCCCCGCTGGCGCGCAGGTCGTCGGCGTCGTTCAGCATCGCGACGATCGACGTCTCGTCCCGGCGCAGCGCCCGTTCGAACGCGGCCCGCGCGCCGGCCGCATCACCGGCCGCCCGGCGAAGCCCCGCCAGCTCGACCAGCGCCTCGGCGCGGTCGGCGTTGGCGGTCAGCCACGCCTCGTAGTCGGCCAACAGCGCGGTCAGGTCGTCACGTCTCTCCGGCGGCAGCGGGACCGCGCCGGCCTGACCCAGCAGCGGCGCGACCGCCCAGCGCACAGCGCGCGAAGCGTCGGTCGCGCGATCCGCCAGCAGCTGGGTGCGTCCGGGGTCGGGCGCCGCCCGCAGCGCCTCGACCGCGCCCAGCCGCAGCCACGGCTCCGGCGAACGTAGGAGAGGTTCGGCGATGGCCGCCGCGTCCGCCGGCGCGCTCTGCGCCAGCGCGGAGAGCGCCGTGGCCTTGGACAGGCCCGCCACCGTCGGGTTGTCCAGCAGCGCGCGGACCGCGGCGGCGGCGCCCGGTTGCTCGTGCCGCGCGCTCCAGAGCGCCGGGCCGAGCAGCTCCGAGCCCCAGGGTCCCTGCCGTCGCCCGCTGCGGTGCCGGGCGATCTCGGCGGCGGCCCAGGCATTGCCGCGCGCCTCGTGGCAGGTGGCGCAGGCGTTCGGCGTGCCGAGGGCCGCGCTGAGATCGGGGCGCGGCACCGCGATGCGGTGATCGCGCCGTTCGTGAACCTGCATGTACGTGCGGGTTGGCATGTGGCAGTTCACGCAGCGGGCGCCCGCCGAGTCGGCGGGATGGAAGTGGTGCTGCGGTCCGTCGAAGATCTGCCGGTCATGGCACTGCGTGCAGAGCGCGTTTCCTTGGGCGCGCAGCCGGCCCGAGTGCGGATCGTGGCAGTGGCTGCACGTCACCCCGCGCGACGCCATCCGGCTCTGGAGAAACGACCCGATCTCGAACACCTCGTCCTTGATCTGCCCGTCGGCGAAGTAGAGCCCCTCCTGCAGCAGGTCCGGACGCCAGGTGTCGTGCATCCGTTCGTGGGACGCGTCCTCGCGCAGGCGAACCCGGTGAGCGTGGCACGCGCCGCATTGATCGAGCTGCTCGGTCTGCGTGTGCAGCCCGTTCACGAACGACCCCGTCGACGCCAGCGCCAGGTGGGGTCCAGGCCCCGCGTGCTGCTCCGCCTCGACGTGCGCCGAGCCGGCCCCGTGGCAGCTCTCGCACCCGTCTCCCAGCTCGCTCCAGCGGCTGTCGAACCGCCCCGTCGCGTCCGAGAAGCGCTTGCTGAAGGCGGTCGTGTGGCAGTCGCCGCACATGTGATTCCAGTTCTGGCGCGGGCGCATCCAGAACAGCGGATCCGCCGGCGTGACGTTCGTGTCGGGATAGAGGTGGAACCAGCGCTGCCCGCCCTGCGCGCGCGGGCGAGCGTCCCAGGCAAACGGCAGCGCCTGGATGCGCCCGTCGTCGAACGCCACCAGATATTGCTGCAGCGGCGCTACCCCCAGCGTGTACGCGATCTTGAACGTTTCGGGCCGGCCCTGCTGGTTCTCGGTCGTGACCAGGAAGGCGGCTCCCTGTCGCGTGAAGCGCGTCTCACGCCCGAAGTAGCGAAACGTGACGTCGTTGAAATCCCCCAGGACGCTGTTGCCGTCCGCTGGCTCCATCGCGTGCCGGTGATGCGACGACGACCACGCCGCCTGCTCCCCCGGGTGGCACCCGGCGCAGGCTCCCGACCCGACGAAATGCGCCGCTGCCCCGCTGGTCATCGCCCCCTGCGCCTTCTCGACCCGCGCCCGCCCCAGCAGACAGAGCGCCGCGGCGACCGCCACCGTGAACACCAAGGCAACCGCCCGGCGCCGTCGAGCGAGGAATGACAGCCGTCCCATGGAGGAGATGACTGTCTACCATAAAAGACCGACCGGCGGATGTAGGCTGGATGGGATGAAGCCGCTTTTGGGTGTGGGTCTCGTCGCCCTGATGCTCGTCAGTGAGGCGTGTGGCGGCGGTAAGGCCGCTGGACCTCCGGCGACGGATGGTGGAATGGACACCGGCATCGTGGCGTCGCGTGACCCTCTGCGCTGGCCGTTTTCGACGACCAGCGTCTGGAACACGCCCATCGGAAGCGGCGCCGTCTATGTTCCGGCGGGAATCGTTCCGTCCACGGCGTCGGGGATGACGGTCGACCAGGATCTGATCGTCATGCGCCCGACCGCGCCGGCGCTGACGGTCATGACGACGACAGCCGATTGGGACAACACCAAGAACCGGTGCCCACCATCCTCGCCGGCGTTGTTCGCCGCCCCCGTTCCGGACGACTTCGTGTTCGCGCCGGTGCTGCCCAACACGCCGAACGCCGCGACGGCGATCCTGGCGGCGGATGGACGGACGCTCAAGCAGACGCAGCCGTTCTCACGTTGCACGGCCGGTGGGCCCGCGACCTCGCACTACGATTCCGCCGACGTGGACATCGCGGGCGCCGGCACGACGGGCGCGCACGGCGGCTCTGGACTCTCCGCGATTGGTGGCACGCTGCGCATCGGGGAGCTCCGGCCTGGCGGACAACCGGTCCGCCACGCGCTGAAGGTCGAGCTGGATGCCGCCCTGAACTACGGCAAATGCCCGGTCTATTCGAACTGCTTCCGGTGGCCCGCGACCCAGGCCGATTCGTACGCGACCAAGTCTTACGGCGGCGCAAACCCGGCCCTCGAGCCGGGCGCGCTTCTCGCGATTCCGACCAGCACCGACGTGAGCCAGCTTGGCCTGGAGACGTCCGCCGCCGCGATGCTGGCGTTCACGCTGCAGAACTACGGTGCCTACGTGGTGGATGACACCGCCTGGCCCGTCTACGCCATCTGCGTCGAGCTGGGACCAGACGGAGACTTCACGCAACAGTTCCAGTCGGACTGGGGTTTCACCATGACCCCCTCGTCCAAGAGCACCCCCTGGGCGCGCGACATGGATCGCCTCTTCGGCGCCCTGGCCGTCGTCGACAACAACACCGCGGCGACGCCCGGCGGTGGCGGCACACCCTTGCAGCCGCTCGCCCCTGCGTTGGCGCTGTGATGCCGCGCCGCCACGCGCAAACGGCGGTCGCCGGGGTTACCCTCGCGATTCTTTGGATGTCGTGCCCGAGCCGCAGCGGCCATGGAACGGCCAATCCGAACCCGGCGGCGATCGACTTTCCAAGTCGGGAGGTCGGCAAACCCTGGCCGGCCACCTGCCTCGTCCACCGAACGTGCAAGGTCGTGGCGCGCAAGCTCGCTGCGTGCGCGCCGGGGACCCGGGCCCGGCGGTGGGCCGAGATCGGGGCGCCCGACCGCCTGGCGGGAACGACGGCGAGCGTCCGGGGGCCGCTCGTCCTCGGCCCGCTTTCCATCTCCGGCGTCCTCTGCACCGAGCCAGACGCCAAGACCGGCAAGCCGATGCCCGTCTGTTGCCCGGACCAGCCCACGGTCAATGCCCCGGTCTTCGTGGGAAGCGCCAGCGCTCGGCTGGGACTGCCGGGTCACCGTTGCGTAGGGGACGCATCGCGGCTGTGCTGCAACGTCGACTCTTTGGGGCGCGTCGTCGTGGCCACCGGCCGTCTCGAGGCCGTCACCGGCGCGGATCCGCTACAAGGCCTCGCGCAGTGGAAGTTGGTCGGCGATGTCGCCCTCTGCCTCGACGCCGAGCCCGACCCGGCGGATAAGCGTGACCCGGGTTCAGCAATCCTGCGACGATCGCATGAGGACCCGGCGCCCGAACCACGGCGATGAGCAGCTGCGGGGCCGGAGGACGAGGCGGCAGGTCTGCTCCCAGTCGAGCTCCTGCCCGCGCTCGCATGTGATCGCCGGCGAATAGCAGCGGCCGGCTTCGACGGTGACTCGTCCCTGGATGCCGAACGGGAGAAAGGTTCGGGCCCCGGCGGGCGAGACATCCGCATGCAGGTCGTACGATCCTGGCGGAAGCTCGACGAAGGCGGCATCCTCCCGGACTTCGAAAGTCGGCGCGCCGCACAGCCGGCTCTCTTGCGTGGGGTCGCTTGTGCTCGTCGCGATCAGCCGGTAGCGGCCGACGAGGTTCCGCGCGTCGACCAGCGCTGGCGTCAGCCCGCCGCGGTGCGCGTCCGCCGTCGTGTAGATGATCGCCCGCGCGCAGGAGGGCGCCAAGGCGAGCGCCGCTAGGAGCGACACCCTTCGAAGCGCGCGCTCGGAAAGCCCACGACGGGGACCCTTCGCTCCGCACCGGTCGCCGGCGCCGTTATCTCTTCGCGCGATCGAACGGCGCGATGGATGTGACACGGACACGAGCACGCATCATCTCATCTGGAATGCGGCCATGCTTCTGCTCTCGGCCCGAACCGACATTTCTACCCGGAAATACCCCGCACATTTCTACTTTCGCAGATGGTTTTGAGGCCGGGCGCGTGCGCCGCCCAGCCGTCGTGGCCGAAGTAGGCGTGCCCCATCCCCGTGGCCAGCACGCGGTAGTCGTAGTTGCCGGACCGCCCTGGACGAAAGAAGGGCGCCCGCGTCCGTTCCATCACTGACGAGGTGACGGATGACGAGGCCGGAGCGGATTAGGGTGCGGCGGGCGGCCGTGTGGGGCGCACTGGCCTTGGCGTGGGCGGCGGGAGCCCCGGCCCGAGCCGGCGATCAGCCGGTGGCCATCTTCCACGCGTTCGACCAGAGCTACACGGACGTCGCTGGCTACGTGTGCGAGGTGGCGGCGCAGGGGTACTCGCACATCCAGATCTCGCCGGCGCAGCAATCGAACCCCTCCGACCAGTGGTGGGCGCGCTACCAGCCGGTGGACTACACCGTCATCGCCGGCAAGGGCACCTCAGCTCAACTGAAGGCCATGATCGCCAAGGCCCACGGCTGCGGGATCAAGGTGATCGCCGACGTGGTGTTCAACCACATGGCGAGCATGCCCCAGTACCAGAACCTCAGCTTCCCGCACGGGATCGTGGCGGCCGACTTTCATCCCCGCTGCGACATCAACTACAACGACGGAAACCGCGACACCGAGGTCAACTGCTGGCTGGGCAGTCTGCCCGACCTGGACCAGACCAAGCCGCTGGTCATGTCCCTTCAGAAGAAGCACCTCAAGCTGCTGCTGGACCTGGGGATCGACGGATTTCGCTTCGACGCCGCCAAGCACATGCCGGCGGCCACCGTGCAGAAGTACATCGATTACGTCAACAGCCAGAACCGCAACACCTGGAACTATCTGGAGGTGATCGAGGATCACGACACGCCCGCCAGCGCCTACACCCCGGTGGCCTCGGTCGAGGACTTTGTTCTCTACGGCTCGATGAAGAACGCCTTCACTCTGGGCGGCGACCTGCGCACCCTGCGTGTGCCGACGGCGGTGGACGATCCGCGCAGCGTGACGTTCGGCCGCAACCACGACAACGTCAAGGAGATCAACGACTCCGCCATCAACCCGTACAACGACAAGACGGACTCGTACCTGGCCACCGCCTACGTGCTGGCGCGCGAGGGTGGTACTCCGCTGGTGCTGAACTGGGACAACGCCGACGTCCCCTTCATTCGAACGGGCGTGCGCTTCCGGCAGATCATGAGGCAGCGCGGGAACGACGGCGGTAGCGTGAAAGAGAACGTGCTGGCCGTGGTGAACAGCGACACGCTGCTCGTCATGGAGCGGGGCAGCGAGGGGTTCTTCGTGGTCAACAAGGCGGCCAGCGTGTTCAACGTGGACACCCTCGACATGACGCTCACCAACCTAGAGGGCTGCTACCGCGAGCTTCGCTACAACTTCCTGGTCTCCATCGAACGGCGCACCGACGGCAAGAAGTGGGTCACCCGCTGGGGCAGCCGGAGCCGCGGCGGGATGCAGGTCCAGCCTCGCGACGCCATCTACCTGACGCGCACCCCCTGGAGTGATTGTCAGGCCAACTGAAGACCGCCGGCGTCAGTGTGTCACCGACACGATCGTACGGACCGCAGAACCGCGGGAGGCCTCACCCACCGGCGGCTTGCCGGAGCGCGCGGCCGAGGGCGGCGGCGTCGGGGTAGCGCTGTTCGCGGTCCTTGGACAGGCAGCGCTCGACCACCTCGACGACCGGCGGCGACAGGCCTTCGCGCGCCGCGGCCAGCGGCGGCGCTGGCTGCAGGATCACGGCGTTGCAGACCTCTTTGAGCGTCTCGCCGCCGAACGGTGGCACGCCGGCCAGCATCTCGTACAGGACGACGCCCAGCGACCAGACGTCCGCGCGGGCGTCGATGTCGGGCGCGCCGAACATCTGCTCGGGCGCCATGTACTGCGGCGATCCCACCACCATGCGGGCGGCGGTCAGCGCGACGGCCTGGCGCTCCCCTTCGGCGGGCTCGACCGCCAGCGCCTTGGCGATCCCGAAGTCGACGACCTTCACGGTCGGCGCCTCGCGGCCCGGGACGCGCGCCAGGAACAGGTTGGCCGGCTTGATGTCGCGGTGGACGACGCCCGCCTCGTGCGCCGCCGCGACGCCGCGGCAGGCCTGTAGCGCCAGGTCGATGGCGGCCGGGACCTCCAGCTTCCCGGCGCGGTCCAGCCGGGTGGCCAGATCCTCGCCCTCCAGCAGCTCGAAGATGACGAAGGGGAGATCGTCTTCCGTGTTGCCGACGTCCAGCACCCGCGCAATGTGTGGATCGCGCAGCCCGATCACCAGCCGCGCCTCCCGCGCGAAGCGTTCGACGGCCGGGTGGTTCTGCACCAGCTCCGGCCGCAGCAGCTTCAGCGCCACTGGCGCGCCGGCCTCACCGGCAAGCAGATCGCGGGCCGTGAACACGATCCCCATCGCGCCCTGCCCGATGGCCCGTTCGACGCGATAACGGCCGGCCACCACCTGCCCGGGACTGAGCGGCAGCGCGGCGCTCGCCCACAGGGAGGCGCCCTCCGGCAGCGTAGCCTCCGCATTCGCGGCCGTGGACGCCGCGCGGCGCACCTGCTGCGCCCGCCGCAGCTCGTTGCGCAGCCGCAGCTCGGTCGAGGCCTGGCGCGCCAGCATGTCCAGGGCCTGCATCTGCGCGGGCGACAGCTGCCGCGGCACCCGGTCGATCACGCACAGCGTGCCCAACGCCGCGCCGTCCGCCGCGCGAAGCGGCACCCCGGCGTAAAACCGGATGCGCGGATCCCCGACCACCAGCGGGTTGGTCGCGAACCGATCGTCCGCGTGCGCGTCCGGAACCACCAGCGTGTCGTCCGCCGCGACAGCGTGCCCGCAGAACGAATGCTCCCGCGGCGTCTGCTCCAGCATCAGCCCCACGCGCGCCTTGAACCACTGACGCTCTCGGTCCACGAAAGTGACCAGCGCGATGGGCACCTCGCAGATGCTGGCGGCCAGCTTGGCCAGGTTGTCGAAGGCGGCCTCGGGCGGTGTGTCCAGCACCTCGGCTCGGTCGAGGGCGGCCTGCCGTGCGGCCTCGTTGGCGGGAATCGGCGGGGGGCTCATCCGTCGGCGAAGTGTAGCGCGCCGTCGAGCGGAGTCAGCCCGGTGGCGTCTGCGGCCCGTCGACGAAGCGGGCGATCGCTCGTTCGATCGATGCCGTCGGGGCATCGCCAGGCCCGCGCCCGCACATGCGGCGAAAGACGGGCGGCGAGAGGGTGGATCGGTTCCGGCGGGGTGAGCGCAAGGGTCTGTCACGCGCGCCATCAGCGAGCACGTGACCGAGGAGATGACCGAACACCCTAGCCACGTCGACCGCGCGGAGAAGCTGCGCGCGGCTGGCCAGGTCGTCGCCCCCGCCGGTCTCCGAGCCACGCCCGCGAACGACACCAGCGTGACTGGTCCTGACGCACACGCAAGTGGGGAACCAGGTGGGGGACTGAACTGACTCGAGATCAGCCGCTCTCTCGAAGCGGCGGCTAACCTCGCGTCATCATTTGTGCGGTCGAGAAGACTTGAACTTCCACACCCTTGCGGGTACCAGAACCTGAATCTGGCGCGTCTACCAGTTCCGCCACGACCGCTCGTGGTTTGTCGCTATTCGGTTTTCGAGAGAGCCGCCGGGGGTGGTGGCCACCGGCGAGGGGGGTCTGATACCACGACGGGTGGGCTGAATTCAATGGCGTGATGGGGGGCTTGATCCTCACCCATCAGATCTTCAGCTGCAGCTGCACGACCAGGATGGTGGCGCTCTTGTTGAAGATGCCGGGCACGTCGGCGATGGGGTAGCCGCCGGGGCGCATGATCTGGCGGGTGAGGTCGACCAGGAACCGCACCTGGTGGGTGATGTCCAGGTTCAGGGCCCCGCTGATCATGTAGCGGTCCCCCTCCGGGTGCTGCAGGTCGTCGTTCAGCCACTCGAAGCGGGCGGCGGGCATCAGCACGGCCGGGCCGACGGGGAAGCGCACCGCGAGCAGCCCCCACGCGGCCATGAAGGTCCGGGCGTCCATGCGGTAGTTGACGTCGGTGCGGTCGCCGTACAGCCACTCGCCGCGCAGCTCGAGAAGCTGGTTCGAGAAGGTCGCGTCGGCGCCGACGGCGGTGCCGGTGGTGACCTGCGAGATCTCCGGCGTGTCGGCGTCCACGGCGCTCTGCGGCCGCCAGGCGCCGCCCAGGCCCAGCGTGAGGTGCTTGACGGGCCGCGACTCGAGGCGCCCTTCCAGCAGCAGCGACGGCGCGCCCAGGTCCGGGCCGGCGTGCGTGGTCCCGGTGGTGCCCGCCACGTTCTCCGCGCCTTCACCGGCGCCGCCGAACGCCGCCAGGTAGATCTGCAGCCATCGCCGCTTCGGCAGCGGATCGCCGCGCACCATCACGCCCACGTCCCGCCCGCCGAACTGGGTCACCTTGATCAGGTTGTCGCTGGGGCCGGTGTCGGCGAACTCCCATTCGGCGATCGGCAGCAGCTCTTGCAGGCCGTAGGTGCGCTTGAAGAGGCCGACCGTGAACTGCAGCCGCTTGTACGGGCGAAGCTCGCCGTACACCTGCTTCAGCGCCTGCTGCGGGTTCGAGTACGCGAACTCGGCGAAGTCGACCAGCAGCTTGGCGGACAGCCACTTGTAGGGCTTCGCGAACCCGCGCAAGAAGGCCCGGTTCAGCGAGAACCCGTTGTCCTTGATCGGGTTGTTGTCGTTGAACTCGTAGTTGTAGCGGGTCTGCAGCAGCATCCGGAACTGGAAGCCGTGAATCTTCGGACCCAGCTCGGGCTCGTCGCCGAAGACGTCGCCGTTCGGGTTGGCGCGCGGCGCGATTTCGGTGGCCTCGGTGACGTCCTCGTCCGCCGCCGCGCCTCGCTGCGCGCTCTCGACGGGAGTCTCGGCGGGAGGCGGCGGCTCCTCGGCCGGCGGCGCCGGAACCGGGATGGGCGGCTCGGCCGGCGCGATCGGCGGCGTCCCCAGCGGCGGGGTCGGAACGGGAACGGTCGCCGGTGGGACGCTGGGCGCCGGCGCGCTCGGCGGCGGCACGGCCGAATCTTCGGGCGGCGGCGCGGGTGCGGGTGCCGGGGGCGGCGGCAGGGCTGCGCCGCCGGGCGGAAGCGTCGGGGCGGGCGTCGGCTGAACCCCCGCCTCCGGCGGCGTCTGCTGCGAATCGCGGTGGTCGGCGTCCTGGGCAGCCGCCCTGCCGCCGAAGGACACCGCGAGGATCAGGGTGAGCACGAGGGGGCGCACCCCTTGCAATTAAGGATGAGCCTCCGCCTTCACAAGGCCG
>CAZPUH010000591.1:0-3548 GCA_964589215.1 uncultured Myxococcales bacterium | reverse complement strand
CGGCCGGGGCGCCTCCGGAACGGGACGGGGCTCCGGCGCGGCGGCCACCGGCGCGCTGCCGGCCCGGGCGCGGGCCCGCGCCTCCTGGGCCAGCGGTCGGATCGTCTTCTCGACCTCCGGATCCAGCGGGCGGATCCGCAGCAGCGCCTCCCACTTCGCGGCGGCGGTTGCGAAGTCGCCGCCGTCCCAGGCCAGCTTGCCGCCGGCCAGCAGGTTGAAGATCAGGTACTGCCGCTCGGCGACCGCCTTCACGGCGAGGTCCTGGGGCGTGCGGACGGCCAGCGGCAGCGGCAGCTCTTCGCCCAGCCAAGGACGGGCGTCGCCCGGCGGCGCGGCGAACGCGGGCAGCGCGCCCAGGGACAGCCAGACGGCCAGGTATCCAGCGCGTCTCATCGTCAAAAGCTATACACCAGCGAGCTGGTGAAGACGTTGTTGGCGACCGTGGGCGCGCCCGAGAGCTCGCGGTTGTCGAGGTACTCGGCCTTCAGCAGCAGGCTGTCCCACAGGTCGAGGCGCACGCCGCCCGTGAAGCGATCGACGGTGATGGGCGTGAACCCCTGGAACCAGGCGTGGCGCCGGTCGTAACGGGCGTACACCGTCACCTTGCGCAGGAAGCCGACGGACCACGGCAGCCCGTAGGCCAGCTGCCCGTACCCGCCCCGGACCGAGAACCCCGACGCGATGGGGAACGTGCCCAGCGAGGTGGTCTTCGGCCCCCCCTCCCCTTCGTCGACCCGCACGTATTCGGCTGACGCGTAGAGGCCGGCGAACGCCACGCGCGCGTCCAGGCCGAAGGCCTTCTGATGGACGGACTGCTGCGGCTGGTCGTTGCGCGGCCCGTACATCGCGGAGGCGCCCAGCTTCACCTGCACGGCGGGCGCGTTCAGCTCGTACCCGAGGCGGCCCGAGCCGACCGGCGCGCCGGTCAGGCTGGCGTCGGGCGCCTGCAGCGCCTCGACGAACGTGCCGCTGTTGGTCAGCGCCACGTTCAAGCTGACCGCCGACCAGATCGGCGGAATCTGGACCCGGTAGAAGAGCTTGGCGCCGATCGACTGGCCCGTCGTGTAGCGCGCGACCAGCGACGGGGTCACGCCCGTGCGGATGTTCGACTGGTTGTCGAGGTATTCGATGCCGAACACCGAGTCGAACTTTCCGACGCTCAGCGCCAGCTCCTGACTCTCGAACGGCGTGTAGCGACCGAAGGCCTGCTCGACGAAGACGCGCGTGTCGTCGCCGGTGCCCGTGAAGCGCGGGAGCAGCTGGACGCGCGAGAACACCAGCAGCGGCGCGGCGGCCGGCGTGTACTTCAGATCGACGTCGAGCGTGTTCAGCAGGAACGACGCGTTCCCGCCGATCCCCGCCGACCGGGGCAGGAACCCGTTGACGAACCGGCCGTCGGGGTTGGTGGACGCCACGTCGCCGCGCGTGTTGACGGCTGGCGCGAAGGGATCGACGCCGTAGTCGGCGGGGACCACCTGGTCGCCGGGCGCGAAGCTGGTGCCGTTGCCCTGCGCCTTGGCGAACCCGACGTCGATGTATCCGTTCAACGTCAGAGGAGACGGCGCGCCGGCCCCTTCCGTGGCCGGCGTGTACCCCTCGGTGTCGTTGAGGAGCTGGTCGTCGGCCGACGGCTCGCTCGCCCCAGCGTCCGCCGCCTGCGCGAACGCGCGCGGCGCCGCCAGCAGTCCGGCCATCAACCAGAGGGCGCGCCGTCGCATCAGAGCACCGGCACGATCTGCTGGGTGTCCTGGAAGCTCACGAACGGGCAGGTCACGGTCACGTCCGTCCGCTGGATCGCCCAGGCGGCGATCCCGCTCTCGATCGCGGCCTGCGAATCGAAGTACGTGCAGGTGCCGTTCTGGGGGTCGATCTGTTGCGGGTCGTCGAAGCACGCGGGATGGATCGCGACCCGCCCGACGATGCCGGGGTTCATCGCCACCACCGTCGGATCGACGGCGGGCGGCGCCGGCAGCCCCGCGGCCGCCATCTGCGCCGCCAGCGCGGCGTCCGCGAACACGGCGGCCGTCGGCGGGACCTCCACCGTGTAGAGGCGCCAGTAGCTGGAGTAGAGCGGCTGCGTGCCGGCTTTCGGTGGAGCCGGCCCTCCGGACCCGAGCGGGCCCGTGCCTGCCACCGTCCGGAAGTTGGGCGCCACCAGCTTCCCCTGCGCGTCGCGCATGACGAACACGAACAGCGGCAGCTCGTCGACGACGTTGCTGTCGGGGTTCCAGGTGAAGAGGCGCTTGCCGAAGTTCAGCGTCGTGACGGGGGCGCCGTCGACCCAGCCGGAACCCGGCACCGCCGCCGGGTTCGTCCACGCGAGGTCGGACGGCACCAGCGGGATGGTCCACCCGGCCCCCTCGTGCAACGGCAGCCCCGCATCCAGGATCTGCTTCGTCGAGGTATAAGTGTCAGGCGTGGTTCCGGCCGGCGCGTCGAAGTAGATGGCCTGCCAGAACGGGCTGTAAAAGCCGCTCGACGCGCCGACGCTGAAGACCGGCTTCCAGGCGCCCGCCGCGTCCGTGATGACGGTCGGGACGTCGTTCGCCCAGCCCGAGACCGGGACGTACATCGGCTGCACCCAGACCTGCGAATACCCGACCCAGACCTCCGTCGTGACGTACGACGCGCCGTAGGTGTCGGCCAGCGACGGACGCTGGACCAGGGTTCCGTCCGCGGCGAGGATGCGATCCAGCGAAATCCCGCCGGGCAGCGAGCCGCCCGCGGCGACGGCCGTTTGGCCGGAGGTGGCCAGCGCCTGGAGGTCCGCGACCGTCCAGACGCGCGGGGCGACCGGCGCCGGCGCCTGGGCGCACCCCGCGGCGCCCCACAGGGCGGCCAGCAACCAGACCCGGCGGATCGTCACGGCGCGAGCATAAGCGCCGGCGCCGTGACGACGCAAAATCCGTGGTCTACTTACGTGCTACGCCGGCTTGCCGAGCGTCTTGCTGCCGGGCTTCCACTCGACGGGGCAGCGCTCGCCGGTCTGCAGCGCCTGCACCAGCCGCAGCGTCTCGGAGACCGAGCGCCCGAGCAGGTCGGCGTTGTAGGAGGCGTGCTGCACGATCCCGTTCGGATCGATGATGATCGTCGCGCGCAGGGCCACGCCAGCGTCCTCGAGGAGCGCTTCGTAGTCGCGGGCGACCGTCTTGTTGAAGTCGGCGAGCAGCGGGTGATTCAGCTTGCCGAGCCCGCCCTTGATCCAGGCCTTGTGCGAGTGCTTCGAGTCCGTCGACGCGCCGAGAACTTCGCAGTTCAGCGCGCGGAATTCCTCGTAGCGCCGCGAAAACTCCTGAATCTCCGTCGGGCAGATGAAAGTGAAGTCCGCGGGGTAGAAGAACAGCACCACGTACTTACCCTTGTAGTCCGACAGCGAGATCGTCTTGAAGTCGCCGTCGCCGACGACTGCGTCCACCTTGAAATCGGGGGCCTTCTTGGTAACCAGACTCATACGTCCTCCTTTGATGTGCGGCGAACAGTAGCACAGGCGTCGGTTGCCTTCCGCCCACGTTGGACCGAACATCCTGCGCATGAAAACTCGCTTGTCG
>CAZPUH010000590.1:0-5124 GCA_964589215.1 uncultured Myxococcales bacterium | reverse complement strand
GGCGGCGGGTTTGCCGTCGGCCCGAAGACCACCGTCGCGCGGTAGCTGGGCGTGTTCGCGTCGGGCGGGGTGAGCGCCAGCGGCTTGCCGGCGATGATGGCGGTGGGGCTGCCGTTCGCCAGCCCGAACGCCCCCGGGTCGACGGTGAAGTCGACGGCGACGCTGCCGTTGTATCCGTGGTTCACCGCCGGTGAGATGACCGTGATGACCGGACCGGCGTCGACGGTCAGCGACACGTGATCGCTGGCCTGCGTTCCGCTGGAGCTGCGGGCGGAAACCGTCAGCGTGTACGTGCCGGCGGGCAGGTCGCCCAGGCTCAGCTTGCCGGAGTAAGTGTCCGCCCCGGTCGAGACGAGGACGCCGTTCGCCAGCACGACCGAGCCGCCCGGCGCGGTCACGGCCACGGCGACGCTGCTGGTGTCGATGTAGTCCGAGCCGCCCTGAACGCTGGCGCGCGCGGTGACGACGACGTCGCTGTGAATCCCGACCGTCGTCGCGTCCGCCGGCGCGGTGATGGAGACGGCGACCGTTCCGTTCGGCATGTGACCGGCCGAGCCGCCGTTCGCGGGCGGCGGGAGGTAACCGTGCTCGTCGACCGGGGTTGTGCAGGCCAGGGGCAGCAGGAGCACCCAGGCTGCGGCGACGCGCCGGCCGGTCACGAACTGGTCCCGCCCTGTGCCGGACAGATGAGGTTGCCGTTCTGGGTGCAGCAGTCGACGACGTCGTCCTGCGCCGGGTTGCAGGCGTTTCCGGTGTTGGTCGGCTTGTAGGGGCACGGCGCGACGTTGCCGACCAGACAGCCGTTGCAGACCTCGACCGGGAAGTCGAACGGGTCTGAAACCAGGCTGCGGCCGCTGTTGGTTGTGCCGCGCGCCTGGATCTTCAGATTCAGCCGCAGCCCGGGGCCTGCGCTCAGGCCTCCGGCGCCGGCCAGCTGCAACGCGAGATCGACGGGCACGGCTTCGACCGCCGCGGAGATGTGGCCGCCGTTGGACGAGACGCCGCCCGACCACGGGACCTGGAAGTGCAGCAGCGCCGGATCGGCGTTGTTCATGACCTGCTGCGCGCCCGGGGTGGTGGACCCGATCATGCCGATGTCGACGTCGAACGCCGTGACGTGGATCTGGTTCGGATCGTTCGGCGCGCCCGAGCCGGGCAGGTTGTTCTCGATGAGCGGGAAGAACAGGTATGCGGTCGAGAAGCTGCTTCGCACGATGCTGACGTCCAGCGTCCCCGTGCCCTGATACACCGTCTCGGCCACCGGGATCGTGCAGCTGTCTCCGGAGGTGGGAACCTGATCGTTGAGGATCTCGAACTGGCCGGGTACGCGCCCACAGCCACCAGAGGTAACCAGCGCGGCGGCAACGGCAACGAACGAACAGGACGAAGCCAGCAACGACCGCAACGGGGGGCGTTCATTCATTCAGAAGCTCCGATCCAACCGGATTTGACTTCGCTGGCGACTTCACGTCGAATGAATGGGGTGGCGTTACTGCGACGTCTTGCGCGCCTCGCCAACGATAGATCCGGCGCCACCGCCGTCGAGTACGCCCTCATCGTGGGTGCGATCGCGGGCGTCATCGGACTCGTAGTCTACGTTCTCGGCGCGAAGACCAACAATCTTTACAACAGCGTCAATAGCTCGAATTGGTAGCGCGCCGGCCGACGCAGGTATGCGGGCAGCGGCGGTTGTAGGTGCGGCGCCGACGTGCGGGATCTTGCTCCCACCGCGTCGCGTCCGGCACGATCAGACGCGAGCGAATCCTAAAGTTGGCACCCGCCCTCGTCGATAGCAGTGTCATAGCGCTCACGCGAAATGATCGCGTGGTGCGGACACGGCGCCCGATGATGGTCGGTCTGATTCGGGCACGATACGACCTGACCAACCCCGAAGGAGAACCCCCCATGCTGAAGAACGCGCTGAAACTTTTCCGGGACGAGGAAGGCGCCACCGCCGTCGAGTACGGTCTCATCGTCGCCGCCATCGCTGGTTTGATCATTGCCATCGTCTTCGTGCTGGGCAACAAGGTCAAAAACCAGTTCAACAATGTTCAGAACGCCATGTAGTCGACGGCGCGGAGCCGGCTTCAGCCGGGAGATCGTGGCCATCTAGACGATGGTTCTGCCGCTCCCTTGGCTCGTGCCGCTGGGGGTGGGGCTCGCGATCGCGGTCGTTTGCGACCTGCGCGCGCGCCGCATCCCCAACGCCGTCTCCGTGACGCTGTTGATTGCTGCGTTGTTTGCCCGCGGCCTCAATCAAGGGGCTCTGGCAGCGCTCTCGGGCGTGGGCGCGGCGGCGCTGGTCGTCGCCGCGCTCTATCGCCCGTGGCTCAGAGGCGGTATTGGTGGCGGCGACGTCAAGCTCGCCGCCGCCGCCGCCGCCTGGGTTCCGTTCTCACGCTTGCACTGGTTCGCGCTGTGCGGCGCGGCCGCTGGCGGCTTGGTCGCGGGCGCCTTCTATTTCATTGCCCGTCCGTCGGCGCGTGCCGAGATCCGCGCCAACCTGACGCTCACGGTTCTGCAGAACGAGCTGCCCGCGGTGCCATCGCATCGGGCCGGGCATCCGTCCGTTCCGTACGCGCTGGCCATTGCTGCGGGCGCGGCCATCGCATTGCTGGCGCCGTTATGAGCGCACGCAATGGCAACGCGACGGTGCGCAATGAGATCTGCGCAACAAATCTGACGCGGAGTCTTGCCGCTGTCCGCCAATCGTGCGAGCCTGAACAGTGAGGCGTGCTCCGAAAGTCGTATTTAATGCTACGGGGCGCTCCGTCGATGTTCCGTTCCACGGCTCGCCGTTCGAGCAGTCCACGCGTCGGGTGGCGAGCGACGCCTTCTTGTTAGGAGAAGCCCTTGGCGATGAACGAATCGATGGGATCCAGCCGGCTTCGTGCCGCCGCGGGAAACGCGCGGCGCTCCGGTACCCGCGCGGCGCTGTTCTGGGCCTTCGCCCTGGTGATGGGCCTGGGGACCGCCCTGTTCATCGCGCGCTACCTCGAGAAGCGGCCGGGCGGCACCGTCGTGCCCATCGCCAAGCTGGCCGTGGCGGCCGTCGACCTCCCGCTGGCCGGCAAGATCAAGGCTGAAGACCTGAAGCTGGAAGACTGGCCGGCCGACCACCTGCCGGCCAACGCGATCCGCGATCCGAAAGAGCTGGTCGGGCGCATCCTGATCTCGCGCGTGCTAGCCGGGCAGCCAATCCTGCCGGGGATGCTGGCCGCCAAGAACGCCGGCAACGGCCTGGCCGCGCTGATCCCGCCCAACATGCGCGCCATGGCGGTGCGGGTCGACGACGTGGTCGGCGTCGCCGGCTTCATTCACCCCGACGATCGCGTCGACGTGATGGTCACGCTGCGGCCGCAGCGCCCCAACGCCGAGACCACGAGCAAGGTCTTCCTGCAGAACGTGAAGGTGCTGGCCGTCGGCCAGGAGGTCGAGGCCAACGACCAGGCGCGCATGCACGCCAGCCCGGCCACCGTGGCCACGCTGCTCGTTTCGCCGCAGGACGCGGAGCGGCTGGCGCTGGCCTCGTCGGAGGGGCGCCTGCTGCTGACCCTGCGCAGCTGGACCGACTCGCTGCCCGTCAACACCGGCGGCGCCGTCGCCGAGGAGCTGGTCGGTGAGCCCGTCCCGCCGCAGGCCGCCGGAAAGCCCGAGCCGGCCCGCCCGTCCCCGCCTGTCGCCGTCGGACGACGCGGGCGCGGCGGCAAGCCCGTCCCGGCCCCCGCCGTTCTACCGGGCGAGGGCGCACCCAAGAAGGACGTCGTCGAGATCCTGCGCGGCGACCGCTTCGAAGAGCGCAAGTTCAACAGAGGAGACAACCGCCCGTGACACGCCGCCAAGGGGGACTGGCGCTGGCCGTCTCGATGATTCTGCTGGCTCCGCAGGACGGCGCGCGCGCCGAATCGGGGCTCAGCGCGGTGCCGGCGATCAAGATCGAGCGCGAGGTCGGCGCCGTGAAGAACCTGGCGCTGGAGACCGGCCAGAACCGGCTGCTGGTGCTGTCGGAGCCGATCGGCCGCGTCTCGGTCGCGGACCCGCGCGTCGCCGACCTGAAGGTCATCACCCCGATGCAGCTGCTGCTGACCTCGCGCGGGGTGGGCACGACGGACCTGACGCTGTGGAACAAGCGCGACGAGCCGCTGGTGCTGGCGCTGCAGGTGACGCGCAACCTGGAGCGCCTCAAAGCGCAGCTCGCGGACCTGTTCCCCGACGAGAAGATCTCGGTCTCGGCCGCCGGCGACCTGATCGTGCTGTCCGGCGAGGTGTCAGACGTGCGCGTCCCCGAGCGCGCCGCCGAGGTCGCCCAGCTTCACTCCGAGAAGATCGCCAACCTCATCAAGGTGGTGGGCAACCAGCAGGTGCAGCTGGAGGTGAAGTTCGCCGAGGTCTCGCGCTCCGGCCTGCGCGAGCTGGGGATCAACTTCTTCCATCAGGACGCAGGCGGCCGGTTCCTGGGCGGCCTGGTCAACCCCGGGCAGACGGCGGACGCGTTCGTCAACGTCCCCGGCACGTTCTCGGGCACCACCACGCCGCCCGTGGCCGCGCAGCCGGGCAACGGCTTCTCGCTGTTCTTCTCTGGCCTGCCGACCTTCCCGTTCAGCGCCATCCTGAACATCCTCGAGCAGAGCGGCCTCGCCAAGATGCTCGCCGAGCCGACGCTGGTGGCTCTGTCGGGTCAGGAGGCGAAGTTCCTGGTCGGCGGCGAGTTCCCGATCCCGATGGCGACGTCGCTGGGCGCCGTGTCGGTGCTCTGGAAGAAGTTCGGCATCATCCTCAGCTTCACGCCGACGGTGATCGCGGACGGCGCGCTGCACCTGAAGCTGTCGGCCGAGGTCAGCGACGTCGACCCGGCGCGCTCGGTCACGATCGGCGGCATCTCGATCCCCGGACTGACGTCGCGCCAGAGCGAGACGACCGTGCGCCTCGCCGACGGTCAGAGCTTCGCGATCGCCGGCCTGCTGTCGGACAAGGTGCAGTCGACGGTGAACAAGATCCCCCTGCTCGGCGACCTGCCGATTCTCGGCGCGCTGTTCCGGTCCGTGAACTACCAGCGCAACGAGACCGAGTTGCTGGTCGTCGTGACCGCGCACCTCGCCAAGCCGGTAGCGCCGCACGATGCCC
>CAZPUH010000589.1:0-7215 GCA_964589215.1 uncultured Myxococcales bacterium | reverse complement strand
ACCGGCCGCCCCGGGCGCCGTGGCGCTGGGGCTCTGGGGCCTGCTGGCCGCGACCCGCCGCCGCCGCGCGCGTTTGACCCGGCAGACGGCAGGCCGCCGCCTGCGCAGGTTCGTTTGCGGATTGATCCTGGCGGCCGCGCTGTCCGCCGCCGGCCGGGCGCAGGCCGCCTACAGCTACCGGATGGACATCACCCTCGACCGCACGCGCGTCGGAAACACGGGGGCGCCGACGACGCTGTCGAACTACCCGCTGCTGCTCGACATCACCAGCGCCAACTTGAAGACGGTCGCGAACGGCGGGCACGTCCAGAACGCCAACGGATACGACATCACGTTCGTCGGCGCCGACTCCACCACGTGCGGCGGCCCGTCCACCTGTACCTTCAACTACGAGATCGAGAGCTACACGGCCACGACCGGCCGCGTGATCGCCTGGGTGCAGATCCCGGCGCTGAAGACCGTCTCCGCGTCGTCCAACCAGACGATCGTCGTGAAGTACGGGGACGCGACCATCTCGTCTCCCACCCAGAACGCCAGCGGGACCTGGGACACCAGCTTCAAGGGCGTCTGGCACCTGAACCAGTCGAGCACGGCCGCCACCGACTCGACGTCCACCGCCGCCAGCGCCTCGTTCCAGGGCTCGCCCAGCCCGGCCACCGCCAGCGGCCTCGTGGGCTCCGGCATCGCCACCAGCGGCACGACGGGGTCGGGCTACCTCGACTACCGGTCGACGACCTTCAACTGGACGTCATCCGACACGTTCACGTACGAGGGGTGGTTCAACACGACCGATTCGTTCGGCCCGCTCTTTTCGCAACGCGACAACGGCGCCGGCAACCCGGTCATCGACATCACCGTGGGATACAACGGGTCGACCAGCAACAGCGGCAAGATGTCCGTGCTGGTGCGCGACGACACGGGCGGCACCTACGCCCAGGTGAACGGATCGACCGCCGTCAACGACGGCGCCTGGCACCACTTCGCCGTGACGCGCACCGGCGGCACGATCGAGGTGTACGTCGACGGCGCGTCGATTGGAACGGCGATGGGCGCCGGGGCGAGCAGCTCCATCACGACGGGCGCCTCCGGGAGCTACCAGAACATCGGACGCGAGGGGAACTGGGTCCAGACCAGCTACGGCACCACCGATCAGCGCTTCCTGGCCGCGACCTTCGACGAGCTCCGCATCTCGAACACGTTGCGCTCCGCGGACTGGCTGGTGACCGACTACAACACGATGAAGACGCCGTCGTCGACGTACGTACTGGGCGCGGAAACGCTGGCCTCCTGCGGCGACGGGACCAAGGTCGCCGGCGAGGGCTGCGACGACGGCAACTTCATGAACGGTGACGGTTGCAGCAGCAGCTGCACCACCGAAACCGGCTACTCGTGCGTCGGGACGACGCCCAGCGTCTGCAGCCCCGTCTGCAGCGACGGCATCGTGGCCGGCAGCGAGGGGTGCGACGACGGCAACCTCACGAACGGCGACGGCTGCAGCAGCACGTGCACCGTCGAGTCGCTTTACCACTGCTCCGGGTCGCCCAGCGTCTGCTCGTTCGCTCAGTTCGAATACTACAAGAACATCACCGTCGACCGCACGAAGGTGGGGACGGCCTCCTCGCCCACCACGCTCAGCAACTACCCGCTGCTGATCAGCGTCACCGACAGCAGCCTCCGGACGGTGGCCAACGGCGGGCGCGTCCGCAACGCGAACGGGTATGACATCGTGTTCCGCGGCAGCGACGCCACGACCTGCGGCGGCCCCAGCGTCTGCACCTTTGCGCATGAGATCGAGAAGTACGACGCGACGACCGGCCAGCTGATCGCCTGGGTGAACGTCCCGAGTCTGAAGGCGCAGACGAACACCGCCAACACGACGTTCAGCATCCTGTTCGGTAACACGGCCATCTCGACCAGCACGGCCCAGCCGACGTCCACCTGGGACTCCAGCTTCACGGGCGTCTGGCACTTGAACCAGGACCCGGCGGGGACCGCGCCCCAGATGAGCGACGCCACCACCAACGCCAACAACGGGACGGCCACCAGCGTCACGACCGCCACCGGGCTGGTGGGCTCGGGCGTGACCACCGACGGCTCGACCAGCTACGTCGACGTGAGCTCGGGGACGTCGCTGAACACCGCCAGCAGCGGCAGCTTCACCTACTCCGGATGGGTGAAGACCAGCGACTCGACGGGCGGCATCTTCTCGCTGCGGTCGAGCACCAACGCCAGCGTCGTCGTCGACGTCATGGTCGGACGGGATGGAGCGTCGAACAGCGCAAACAAACTGATGGCGCTGCTGCGCGACGACTCGGGGGCCGGGCAGGCGGACCTGGTCAGCACCGCCTCGATCGCGGACGGCAACTGGCACCTGGTCACGGTCACCCACAGCGGCACCTCGATGCAGCTGTACATGGACACCACCTTGGTCGGGACGGCGACGGTGTCATCGGGCAGCTTCACCTCGACGCTGCGGAACATCGGGCGCGAGGGGCGCTGGGTCCAGGACTCCTACACGACCACGGCCGAAGAGTACCTGGCCGCCACGCTGGACGAGTTCCGGGCCTCCAGCACGGCACGAACCATCGACTGGGTGACGACCGACTACAACAACCAGTCGTCGCCCTCGACCTTCATCAGCTACACGACGGGATCGGCTGGCGAGGTGGCCACGAACTCCCACACCGACGTGGCGTTGATCTCGCTGACGGCTACGGAGACCTGCCCCGGAACGGTCGTCGCCTGGCAGACCAGCTACGAGATCGACTCGCTGGGCTTCAACGTCTATCGCGAGCAGGCGGGCCAGCGGGTCCTGCTGAACCCGACCTTCATGCCGGCGGCCGGGCCGGCCGGCGGCGGCGCCGGTCACCGCTACCAGTTCGTCGACGCCGCCTCGACGGACCCGACGCGCACCTACTGGGTCGAGGAGGTGCGGTTCGATCTCACCAGCGGCTGGAACGGCCCCGTGGCGCCGGTGGCTGACCCCAGCTGCGGCGGGCAGCCAGCCGCCCCGGTGATCTTCGGCGTCGCGCCCGGCAGCCCGACCCCGGTCAGCGCCCCGCCCGGTTCTGTGGCGGCGGCCGGATCGGACGGCGGCTGCGCCGTCGGAGGCGTCCCCCGCCCCTCGCTGCTGGGAGCGCTGTCGGCGCTGCTGCTGGTCGCCCGCGCCCGCGCGCGGGCCCGGCGCAAGGGCGGCCGGCCCTCCAGGAAATTGCCGCTCGGGCGGTGGCACGTCTAAGATGCGGTTGGTGAGCCACGCGCCACGCCGCTCGGAGGGGTTCGTCACCCGGGTCGTCGGAGACGAGACGGTCGTCGTCCCGGTGCGGGCCGGCGTCGCCAACCTCGAAGCAATCTTCACGATGAACGCCGTCGGAACCGCGATCTGGCGGCACATCGACGGGGTCGCCACCGCCCAGGACCTGGCGCAGCGCCTGTGCGAGGAATTTGCCGTCAGCCCCGCCGAGGCGCTGGCGGACGTGACGGAGTACCTGAACCTGCTGGCGTCGAAAGGACTCCTGTCCCGCGACGAAGGTGCCGAAGCCCAACACCGAGAGAAGGGCTCGGCATGAAAGCACAGACACTCACCTACACTGAATGGAGCAGCGGCCTGCATGGGCGGGCCCGGGGCGCGCGGCTGCCCATCAACGCGACGCTGGAGGTCACGCACCGCTGCCCCCTCGCCTGCGCGCACTGCTACAACAACTTGCCCGTCGGCGACGCAGAGGCGCGGCGCCGCGAGCTGTCGGCCGTCGAGCTGAAGCGAATCATCGACGAGCTGGCCGACGCGGGCGGCCTGTGGCTGCTGTTCACGGGCGGCGAGATCTTCGCGCGGCGCGACTTCCTGGAGATCTACCGGCACGCCAAGCAGCGCGGCTTCCTGATCACCCTGTTCACCAACGGCACGCAGATCACTGAAGCGATCGCCGACACGCTGGTCGAGTGGCCGCCGTTCTCCATCGAGATCACCCTCTACGGCCGGACCCGAGAGACGTACGAACGGCTGACGGGCGTCCCCGGATCGTTCGACCGGTGCATGCGCGGCATCCGGCTTCTGAAAGACCGCGGCCTGCCTCTGTCACTGAAGACCGTGGCCGTCACGATCAACCAGCACGAGATCGCCGACATGCAGCGCTTCGCGGAGGACGAGCTGGGCGTTCCGTTCAAGTTCGACGGAATGATCAACGCGCGCATCGACTGCTCGCACAGCCCGCTCAACGTGCGGCTGTCACCAGCGGACATGGTGCGCCTGGACTTCGAGAACCCGGCGCGGCGGGACGCCTGGGCGCAGCTGGCCGCGGCGGGCGCAAAGGCGGCCGCGCGCGCGCAGGTGGAAGGCGCTGCGGCGAAACCGTCGGACAAGGTCTACAACTGCGGCGGCGGTGTCAGCGCGTTCGCGGTCAGCCCCGAGGGGAAGATGAGCATCTGCGTGCTGTCCCAGCAGGATACGTACGACCTGCGGACGGGGCCGCTGCGCGAGGGGTGGGACGGATTCCTCAAGACGGTGCGCACGCGCCCGGCGCGCCGCGAGACGAAGTGCCGGGACTGCCGGATCCGCGAGCTGTGCTCGTCGTGCGCGGCGACCGCCGAGCTGGAGAACGGCGACGCCGAGACGCCGGTGGATTACTTCTGCGAGGTGGCGCACCTGCGCGCGCTGGCGGTGGGGACGACGCCGCCCGCCCACGGTGATTGCGCGTTCTGCGCGGGCGGCGAGCACCACGCGCGCGTGCGGCAGGCGCTCTCGGACATCCAGCGCGCAGCGACGCCCGATTCGGCCGCCGCGCGGCGGCCGGCGTCGCTGGCCGTCGTCAATCGAAGCGCCGCCGGCGCCAGCGAGAGTTGCGGCGGTGGTTGTCAAACCTGCGGTGAAGGGGCGGAACGATGAGCTCTGAAACGAACGACCGGCCGAACGAGCCGCTGAAGAAGGCCTACCAGAAGCCGACGCTGTCCGAGGTCGCCTTGCGCCCCGAGGAGGCCGTGCTGGGCAACTGCAAGACGGCGGGCATCTCGGGGCCGGCGATGGCCGACTGCACGCTCGCGGTGGGCTGCTCCTCCGTCGGTTCGTGACCGGCAACGCCCTCTGGCTGGACATCGCCGGCCTCACGCTCGCGGTCACGGCGGACGCGGATCTCCCCATCGCGGCCGACGGGTCGGCACGGAAGTTCGTCACCTCCGATCCCGCGCGAACGCCGGGCGCGCGTCCGCCGTTCGTGAGCCTCCACGCTCGCTGGGGCGACCCGCGCGTCCCCGCCGACGGCTCGGTCGCCTTCGATTCGGGCAAGGGGCTCTGGCGGCTGTACCGGACGGCGGACGGACCTCAGCTCGTCTTCACCTCGCCGGCGCTGGGGCCCGACGCGTACCAGGCGGCGGCGTTCAGCGAGGACTTTCGCAACGGCCTCGTCACGATCCGCCGCGCGCCGTTCGCAGCCCGGCTGCCCGTCTACCCGCTGCACTACCCGCTCGACGAGCTGTTGATGGTGCACCTGCTGTCGCGGGGGCTGGGCGTCGAGGTGCACGCCGCCGGAGTGGTGCTGCCCGACGGGCGCGGCTGGCTCTTCGTCGGCGTCTCGGGCGCGGGCAAATCGACGCTGTCACGGCTGTGGCGCGCCGAGCCGGACGTGACCGTGCTCAGCGACGAGCGGATCGTCCTGCGTCGCGAGGCCGGGGGCCTGCAGATGTACGGGACGCCATGGCACGGCGACGGGCAGATCGCCGAGCCGGGATCGGCGCGCCTGGACCGCGTCTTTTTCCTGCGCCACGGCGCGCGCAACGAGCTGGCCCCGGTCGCCGTCACCGACGCGATCACCCGCCTGTTCGTGTGCGGGTTCACCCCGTTCCACGACGCCGCGGGCCTCGAATTCAGCCTGGGGTTCCTCGAGGCGGTGGCTCGCGAGTGCCCCGGGCAGCAGCTGCGCTTCGTGCCGGACCGCAGCGCCGTCGCGTTCCTGCGCAGCGCCTGACGCGTCAACGAACTGACCGCCGCACCGACGGCGGAGACGCCGCAGCCGGATCGCGCCCTCTCCTCTCAAGCGCCCCGCGCGGCGCGCCGATGGTTCAGCATGAGTGGGGGACGTTCTTGCACGCGGTTTTGGCGCGCTCGTCGAGGATCTGCTGGATTCTGGGCTGCAGGTCCGTTTTCGCGCCGCAGGCCGCAGCATGGCGCCCGCCGTGCGCGACGGGGACGTCCTGACGGTGGCGCCGGTCGCGCCCGAGCTGGTCGCCGTCGGTGACGTGATCCTCTGCGACACGTGGCGCGGCCCGATCGCGCACCGAGTGATCGCGGTGGAGGCAGCCGGTGCCGCGCGCCGCTTCGTGCTGAGGGGCGACTGCTCGCTGGAAAACGATCGTCCGGTCGAGCCGTCGCGCGTTCGCGGGCGGCTGGTCGCCGTCGAGCGCGACGGCCGCGTCGATCGTCACGGCTTCGCGAGGGGTGCCTTCGCCCGCCGTTTGCGCGGCGCTCAGGCGCGGTGGCAACGAGCGCTGGTGCGCATTCGGCTCGCCGCCGCCGCGGCGATGGGGCTCGCCTAGCTTCTGGCCGGCCTGATCGACGACAAAACGGTCAACGGCCCAGCTGCGCGGCGGGCTTCGGATCAGACGGGCTGGTACAGTGGACGCGTGACCGCTGACTTGCGAGACCTTCTCCCGGCCGCCACGCGCGGCCGCCCCGTCCGCTTCCACTTCGAGGGTGACGCCATCCCCTCCTTCGAGGGCGAGCCGCTGGCCGTCGCGCTGCACGCGGCCGGCGTCGACACGCTGGCGCGCTCGACGAAGTACCACCGCCCGCGCGGCTTCTTCTGCCTGGACGGGCATTGCGCCTCCTGCCTGGTGCGCGTCGACGGGCGCCCCAACCAGCGCGCCTGCCGCGTCGGCGCGCGCGAGGATCTGCGCTGCGAGCGGCAGAACGCGTTCCCCAGCGCCGACGTCGACCTGCTGGCCGCCGCCGACTGGCTGTTTCCCGACGGCATGGATCACCACACGATGATGACGGGCACGCGCGCGGGCAACGCGATATTCCTGAAGCTGGTGCGCGTGTTGGGCGGGTGGGGGACGCTGCCGGACGCGCCGGCGCCCCACCGGCTGGCCCCCGACGATCGCGCGAGCGACGTCTGCGTCGTCGGCGGCGGGCCGGCGGGCCTGGCCGCGGCGCGGGCCGCGGCCGAGGCCGCCCCGGGCGCGCGCGTGGTCCTGTTCGACGAGCAGCCGCAGCTGGGCGGGTCC
>CAZPUH010000588.1:0-2288 GCA_964589215.1 uncultured Myxococcales bacterium | reverse complement strand
CGACGAGCAGGCCACGCTGGCGCTGCTCTCGACGCTGGCGGCCGCGTACGAGTCCGAGCTGGGCAACCCCGACGCGGCCATCGATCGCAATCAGAAGATCCTGGCCCTGGCGCCGAAGGACCCGAACGCCGTGGCCGCGCTCGAGCGGCTGTACGTGGCGACGGGCCGCTTCGCCGACCTGCTGGCGATCTACGACAAGAAGCTGGAGCTGGCCAAGACCAAGGACGAAGAGCTGGCCATCCGCTTCAAGCTGGCCGGCCTGTACGAGGACGAGATCAAGCAGCCCGAGAAGGCGGTGCAGCTCTATCTCGCGATCCTCAAGCAGGATCCGGCGCAGGTCTCGGCGCTGTCGGCGCTGGATCGCCTGTACCAGCAGCTGGGGCGCTGGCAGGAGCTGGCGCAGGTCATCGACGCCGAGATCCGCCTCGCGACCGAGAACGACGCGGTCGCCGAGCTGAAGTTCCGGCGCGCGCAGGTGCTGGAGCAGCACCTGGACGACGGCGCGGGCGCGGTCGCCTCGTACCGCGAGGCGCTGGCCCTGGCGCCGGCGCACGCGGGCGCGCGCACGGCGCTGCAGGCGTATCTGTCCAGCGCCGATCCGGCCCTGCAGCAGTCGGCCGTCGAGGTTCTGGAGCCGATCTACGAGGCCGGGAACGACCTCGCCCGGCTCGTCGAAGTTCAGCGCATCAAGCTGGGGCACGAGAAGAAGACCGACGCGCGCGTCGAGCTGCTGCTGCGCATCGGCAAGCTGGAAGGCCAGCTGGGGAACGCCGATCAGGCCTGGGAGGCGTACACGCGCGCCTTCACGGAGAGCCCGGCTTCCACGCCGGCGCGCGAGTCGCTGGAGAGCCTGGCGAACATCCTCGACAACTGGCAGCCGCTGGTCGCGCTGTACGAAAAGGCGCTGTCGGCGAAGGGCAAGGACCGCCTGCCGTCGGCGCTGGAGCGCGAGCTGCTGCTGGTCGTCGCCGTCGCGTACGACGAGAAGCTGGAACAGTCCGAGCGGGCCGTCGAGTACTTCCGGCGCGCGCAGAGCATTCAGCCCGAGGACGCCTCGGCGCTGGTCGCGCTGGAGCGCCTCTACACCCGGACCGAGCGCTGGAACGACCTGGTCGACACGCTGCTGAAGAAGGCCCAGCTGGTGACCGACGCCGCCGAGCGCGAGGAGATCCGGATCCGGGTCGCGAAGGTGTGGGAAGAGATGCTGGGGAACGCCGACCAGGCGATCCTGTCGTGGAACGTCGTCCTGCAGGACAGCCCGTCGAACATCGCGGCGCTGCGCGCGCTGGATCGGCTGTACCAGGCCAGGGGCGACTGGCGCGAGCTGGCGGACAACCTGCAGCGGCAGCTGACGCTGGTCGAGGACGATCCGCAGCAGAAGGTGGCGCTGCTGGGGCGGCTGGGGCTGCTGCGCGAGCAGCGCCTCGGCCAGCTGGGCGGCGCGGTCGACACGTACGCGAAGATCCTGCAGCTCGAGCCGGAGCATCCGGACACGATCGCGGCGCTCGAACGGATTCTGCAGAGCCCGGAGCACGAGCTGGACGCGGCGCAGCTGCTGGAGCCCATCTACCGCGTGCGCGGGGACTGGGCGAACTTGATCGCCGTCTACGAGGTCGAAGCGCGCCACGCGCCCGATCCCGACCAGAAGATCGCGCTCTACCGGCAGATCGCCGAAGGCTACGAGCTGGGGCTGGACGATCCGGCGCACGCTTACGAAGCGCTGGGGCGCGCCCTGGCCGAGGACCCGCTGAACGGCGAGGTGCAGGCCGCCATCGAGCGGCTGGCGCGCGCGCTGGGGCGCCTCGACGACCTGGTCGACCGCTACGGGCGGTTGGTGTCGCGCGTCGGCGATCCGGAGCGAAAGAACGCGCTCCACCACAAGATCGCGCGCCTCGCCGAGGTCGACCTGGGCGACGACGCGCGCGCGGCGGCCGCCTACGGCGCGGCGCTGGACGTGTGGCCGCGCGACCTGAGCGCAGCGAACGCGCTGGAGCAGCTCTATCTGCGCGGCGGGAACTACGCCCAGCTCGTGCAGCTGCTGCAGCGCAAGGCCGAGATCGTCGAGCCGATGGCCGAGAAGAAGGCCCTCTACTACCGCGCCGCGCAGCTGTACGAAGAGGTGCTGGAGGATCTGGACCGCGCCGTCGGCGTGTTCCAGCACGTGCTGTCCGTCGACGACACCGACGCGACGGCGCTGGACCAGCTGGAACGGATCTACATCCGGCTCGCGCGCTGGAACGACCTCAAGAACGTCTACGCCAAGAAGGCGGAGCTGGCGGCGACGCCGG
>CAZPUH010000587.1:0-2992 GCA_964589215.1 uncultured Myxococcales bacterium | reverse complement strand
CGGCCACACGCGCTGGGCGACCCACGGCCGACCGAGCGAGGCCAACGCCCACCCGCACCGGGTCGGCAGCGTCTCGGTCGTTCACAACGGGATCATCGAGAACTACCTGCCGCTGCGCGCGCGGCTGGAGGGGACCGGGCGGAAGTTCTCGTCGGAGACCGACACCGAGATCGTCGCCCACCTGATCGACGAGGCGCTGCTGGCCGGCGCGCCGTCGCTGGTCGAGGCGCTGCGGGTCGCGCTGCGGCAGGTCCACGGCGCCTACGCGCTGGTGGCCATCTCCGACAAGCACCCGGGCGAGATCGCCGCGGCGAAGAACGCGTCGCCGCTGGTGCTGGGTCTCGGCAAGGGCGAGACGTTCCTGGCCTCGGACGTGCCCGCCATCCTCGAGCACACGCGCGACGTCATCTTCCTGGATGAGGGGGACGTCATCTCCGTCACGGCGGCCGGCGCCACCATCACCGACGTCGAGGGGAAGCCGCGGCAGCGCGCGACCCGCACGATCGAATGGGACGCGGCCGCGGCGGAGAAGGGCGGCTACCCGCACTTCATGCTGAAGGAGATCCACGAGCAGCCGCGCGCCATCACGGACACGCTGCGCGGGCGGCTGCTGCTGGAAGAGCACGACGCCGATCTCGAAGGGTTCGAGGTCGACGTGCGTAACCTGCGGCGCGTGCTGATCCTGGCCTGCGGGACCTCGTATCACGCGGGCCTGGTCGGCAAGTTCATGATCGAGGGGACGGCGCGCGTCCCGGTCGAGGTCGACCTGGCCAGCGAGTTCCGCTACCGCGACCCGGTGGTCGGCCCGGCGGACCTGGTCATCGCGATCTCGCAGAGCGGCGAGACCGCCGACACGCTGGCGGCCGTGAAAGAGGCCCGGGCGCGCGGCGCGCGGGTGCTGGCCATCTCCAACGTGGTGGACGCGGCGATTCCGCGCGCCTCGAACGGCGTGCTCTACACGCACGCGGGGCCGGAGATCGGCGTCGCGTCGACGAAGTGCTTCACCGCGCAGCTGGCCGCCCTGTCGCTGATCGCCATCCACCTGGGCCGGCGGACCGGCAACCTGGCGCCGGAGGCCGCCGCCAAGCTGGTCGAGGAGCTGGCGCTGACGCCCACGAAGATGACGGAGGCGCTGGAGGGGCTGGGCGACCTCAAGCAGCTGGCGCGCGAGTACCGCTACGCCAAGGACTTCCTGTTCCTGGGGCGCGGGCCGAACTATCCCATCGCGCTCGAAGGGGCGCTGAAGCTGAAGGAGATCTCGTACATCCACGCCGAGGGCTACGCGGCCGGCGAGATGAAGCACGGCCCCATCGCGCTGGTCGACGACGGCGTGCCGGTCGTCGTGCTGGCGCCGCAGGGCCCCGGCTACGAGAAGGTGCTGTCCAACCTCGCCGAGGTGCGGGCCCGCAACGGCCACATCATCGGCGTCGGCACCAAGGGCGACCAGCAGCTGGCCGACCAGTGCGACCGGGTGCTCAGCATCCCGGACGCGCCGGCGCTGCTGCAGCCGTTCCTGACGGTGCTGCCGCTGCAGCTGATGAGCTACGCGATCGCCGTCGCCAAGGGGAACGACGTCGACCAGCCGCGCAACCTGGCCAAGAGCGTCACGGTCGAGTGAGCAAGCCCGGCGGGCGCCTGACCCACGTGGACGGGCGTGGCGCCGCGCGCATGGTCGACGTCGCCGCCAAGCCGGAGACGGCGCGGGTGGCCGTCGCGTCGGCCGAGGTGCGGATGAGCCCCGCGACGTTGCGGCTGGTGGTGCAGGCGACCGGCGCCCGCGGCAAGGGCGACGTGCTGGCGGTGGCCCGGGTGGCCGGCATCATGTCGGCCCGGCGCACGTCGGAGCTGATCCCCCTCTGTCACCCCGTGCGCTTGACCAGCTGTGACGTGGACCTGGCGGTCGACCGCAAGCTGCCGGGCGTCCGCGTTCGCGCCACGGCCCGGGCCCTCGACCGGACCGGGGTCGAGATGGAGGCGCTGGTGGCCGCCTCGACGGCGGCGCTGACCGTGTACGACATGGTCAAGGCGGCGGAGCGGGGCGTGGAGATCCGCGCGGTGCGCCTGGAAGAGAAAGAGGGCGGGGCCAGCGGACGGTGGCGCCGGCCGCGCTAAATCCTTTGCTAGCGGAGCGGCATCCACTAGAAAGCGACTAAAGGACGCCTCATGTCACCCACGCCCCTGCCCGAAAGAACCAAGATCGCCATCATCGGCTCCGGTCCGGCCGGCTACACCGCCGCCATCTACGCCGGACGCGCCAACCTGGACCCGGTCCTGTTCGAGGGGGGCGGCGCCGCCATCGAGCCGATCACCGTGCCGGGCGGCCAGCTGATGATCACGACCGAGGTGGAGAACTACCCGGGCTTCCCCAAGGGCGTGCAGGGGCCGGAGCTGATGGAGCTGTTCAAGGCCCAGGCCGAGCGCTTCGGGACGCGCGTCGTGACGGCCGACGTCACGGCCGTCGACCTGTCGGACCGGCCGTTCCGGATCACCTCGACGGAGGGCGAGCTGCTCGCCGAGGCCGTCATCATCGCCACCGGCGCTTCCGCCAAGTGGCTGGGGATCCCGTCCGAGCAGAAGTTCCAGAACTACGGCGTCTCGGCCTGCGCGACCTGCGACGGCGCGCTGTTCAAGGGGCGCGAGCTGGTGGTGGTCGGCGGGGGCGACACCGCGATGGAGGAGGCGACGTTCCTGACGCGCTTCGCGACCAAGGTGACCATCGTCCACCGCCGCGAGGAGTTCCGCGCGTCGCGCATCATGCTCGAGCGCGCGGCGCACAACCCCAAGATCACGCTGGTGACGAACGCCGTCATCGACGAGATCCTGGGCGAGCTCCCCAAGCCGGGCGTCATCGGCGTGCGGCTGCGCGACACGCGTGACGGCTCCGTGCGGGAGCTGCCGGCCGGCGGCGTCTTCGTCGCCATCGGCCACGAACCGAACTCGAAGCTGTTCCGCGGTTTGCTGGACATGGACGAGGCGGGCTACCTGAAGGTGA
>CAZPUH010000586.1:0-1292 GCA_964589215.1 uncultured Myxococcales bacterium | reverse complement strand
CTTCGCCCGCTCCGCCGGTCCCGCCCGGCGCGCCGGTGCCGGGCGCGCGTTGATGCGGGTCACCGGCTGGGGCGCCTCGGACGTGGGGCGCAAGCGGACGCACAACGAAGACAGTTTCCTGTGCAACGACGAGCTTCGTCTTTACGCGGTGGCCGATGGGATGGGCGGACACCTGGGCGGCGAGCGCGCCAGTCGCATGGCCGTCGACATCCTCGAGCACGAGATCACGGACATGCACAGGGCCGGCCTGCTGAAGCGGCCCGAGCACCTGACCTCCGGCGCGGCCCACCCGCTGAACGCGCTGCTGCGGCGGGCGGTGGTCGAGGCCGACCGCCACATCTACGAGACGGCGATGGCCAATCCCGAGCTGGCGGGCATGGGGACGACGCTGACCGCGCTGATGTTCTCGGACGGGTACGTGCACCTCGGGCACGTCGGCGATTCGCGCGCGTACCTGTATCGCGACGGTCGCGCCCGGCAGCTGACCGAAGACCATTCCTGGATTCAGGAGCAGGTGCGGGCCGGGCTCATCTCGCCCGAGGAGGCCAAGGAGTCGCGCTTCCGCAACATCATCACCAGGTCCGTCGGCTTCGAGCCCAGCGTCGAGCCCGACCTGGCCGGCATCGCCGTGCAGGCGGGCGACTGCTTCGTGCTCTGTTCCGACGGGCTGTCGAACTACCTGACGATCGACGAGCTGGGCCAAGTGCTGACGGGTCACTTCTACCGCGACGTCGCCAAAGTCTTCGTCGACCTCGCCAACGAACGCGGCGGCGACGACAACGTGACCTGTCTCGTCATCTACGTCGGGAACGAGGCGTAGCGGAAACGGGCGCCACCCCGAGTCGGCCGCCCGCGATCACCACCACGTCAGCGAGAAGTTTTCCCGCTCGTGGACGTGGACGTGGACGTGGACGTGGACGTGGACGTAGACGTAGTCGTGAACGTGATCGCGAACGTAGTCGTGTTCGTGTTCGCTGACGTTGTCGTGATCGCGGACGTCCGGCTCCGCTCCGCTCCGCTCCGCTCCGGCTCCGCTCCGGCCCCGCCCTACGCCAGGCGGCCGCGCTTTTCCATGTGCTCGCGGATGATCGCCTCCGCGAGGTCCGGAACGACCTCCCAGACCACCTGCTCGATGATCTCGCGCGAGAGCTTGGCGATCGCTTCGTACTCGGGACCCTTGGCGCTGATGGCGGCCAGCTTCTGGTCGATGGACTGGCTGACGGCCGACTGGGCGGCCGGTGCCTGAACCGAGCTGACGGGTGCCTGCGGCGCGGGGGCGGCCGGCGACGGGG
>CAZPUH010000585.1:0-6196 GCA_964589215.1 uncultured Myxococcales bacterium | reverse complement strand
GCCCCCGGGTCCGCTCCGGCCGCCGGGCCTCCGCCCGCGCCGGGCGCGGGCCTGGCCGATCCGGGCGGCGACGCCGATTTCTCGGATGCCAAGTCGCGCTTCGAGAGCGGGACGGACTCGGAAGGGTCGCGCGCGGCGCTGGAGACGTTCGTGGCGCACCACCCGCAGCATCCCGGCCGTCCCGCGGCCGAGCTGATGCTGGCGCGGCTGGCGCTCGCGCGGGGCGACGCCGCCGGCGCCCGCGCGCTCGCGGAACCTCTGACGGGCGCGCCGCCCGAGCTGGGCGTCGCGTCCAGCGCGCGCTACTACCTGGGGCTCGCCGAGACGCGGCGCGGCCATTTCGCGCGGGCCCGCGAGCTGCTGCTGCCGTTCCTGCCGCCGCCCGGAGCTGCCGGCCCGGGCGACGAGGCGCTGGTCGAGCTGCGCGGTTCGCTGGCCATCGCCACGGCGGGCGCCGGCGACGCTCCGGCCGCGGTCGAGCTGTGGGACGCGTACGCGCGCGGCGGGCGCGACGCCGAGAAGCTCTACGCGCGAATGAAGATCAGCGACCTCGGCGCCGGCCTTTCGCCGGACGCCGCGCTGCAAGCGTTTCGCTCGGCGCCCCCGAAGGGGCTGGTTCGCGCGCTGCTGGGCCCGGCGGCGGCCGCGGCGCTGCGCGCGCGGGGCGACGCCTCCGGCGCAGGCGAGATCGAGTCCGAGGCGGAGTCCGCGCGGCACGCCAACGGGATCGAGAGCGCCGCGGACCGCGGCGGTTCGACGGGGGACGCCTCTCGCGTCGGCCTGGAGCTGGCGCTGTCGGGCAAGTTCCAGCCGGTGGGCGAGGCGGCGCTGCGGGCGGCGATGCTGGCCACCGGCGCGCCGGCCACGCCCGGCCTGCAGCTGTTCGTGAGGGACGCTGCCGGCGACGCCGAGCGGGCCGCTCGCGGGATCGCGGACCTGTCCCGCGGACAGTCCGTCATCGGCATCGTCGCCGCCGTCAACCCGCGGCTGTTTCAGGGCGAGGCGGGCACGGCGGCGCTGGCACCGGCCGCCGACGAGGGTGTTCCGACGTTGATGCTGGACGACGCGCCCCCGGGAGCGGGCTCGACGGCGTTCCAGCTGGTTCACTCGGCGGCGGGGCGGGCAGGCGCGCTCGCGCAGGCCGCGCTGGGCCTGGGCGCGCGCGATTTCGCCCTGATCGGGCCCGACACCGCGGTGGGGACCGCGCTGCGGCGGGCCTTCAAGGCGGCGGTCGCGGCGGGCGGGGGCCGCGTCGGCGCGGACCTCAGCTACCCGCCGGGCTCGACGTCGTTCACGTCCGCCGTCGCCGCGATCAAGAAGGCGCAGCCCCAGGTGGTGTTCGTCGCCGACGGCAGCGATCGCCTGGAGCTGATCGCGCCGGCGCTGGCGGCCGCCGATCTGTGGGCCGCGCCCTGGGGCGCGCCGCGTCCGGCGAGCGCCCCCGGCAAGCCGAAGCCGCGCAACGTGCTGCTGCTGTCGACGGCCGCTGACCTCTCGCCGCGGCTGCTGCAGAGCGCGGGGCGTTACGTTCAAGGCGCGCTGCTGGCGCCGGGGTTCTACGCGGGCGCCGCCGATCCGCGGGCCGCGGCGTTCGTGCAGGCCTATCGCGCGGCCTATGGCCAGGATCCGCACGCCACCGAGGCGTACGCGTTCGACGCCGTCACGGCGATCCGCGCGGCGGTGGCCGCCGGCGCGCGCACGCGCGGCGAGCTCACGCGAGCGCTCGGCAGCGGCACCTTCGACGGGCTGACGGGCGCGCTGCGTTTCGGCCCCGACCACGGCCGCGCCGACCCGCCGCGCCTCTACGTCGTCCAGGGCGACGACATCAAGCTCTGGCGCTAGCGTTCGGTGCCGGGTCGGCGGAGGTCCCGGTGCGCGCGTGCCAGCGCGGCGTGCGCGTCGGCGCACGCGGGAACGTCGAACGTCGGCATTCTGTCGCACATCGCGACGACGTCCGTCAGCAGCGGCAGCGCTCGGTCCGGCCGGCGTTGCTCGAGCTCGACCCGCGCGATTCCCAGCTGTGTGTACAGCCGCTGGGGCGCGTCGCGATCGAAACCCGCCTCGGCGGCGCGGAAGTCCGCGAGGCTCTCGGCCCAGCGGTGGAGCCCGAACATGATCGCGCCCCGGACGCCGTGGAAGATCGTCCATTCGCCGTACCCGGGTTTGAAGATCTTCGAGGCGATGTCTTCCGCTTCGTTGATGGCCGCCAGCGCCCCCGGGTAATCGCCGCGTTGTTGCAACTGGCTCGCCAAGCTGACCAGCGTCACTTCGATGTCCGGGTGACTCGGCGGAAGGAGAGCGCGCTTGCGGCGCAGGGCCTCGCGCAGCTGAACGGTCGCCTCCTCGTAGCGCCCCTGCTTGTCCAGCACGAAACCCCTGTTCTGTGCCAGCCACGCCCAGAGCAGGTCGTGTCCGCCCAGACGGGTCAGCAGCGTCGTGGCGACTTCCGTCCACGCTTCGTGCGCGCCCGGCTGGCTGACCTCCCATGACAGGCTGACCAGCTGGACGGCAGCCTCGGCGGCGACCTCGTCGTCGTGCGCGACGAAGCTCTGCTGGAACGCCTCCTTGTAGGCTGCGGCCGCCGCCGCGTCGTGCTGCTGGTGGGCCTCGACCCGACCGACCAGGGCCAGGGTCTCGCCCAGCAGCGGACCGTAGCGCAACGCGCGTGCCTCGCCGAGGATCGGCTTCAGCGCTTCGGCCACCGCCATTGCGTCCCCGGTCTCCGCTCGCGCCGCCAGCTCGGCGAGCTGCTTTTGCAGCCCCGCGACCGACGATGCCACGCCCGGATCGTCCGGTGGCCGCATGATCTGCTTCAGCGAAGCGCCGTCCTTGCAGCGGTCGAGGGACGGCAGCGCGGACGCCGCGCGAAGCGCGTCGGCGATGGACGGTGAGCGGGGCCCCGACAACACGGTCGTCAGAGCCTGCAGGTCGTCACGACGGCGCCCGAGGCAGGCCATGCGCAGGTCCAGGATCTCGGCGGACTGTTCGCCGCGGACGTGAGTCGCTTCGCAAGCGTCGGTGTACTGGTCCGCCCAGCTCGTGGCGTAGCGGTCCAGCACGTCGCGCAGCTGCTCGATGAGCCCGGGCGCCACGGGGTCGCGACGCGCGCCGAGCGCCTGCAACAGCGCGGCGCGACGACTGTTCGGCCCGGCCCCGTCCACTTCCCACGCGCCCGCCAGCCGCTGCGTGGCGCCTCGACACAGGCCCCCGCGCCGATGTTCGGCGGACCAGAATCCGACCGCGGTCAGGCCGACGACCAGCGTGCCCAGCGCCACCCCGATTAACCGGCGCCGCGTGCGGCCGGCGCCCCGCGCCAGCGCCCGGATCAGCGCGTCCATCGACGGCCAGCGGTCTTGCGGGTGGGGCGAGAGCCCACGCAGCACGATGCGCCGCAGCCAGGCCGGCACGCGGCTGCGCCGGTCGGGGTCCCGCACCTGACGCCCCAGGATCTGCGCGCGCAGGGAGTCCACGTCCGGTCCCGCGAACGGGCGCTCGCCGTACAGGATCTCGTACAGGCTCACGCAGTAGCTGAACTGGTCGCTGCGCCAGTCGCCGCGCTGGCCCGCCAGCTGCTCGGGCGCCATGTACGCGGGCGTGCCCAGAAACGCGCCCGTCTCCGTCAGGCGGCCGTGCTCGGCCTCCGGTTCCGGCGGTGGAGGCGTCAGCGGTTCGTCCCGGGCGCCGTCGGGGTCGGTCGGCGGATCTTCCTCGCCGACCCAGCGCGCCAGGCCGAAGTCCATGACGCGCACGCCGCCCCCGTTCCCGACCATCACGTTCTGCGGCTTGAAGTCCCGGTGCACCAGGCCGGCCGCGTGGGCGCTGGCCAGACCGCGCCCCGCCGCCACGAAGACCTCCAGCACCTGGCGCCAGCCGGGGCGAGGGGTCGTGCGGCGCGCCCACTCGGCGACGGTCATGCCGTCGACGAACTCCATGGCCACGAACACGCTGTCGCCGATCGTCCCCACGTCGTGGACGGCGACGACGTTTTCGTGGGACAGCCGCGCGATCGCCTTCGCCTCGCGGCGCAGGCGCGTGGTGTGGGCCGCTCGGTGTTCGTGACGGTGCGGGTGCAGGATCTTGAGGGCGACGCGGCGGTCCAGCTCCGGGTCGTGCGCGGCGTAGACGTCGCCCATCCCCCCGCGTCCGACCAGCGTCAGCACCACGTAGCGGCCGGCCCGCGAGCCCGGCGGCAGCGGGACCGACGGCGCCGGAAGCTCGCCGTTCGCCCGCAAGGTGGCGGTCGCGCGCGCGTGGGAGCTGCTCGCCATCGCCAGCCGCTCGTTGCAGGCCCGACAGGTCGCGAGGTGATTGGCCAGCGGCGGCAGCTCGCCGGCGGGGACGGCACCGGCGACCAGACGCAGGATGGTGGCCTCGGGGATGCAACTCATGAAGCGGTACTTCGGGTCTGCCCGATCATGCACGACGCGCGTGGGCCGCGCGCGGTCGTGCTCGCGCCGCCGGGGCGGGCTGCGGCTGGCACGGGACGCGGATCCACCGGGCGCGGGCGTCGTAGCCGGAGTCTTCCTGGCGCGAGATCATCCCCGGGATCGCCAGACGGCACGCTTCGCGGTGGAAGTCGACGCCCGAGCCGCCGATGTGGTCCAAGAAGCGAAGGCAGGTCATTTCGGCGACCCGCGCGACCAGGCTGGCCAGCAGCTCCTTGCGCCGGCGCAGCGGGGCGGCCCGCAGGTCGACGCCGTCGAAGTAGGGGAGGTCGAACAGGAAGTAGGCGAGGGCCGCCTTGCCGCGGCCGGCCAGCGCCGCCGCGAGCGCGCCGGGGTCCGGATGACCGTCGGCGCGAACCGCGGTCAGCACGCCGTCGACGATCAACGTCTTGGCCGGCAGCAGGCGCACGTCCGTCGCCACGCGTTTGCGGCGGGTGGCGGCCGCCCTGGGCAGCGGCGCGCCGTCGGGACCCAAAAGCGTCACGTCGTCGCCGTCGACGCGGGTCAGCATCCGCTCGCCGGCCATCTCCATCTCGTGCAGCCAGCCCGTGCCGCTGGGGGGCGCCGCCCGGTCCGTCATCACGGGCACCCGCAGCGGGTCGGGCAGGGGCGCCTTGCGGGCGCCCTCGACCGCGCTGGCGTCGAGCTGGCCGCGGTTCGAGTGCCAGACGTGGTCGCGCTGCTCGGCGATCTGCTCCAGCGTGCGCCCGGTCGTGACGCTCTCCGGCCGCTGGTCCGTGATGGCGCCCTTCGCCTCGTCGCGCGTGTGGTCGTCCTTCTCCTTGATGAGCAGCCAGGCCCGCTCCTGGTCGCGCGCGCCGCCGGGGGCGCGCCCCTTCAGCTTGATCAAGGCGAATCCGCCCTGCAGCTTGTCACCCTTCAACAAAAACTTGAGGTTTCCGGCCGCGAAGTCCTTGTGCGGATCGCCCTGCGGCTCCCAGGTGCCGCGGTCCCACAGCAGCACCGTCCCGCCGCCGTACTGGCCCTTCGGGATGATCCCCTCGAAGTCCGCATAGGCGATCGGGTGGTCCTCGGTCTGCATCGCCAGCCGCTTGACCTTGGGGTCCAGCGACGGCCCCTTGGGGACGGACCAGCTCTTCAGGACGCCTTCCAGCTCCAGACGGAAGTCGTAGTGCAGCCGGGTGGCCGCGTGCTTCTGGATGACGAACATCCGTTCGCGCCGCGCGCGCTTGGGCGGCGGCTCGCCCGGAGGCTCGCGTGTGATCCCGAAGTTTCGCTTCCGGTTGTATTCGGCGAGGCCCATCCCGCTATGTTAATAACCCTCTAACATGCGGATGTCCCAGACCCTGGTCCCGACCCTCAAGGAAGCTCCGTCGGAGGCGGAGGTTCCCTCGCACATCTTCATGGTGCGCGGCGGCTACCTCCGAAAAGTGGCGGCCGGGATCTACTCCTTCCTGCCGCTCGGCTGGCGGGTGGTGACCAAGGTGGAACGCATCATCCGCGAGGAGCTGAACGCCGCCGGCTGCTCGGAGGTGTTCCTGCCGGCCGTCATCCCCGCCGAGCTCTGGCAAGAGTCCGGGCGCTGGGACCGCTACGGCGACCAGCTGCTGCGGTTCAAGGACCGCAAGGGGGGCGACTTCGTCATCGGGCCGACCCACGAAGAGGTGATCTGCGCGCTGGTCCGGTCGGACGTGCGCAGCTGGCGGCAGCTGCCGCTGAACCTCTATCAGATCCAGACCAAGTTCCGCGACGAGCTGCGGCCGCGCGCCGGCCTCATGCGCGGGCGCGAG
>CAZPUH010000584.1:0-5825 GCA_964589215.1 uncultured Myxococcales bacterium | reverse complement strand
GCTCAAGGCCGGCGACAGCAACCTGTCCGTCATGGTCGGCTCGACGAGCCGCACGTACATCCTGCACGTGCCGTCGGCGTACAAGGGGACGACGGCGGTGCCGCTGGTGGTCGACTTCCATCCGCTCGGCGGCTCGGGCTCCTCGGAGTCGGGGAGCTCGCCGTACAAGGCGCAAACCGATCCGGAGGGCGTCGTCACCGCGTACCCCAACGGCCTGTCCGGCCCGTCGGGCGGCGCCTGGAACGTGGGTCCCTGCTGCGTCGCCAACGTCGACGACGTCGCGTTCGCGCGGGCGCTGGTGGCGCAGGTCGAGACCAAGGCCTGCATCGACACGAAGCGCGTCTACGCCGTCGGGTTCTCGATGGGCGGCGGCATGTCCCACTACGTCGCCTGCCACGCGGCCGATCTGTTCGCGGCCGTCGCGCCGGCGTCCTTCGATCTGTTGAAGGAGAACGAGGACGGCTGCACGCCGCCCCGCCCGATCGCGGAGCTCTCGTTCCGCAGCAGCAACGACACGGTCGTCCCCTACGCGGGCGGGGGCTCGTCGCTGGTGCAGGGCATGCCGGTCACGTTCCTGGGCGCCGTGGGGACCTTCCAGAAATGGGCCTCGATCAACGGCTGCACGGGGTCGCCGACGGCGGCGGACAGCAACGACTGCCAGTACTACAACAGCTGCATGGCGGGCGTGAAGGTCGGCCTCTGCACGATGACCGCCGGGCACGCGCCGGGCAAAGCCAACATCGGCTGGCCGTTCCTCAAGCAGTTCACGCTGCCGTAAGGCGGCGGCCGTCAGTTGCCGACGAGGCCGCGTCGCGCCAGCCAGACGGCGGCGCCGACGCGGCTGGTGACGCCGATCTTTCGGTAGCTGCGGGCGACGTGGTGCTGGACGGTCTTGGCCGAGATGCCGAGCAGGTCGCCGATCTCGGGGTTGGTCTTCCCCTCGGCGACCAGCAGCAGCACGTCCGTCTCGCGGTTCGACAGGTGGCGCGAGCCCTCGCGCGCCGGCGGCGCCTCCGCCCGGTGGGCGGGCGCGGCCGGCAGGTCGTCGGTCGCGCTGTGAAGCAGGTACTGGTAGGCGCGGCCCGTGCCACCCCGGATCCGCGTGGCGCCGATCGGGTTCGCGCAGAACATCTCCAGCACCTCGGTCATGTACCCCATCACGAAGTGCTCGAGGTACGGGTGCCACTGCGGCAGGTCGAACGTCTCGAACTCCACCGAGTCGCCGCTGAGCGCCGCGCGCGATCGGCTGTCGGTCTCGGCGAAGTACGTCTTCCAGAGCTTGGGAAACGACCGCACGAATCCGGCCAGATCCCGCCGGGCCAGGAACCCCTTGCAGGGACCGTCCATCATCGCCCAGCGCGCCGATTCCCGCCCCAGCGCAAAGTTCGACGTCTCTTCGTCCGCGTAGAACCGCCGGACCAGCTCGTCATGCAGCGCCAGGTAGTCCGGCAGCGGGACCAGCGTCTCGGGCGTGATCAACGTGCGAAAGCAGCGATGGGCGCTCGCGACGTCGCGGTAGAGGCCCACCCACGCGTCGGTCCCGAACTGGCGGGTGACGATCGCCTTGCGCGTCAGGATGGTGAGGCCGCGAACCTTCATTTACAGGGTTCAATTCCCGGAGATCGGCGCGCGCGATCACCGTTGTAAGATGGGCCGTTGGCGTCGCGCGCTGTGGACCGGGCCCTCTGGAAGCACCGCGCGGGGCGGCTCGTCCAGGAGCCGATTTTCCACTTCTTCGTGGCCGGCGGGTTGCTGTTTTTGGCGCACCGCTGGATCGCCGGCGATCCGCGGGTCGTGGTCGTGACGCCGGGCGTCCGGGCCGAGCTGGCGCGTTCCTTCCAGGACAACCACGGTCGCGCGCCGGCGCCAGACGAGCTGGAGGCGGAGGTCCGCGGCTGGGAACGCGACGAAGCGCTGGCCCGGCAGGCCAAGCGGGAGGGGCTGGACCGGGACGACCGCACGATCCGCACCGTGCTGGCCGACCACCTGCGGGCGCGCGTCGCGCACAGCATCCCGACTCGCCAGCCGAGCGCGGCCGAGCTGGACGCCTGGCTGGCTGCGCACCGCGGCGACTACGAGACCCCGCGGCGCTGGGACTACCAGGCGATCGCCTTTCCGCGGTCGGCGGCGGGGGAGGCGGAGGTGACGAGGCTGGAACGCGCGCTGGCGGGCGGCGCCGACGCGCGCGCGCTGGGGCGCCCTCTGGTCGGCGGCAACCTGACCGCGCCCGAGCTGGAGCAGCGGCTGGGCCCCGCAACGGCGGCGCGCGTGCAGCAGCTGCCGGTCGGCAAGTGGGAGCGCGCCGACAACGACCGCGAGCTGCTGTTGATCCGCGTCGAGGCCGTATCGGGTGGCCTGCCGCCCGCGGGCGAGCTGCGGCCGCGCCTGCTGGCTGACTGGCAGTACGCCCAGCATCAGCGCGAGGTCGACGAGGCGCTGGGCGCCGTGGTGCGCGGCTACCGGTTCGAGGACCGGCGATGACGCGCGGGCGACGCACCGCCGCGTCACGCGCGGCGCTGGTCGCGATCGCGCTGGCGGCGCTGCCGGGCAGGGCGCACGCGCACGATCTCGACTCGGGCTCGCTGTCGCTGGACGAGGTCGCCGCGGGCCAGTTCGCCGTCCGCTGGCGGGCCAGCTCGCGCGCCCTCCAGAACGACGTCGCGACGGCGGTCGCCTTCCCTCCTGGCTGTCGCCTGGTGGGTGGCGGGGGCCTCCTCGCGTGCGGCGCGGGGGGGCTGGTCGGCGCGCTCCGCTTTCCCTGGCTGCCGGGGTCGATGACGCGCGTGATGGTCGACGTCCACTGGCGCGACGGGACGCGCGTTCTGCGCGTGGCCAGCGCCGCCACGCCCGAGGTGCGCGTGTACGGGGGCGCCGTCTCGCGCTGGCGCGCGCTGCGGGCGATCGCCGCCGACTACACGCGGCTGGGCGTCGAGCACATCCTGACCGGGTTCGACCACCTGCTGTTCGTCATCGCGCTGGTGCTGCTGGTGCGCGGCGCGCGGCAACAGCTGGCGACCGTCACCGCGTTCACGCTGGCGCACAGCGTGAGCCTGGCGGCGACGGTGATGGGCCTGGTGCGGGTGCCCGCGCCGCCCGTCGAGGCCTGCATCGCGCTGTCGATCGTGCTGGTCTGCGCCGAGTGCCTCCGCCCGGGGGTGTCGCTGACCCGCCGCGCGCCGTGGGCGGTCGCGTTCGCGTTCGGCCTCTTGCACGGCCTGGGCTTCGCGTCGGCGCTGCTGGAGCTGGGCGTCCCCGAGCAGCACCTGCCGGCCGCGCTGCTCTGCTTCAACCTGGGCGTCGAGCTGGGGCAGCTCGCGGTCGTCGCGGCGGTCAGTGGCCTGCGCGCGGCCGTTGGCCGCCTGGGCGGCGACCGCGGCTGGATGCGCCCGGCGCTGATCTACGCGATGGGAACGGCGGCCGCCTACTGGTCCGTCGAACGCATCGGCGCCGTGCTGGCGCCGTAGCTCTGCGGCGCGCGCTACGGACCGACCGTGAGGGACTTGGCGTCCAGCGCGATCTCGTAGTAGCCGTGCGAATCCCACGGGAGCGCGGCGCCGCCCTGCGTGACGCTGCCGCCCGGGACGGTCACGCGCAGGTACTTGCCCGGCGGGAAGTTGCTGGGCAGGGTCCAGGTGTACGTCGTCGAGGTGCCCGAGGTCGTCTTGGTCGCCGCCGAGAAAGCTTTCTGCCCCAGCCAGTAGGCGCCGACGTCGACGACGCGCCCGATCCACATGTCGCCCAGCGAGATCGTGTGCTTGACGCCGGTGATGAACTCCGCCAGCGGCACGGGCTGGTACGCGCCGTCGGTGCCGCCCGTGAACCCGTGCACCAGGATCACGCGCCAGCCGCCGGCCGAATGGGCGGAATCGATCTCCGGGTTGAAGTTGGCGCTGGCGGTCGCGCCCGTCGGCGGGATGTAGCAGGGCAGCGTGAAGCGGTCGCTGTTGTCGTTCGGCTTGATGATCGCGTCGGCGACGCCGCGGTTGATCATGAAGAGGCCGTTCGCCAGCTGCGTGTAGACGGACGCGCCGTTGGGCGCCGCCATCGTGTACGGCGTGAAGTTCATGTGCTGCATGATGAACGTCGTGTCCATCGTGATGTCGGAAGCACCGCCGGGCGGTGTGCTCTGGTGGCTCCAGGTGTGGTTGCCGATCTCGTGACCGTCCTTGACCGCCTGCGTCCACACCGAGTTCGACGCCTCGGTGCGGTTGCCCCAGATGTAGAAGGTGTAAGGGACCCCCAGCGCCTGCAGCTGGCTGTACGCGGAGATCTGCGACGAGTTGTCGTCGTCGAAGCTGTACGACGCGGCGGCCTTGAACCCGGCCCAGTTGAGGACGGTCACCGAGCCGGGCGAGCCGCTCGGCTGCGGGACGTTAGAAGCGCCCGGCGGTACGGGCAATCCGGACTTGCCGGGGGCCGCGGTTCCGCCGGTGCCGGTCGCGCTGCCGCCGGTGCCGGTCGTGCCGCCGGTGCTGGCGTTGCCGCCTCCGCCGCTGCGGCCAGCGACGCTGCTGCCGCCCCCCGTGCCGCCCCCGCGATTGCCGGCCGCGCCGCCGGTCCCCGGGGTGCCGCCCGTGCTGGCGACGCCGCCGGTCCCGGGCGTCCCGCCGCTGGAGGTCGTCGTCCCGCCGGTTGCGGTGGTCGATCCGCCCTGTCCGGACGACGTTCCGCCGGTGCCTGTCGAGACGCTGCCGCCGGTCGCCGCGCCGCCCGTGCCGCCCCCTGGATCGCCGTTACCGTTCGAGCAGGAAAGCGCCAAAGCGAGTGGCACGAGGCAGAGGGGAGCTAGGATTTTGAGAGGCAAGGGGGGATCCTCCAGGGGACGATGATCCCTTATTCCCGGCGGTGCGCGCGGTGATCCTTTTTGGCGCGGGACGGCTGAGCGGCCTGGCTCGTGCGGCCGGTCACGGCGCCTGATTGGGAATCGCCGCCGGTACCTCCGGATCATTGGAGGTCATCGATGCCCATGAACGACAATGACGATCCGTGCGCCGGCTGCCGCGAGCGCCTGGACCGACGCCAGCTCCTCGTGCTCATCGGAGCTTCAGCCGGAGCCGCCGTCGTGGCACTACCGGCCTGTGGGCCGCCGACCGGCTCGCCGCCAACGGGACCTGTCGCGGTCGGCAATATCTCGGCGCTGGCCGTGGGCGCGATGCTGGTGAAGTCGAACGTGGTGGTGGCCCGCGACGCGGGCGGTGTCTACGCGATGTCCGCCGTCTGCACCCACGAGGGCTGCCTGCTGAACGAGAGCAGCGACACGATCGCCGCCGGCCTGAGCTGCCCGTGCCACGGCTCGACCTTCGACGGCGCCGGCAACGTCACGCGCGGCCCCGCGCGCGCGCCGCTGCAACACTACGCGGTCATGATCGGCGCCGACGGCTCGCTGACGGTCGACGGCGATCAGCCGGTCGCTGCCAGCACGCGGGCCTGACCAGCGCCGGCCTGCTGGGCTGAGCTCACGGGCAGACGGCCATTCCGCCCATGAACATGCAGGCGCCGCTGGCGCAGGTCCGGCTGGCGACGGTGCCGGTGCCGCAGCAGGCCTGCCCGGGGCCGCCGCACGCGGTGCACATCCGGTTGCCGACGGTGCCGGTGCACTCGCCGCCGGCCTGGCAGGCGCCGCCCGCGCAGCAGGCGCTGCCGACGGCACCGCAGGCCGTGCAGGTGCGCGTGGCGACGGTCGCGCCCGCGCAGGCGAGGCCCGCCGCGCACGCGGTCGTGGCGCCGGGGCAGCAGGTTTGTCCCACGGCGCCGCCGGGCGCGCCCCAGCGGGCGCCCCCGGTGACCGCCGGGCCCGACACACCCCAGGCGCCGGCGGTGGCGCC
>CAZPUH010000583.1:0-9399 GCA_964589215.1 uncultured Myxococcales bacterium | reverse complement strand
GAGACGCTGGACCCGCGCAACGCCGTCTCGGTCTGGCGAGAGCTGGCCGAGATCCACGCCGACGCCGGGCGCGAGGCGGGCCGTGACGCGGCAGTGAGGGCCGCGCTGGCGCTGGACCCGACCAACGGTGAATCGCGCGAGATGGCGGCGCGCTGGGGGATCTCGCTGGCGGCTGCGGCGGCGCGGGCCCGGGTCCCGCCGCCTCCGCGCGTGCGGGGGTCGGTCTCGTCGGCCGTGACCGGCGTCGATCCGCGCGCGCCGGCGCCCGCGCCGCCAGAGGGGGCGCCGGTCGCCATCCGCCCGAGCCCGTCCGGTCCGTACCCGGACGACGTCTCGCGCATCGTGTCCGAGGCGGAGGTGTTCGTGAAGTACGGCCTCGGCGAGCGGGCCGTCGATCACCTGCGGCGTGTCTTTGCGATCGAGCCCCACCACCGAGGGGCCCGCGAGCGGCTGGCGTCCGTGCTCGCGCAGATCGGCCGCAAGAGCGAGGCGGCCGCCGAGCTGGTGGCGGTGGCGCGCCAGCTGCGGGCCGCGGCGGACGAAACGGGCGCCCGCAGCGCGCTGGAGCAGGCGCTGGCGCTGGACCCTGACAGCGCGGAGGCGGCGCGCATGCTGGGGCGGCAAAGCTCGTCGGACGACGAGCTGATGCTGGAGCTGGAGCAGCTGGACTTCTTCGCGCAGCAGGCGCTGCACGACGAGGCGCGGGCCGCGCTGGTCGATCTCGAGCGGCGCTTCCCGGGACACCCGCTGGTCATCGAGCGGCGGCGCCGCGTGGACGCCGACGACGTCGCGGGCGCGATCCCCACGGAGGCTGCTTCGGCGGGGGTGGCGTCCACGGCCGCGCCCGTCGCCCGTCTCAGCCCGTCCGAGAGGGCCGACCCGGCCACCCACGGCGACCTGGGGATCGCCTACAAGCAGATGGGGCTGTGGGACGCCGCCATCCAGGAGTTCAAGTTGCTGGCCGCCGACACCGCGCGCGCGGTGTTCGCGCTGACGATGATCGGGGAGTGCGTCGAGGCGAAGGGCGACCTGGGCGGCGCCGTGGCGCGCTACAAGGAGGCCCTGAACCTGCCGCAAGCGACCGTTCAGGAGTCGATCGGCCTCTACTACCAGCTGGGCGCGGTGTTCGAGCAGCTGGGCGACGTCCGCGAGGCGCTGTACTTCTTCGAGAGCGTCGGCAAGCGCGATCCCGGGTTCCGCGACGTGCAACGACGGATCGCCGCGCTGAAGGTGGCGCCCGCGGCGGCGCCCAGGAGATGACGGATGTCGACGACGACCCACGACAGTTTGGCCGAGCGCGCCCGCGATTATTTCCTGGGCCTGCAGGACCGGATCTGCGCCGCGCTCGAGGCGGCGGACGGCGGCGGGAAGTTCCGCGAAGACGCCTGGCAGCGCCCGGGCGGCGGCGGCGGGCGCACGCGCGTGATGGCCGACGGCGCTCTGTTCGAGAAGGCCGGCATCGGCTTCTCGGACGTGCACGGCGAGCTGCGGCCCGAGATGGCGCGCAGCCTGCCCGGCGAGGGGCTGTCCTTCCGCGCGGCCGGCGTGTCGCTGATCTTCCATCCGCGCAGCCCGCGCATCCCCACCATCCACGCGAACGTGCGACACATCCAGCGGGGCGGGCACTCGTGGTTCGGGGGCGGCTGCGACCTGACGCCGCACTACGTGGTCCCCGCGGACGCCGTTCACTTCCACCGCACGTTCCGGTCGGCGTGCGAGCGGCACGACGCCGGCTTCTACCCGCGCTTCAAGCGGTGGTGCGACGACTACTTCTTCCTGCCGCACCGGAACGAGCCACGCGGCGTGGGCGGCCTGTTCTTCGACTACCTGGGCGCGGGCGCCGAGGTGACGGCCGGGCAGGCCGCGCCCGCGTCGCGTTCGCCCAAGGAGGACGATCCCGAGGCGCTGTTCGCGTTCCTGCGCGCGGTGGGCGACGCCGTGCTGGAGGCATACCTGCCCATCGTCGAGCGGCGGCGCAACGACGCCTGGGGCGAGCGGGAGCGGAACTGGCAGCTGCTGCGTCGCGGCCGGTACGTCGAGTTCAACCTGCTCTACGACCGGGGCACCGTGTTCGGGCTGCGCACCGACGGGCGGGTGGAGTCGATCCTGATGTCGATGCCGCCGGAAGTGCGCTGGGCCTACGCGCACGCGCCCGAGCCGGGCAGCCCCGAAGCCGAGTCGCTGGCCGCCATCTGCGCACGCCGCGACTGGGCCGCGCTGGAGGTCTGAGCGCGGTTAGCGCCGGCGGCGGCGCGGTTCGGCGACGGAGGGCGTCGCGCCCTCCGGCTCCTCGGCGGACGCAGGAACCTTCAGGACGTGGCGGAAGCGGCCCACGTCCAGCGTGAGCTGGCCGAGCAGCATGTCCAGCATGGTCTCGCCGAGTCGGCAGATGTCGCCCAGCCGGATGACCCGCTCGACGACGAAGTCGGCGTCGGCCTTGGTACGGCGAGACGCGCCGGGCTTGTCCAGCTCGGCCTGGGCGGCGCGGGCCGTCGCCTCGGCGCGCCCCACGACCTCGACGGCCGCGCCGATCTCGCGCCGCTCGCGCTCGTTGAGGACGCCCGAGATCATCTTCCAGAAGTCGGTCTCCGCCTGGTAGTGCTCGCGCCGCTGGCCGCGCACCCACACCTTGTGGACCACCCCCCAGCGCCCCAGCGCGGACAGCGTCATCGAGGCGCTGCCGGCCGAGATGCCGAGCCGCTTCTGGATCTCGCTCTGGGCCAGCGGCTCGCGCGACAGATACAGCAATCCGAAGGCGCGCCCCATCGTGCGCGTGAACCCCCAGAACTCGGCGATCCGGCCGCAGGCGTCGATCGCCAGGTCACGCGCGGTGCTCAGCTCGGCTTCGGTGTCCATGGTCGTATAGACGTGACGTTCGTTTCGGGGGATCGCGGGGCCCCGTCGACGGTCCTCGCCGCCAGCTGCCCGCAGGCGGCGTCGATGTCGTCGCCGCGCGGCGACCGGATGTAGACCGCCAGCTCCGAGGCGCGCAGTCGCTCTTGAAAGGTGCGGATGCGTTCCGCGGACGGGCGCTGGAAACGGAAGACCGGCCCCTCCGGCGTGTCGATCGGGAAGCCGTTCCAGGGGATCAGGTTCACCTTGGACGGGATGCCCCGCAAGAGGCGGATCAGCCGGTCGGCGTCGGCGTCCGTGTCGTTGACGCCCGCCAGCAGGACGTACTCGAAGGTCACGCGGCGCCCGTGCGACAGCGGGAACCGCCGGGCCGCGTCCAGCAGCGCCGCGATGTTCCAGCGCCGGTTGATGGGCATGATCTGGTCCCGCACCTCGTCGGTCGTCGCGTTCAGCGAGATGGCCAGGTTCGGGGCCGGCGAGATGGCGGCCAGCTTCTCGATGCCGCTGACCAGCCCCGCGGTCGAGACCGTGATCCGGCGCGGCGAGAAGGCCGCCCCCCAGGGGTGCTCGAGGAGGGCCAGCGCGCGGGTGACCTGCTCGAAGTTGTGGAGCGGCTCGCCCATGCCCATGAAGACCAGGTTCGTCGGGCGGCGGCCCGCGATGGCGGTGGCGCGGTAGATCTGCTCGACGATCTCGTCCGCGCCCAGGTGCCGTCCGAACCCCAGGGTGGCCGTGGCGCAGAATGCGCAGTCGATCGCGCAACCGACCTGGGACGACACGCAGAGCGTCAGCTTGTCGCGCTCGGCGTCGGTGTCCGGGATCAACACCGACTCGATGAACCGCCCGTCGTGGGTCTTCCAGCGCAGCTTGCGGGTTCCGTCCCGGGCGGTCTGCACCACGTCGACCGTCAACCGACGCAGCGGATGGGCGGCTTCCAGCGCCTGCCGCAAGGGCGGCGGCACGTTCAGCATCTCGGCGGTGCTCTCCACCGCGGTCCCGTGCAGCCAGCGGAAGATCTGCTCGGCGCGGTACCCGGGCGCCCCGGCCTCAGCCGCCCACCGGCGCAGCTCGTCCGGCAGCAGCGCGCGAGCCGGGACTCCGACCGTCGGCGCGGTCATGGCTGCAGCAGCGGTCACGGCGGGGCAGGATAACGCCCGCGCGCCCCTACCGCCACCGCCGGTTCGCCCGCCCCAGCAGGCTGCTGAAAAAGTCTCCGCGTCGCGGAAACGGGCGGCGCCGGGCCGTCTGCGGCGTCGCCGCTCGCTTGAATACCCCGGGTATTCGGCGCCTCGCTGCTCCTTGCATCCGGCCCGGCGGCGCCCATTTCCGCTCGGTCCGACCTTTTTCAGCAGCCTGCTAGCGCGAGCGCCGTCGCCGCGCTGCAACGAGCACCAGCCCAACCGCCAGCGCCAGCCAGCCCGTCCGGCCGGGGCCACCGCCGACCTCGCAGCTGCAGCCCGAGCTTCCGCCGCCCTTCTGGCCGACCTTGGTCGTCACCTTGGTGCACATGTCGGCGCGGAACAGGCACGTCCCGGTCCCGTCGCTGGTGATGTCGCAGGTCCAGCAGTCGCCCGGGCAGACCATGGTGGCGCAGGGGTCGGTCTCGCACGGGTCGACCTTGGGGTCGGTGGCCGCCTGGGTCGCCTTGGTCGGCACGCACCGTTGTCCGGCGCCACACTGGATGGCCTGACACCGATCGGGCACGCAGGACCCGGTCTTGGAGTCGCAGTATCCGGTCCCGCAGAACATCCCCGCGCAGGGGTCGTCCTTGCACTGGCCGGCCACGCAGGACTGGTTGCTCCCGCACTTATCCGGCAAGCAGAGGTCCTCGCACGCGCCGTCCTTGCAGTACTGGTTGGCACCGCAGGTCACGCCCTTGCACTTGTCGACGATGCACGTCCCGGCGACGCAGATCTTGCCCGCCTCGCAGCCCAGCTGGTCGCAGTCGACACACAGGCCGTTCATGCAGACCGCGGGAGCCTTGCAGCTGACGCCGCTGCAGTTGTCCACGCACGAGCCGGTGTTCTCGTCGCAGTGCTGGCCGCCGGGGCAGGGCGGAACGTTCGCGCAGCGCTGCGGGATGCAGTAGCTGTTGACGCACTTGTACCCGAGCGGGCAGGGGAACTCACCGCCCCCGCACTGCAGCGTGCACTGTCCGTCCTTGCAGCCGAAGCCGCCGGGGCAGTTGCCGGTCGTGTCGACCTTGCCGTCGCAGTTGTTGTCCTTGCCGTTGCAGACCTCGCCGCCGGTGGGCAGCGTGCAGCCGGTGCAGACGAAGCCCAGCGCGCCCATGCACTTGAGCTTGCCGGCCTGGCAAATGCCCACGCCGACCTGGCTCTGGCTGAGGCCCGGGCACAGGCAGGTCATCCCCGTCTGCGGGAAGTTCCCGTCGTCGACCACGCCGTCGCAGTCGTTGTCGATGCCGTCGCAGACCTCGGGCTGAGGCATGCTGGTCACGTTGCAGACCAGCTTGCCGTTCTTGCAGATGATCGTTCCGGCCTGGCAGGCCCCCAGGCCGTTGCCGCACTTTTCGCCCACGCCGGGGAGCATCCCCTCGTCGATCTGCCCGTCGCAGTTGTCGTCGATGCCGTTGCAGACCTCGGGCTGGGGCGTGATGACCGGCGCGCTGCAGACCGTGTCGCTTCCGGTGCCGTTGCAGATGAGCAGTCCGTCCCGGTTACACGCGCCCTTGAGGCCGTTGTTGCACTTGGTGCCGACCGCGCCCGTCGGGTAGTTGCCGTTGTCGATGACCCCGTCGCAGTTGTCGTCCAGGCCGTTGCAGATGTCCGTCGGCACGGCGCAGCCGCAGGGGCCGCCGCACGCGTTCGGCGGGAGCCCTTCGTCGACCTGGCCGTTGCAGTTGTCGTCCTGGCAATTGCAGGTCTCCGTCGCGCAGTGACGCCCGGCGGCGCCCAGCTGGTTGTCGGGGTCGTTCGGGTCGTTCGGGTTGATGACGAAGCTGCCGCAAGCGGGGATGTTGTTGCCCGGCGTGCAGAGGCTGCACTTGTTCGAGACGCCTTCGTCGATCTGGGCGTTGCAGTTGTCGTCCTTGCCGTTGCAGGTCTCCGACGGCGGGACGTTCGACGCGACGATTCCGACCAGCGCCTGCCGCACGGCGGTCGTGTCCGTCAGGGTCACGAAGATCGCCTGCCCGGTCCCGCCCGCCTTGGCGATGAGGTTCGCGTTGGCCTTGTCGGTCGTGGAGAGGCCGCTGTCCGTCAGGACGTAGGTCTTCACGCCCGAGGTGACGTTCAGCTGGCAGGCCTGGACCTCCGGGTGGAAGGTGCCGTACCCGGTCGCCGCGCACGTCGTGTAGTTCAACGTGGCGCCGTTGTTCTTCTGCGTATCGCAGGTCTCGGCGCCGTCGGTGACGAAGATGACGATGTTCGTCCGGCACCCCTTGCCGCTGGGGATGGTCTTCCCGGTCAGCGGGTCGTTCGGCTTGACGAAGTTGTCGAAGTACATGCGCGCGTAGAACAGCGAGCGGCCGATCGGCGTGTACCACTGGTCGTGGGTGCGCAGCTCGGGATCGGTGATGGCGGCGACGGCGCCCGCGTCCTCGGAGTTGTCGATCCACTTGTAGATCTCGGAGATGTTGCCGTCCGGCGGATCGAAGTCGCTGGCCACCGGCTTCACGTTGGTCGGCCGCTTGGTGACGTCGACCAGCAGCGCGCTGCGGTAAGCGGCGTCGAACCAGCTGGCGTCGTACGTGGTCTGGGTGGTGTGCGTGCTCAAGCGGCAACCGCACTCGCAGTTGGCGCTGCAGCCGCCGGTGCACCCGACGGGCAGGGCCGTAGTGTTGTTGTTCGTGTAGTGACCTTGCGGGCAGGCCGGCGCCTGGCCGGGAACTTCCAGCTCGGGATAGCGCATGAGGCCGAAGTTCGCCTCGTCGGTCCCGATCTGAGCCAGCGCGTCGCGCAGGGCGTGCTTCAGGTTGTAGATGCGGCTGTTCTGCCCGCCGTTGTTGCACAGGGGCGAGCCGTCATTCGTGCTGTTGTTGAGCATCGACCCCGACGTGTCGAACACGATCAGGATGTTCGGCTTGATCGTCTGGGCCTGCGCGGTCCCGGCGGCGGCCAACGCCGCCAGGGCGATCAGCCAGCGAATGCACACGGTCCGGGTGCGCGTGGTCATGGGGGCAATGTTCCTGTCAGGCAGCAGCGGAAGCCGACGGAGGGCAGTCGAACGTCGATGCCTGTCGTGGTCCCGGTCGTGAAGTCGGTCGAGTACGGCGCCGGGATCGTGGCGTCGCACTGCAGGCCGGGCGCGGTCGGCGTGGTCCCGACGGTGAAGCTGGCCTGGTCATACGCGCCTCCCCGCATCTCGAAGGCGCAGGGGGTGGTCGTGCAGCTGGGGTTGCTCGGCGGCTTGGTGGTCGTCAGGTCGGTGGCGACCCACTCTTTGACGTTGCCGCTCATGTCGAACAGCTTCACCACCGGCGGACCGGCGAACGTCGACACGCAGGTGCTGTCGCTGCCGGTCGGGATGGTCGACGAGGTCAGACCCATCGCGCTCTGGTAGTCGGCGCCGTTGCAGGCCGTCTTCGAGAACGCCGCCCCGTACGGGAAGATGGTCGGGCTGGGGTTCGCGCCCTCGCAGGCCGCCTGCCACTCGGCCGCGGTGCAGAGCCGCCAGTTCGGGCCGATCAAGCTGCAGGCTTTCTGAGCCTCGGCGGCCGTGACGTTGGCCCAGGGGAGCTTGCCCGGGACGGAACAGCCGCGCTTCGTCGAGTCGAATCCGGAGCTGGTCGGCGAGGCGTCGTACCGCGTCGCCTCGTAGGCGTACATGGTGACGTTCTTGGACGGGATGTACACCAGCACGTCGTCGGAGGTGCGGTTGGACGCCGAGTCCAGCTCGTCGATCAGCCCGTCGCAGTCGTTGTCGATGCCGTCGCAGATCTCAGTCTGCGGCGTCTTCATCGACCCCATGCAACGGTGGTTGTCCGCCATCGAGTTGTCGCACACCCAGGTTCCGGTCCCCGCGCAGGGGCCGGTGCCGAAGATGCAGCTCTTGCCGATCTGGAACGGCTCGTCCGTCTGACCGTTGCAGTCGTTGTCGAGACCGTCGCAGCCGAGCTTCTTGTCCTCGACCGGCTCGTAGGTCGCCGGGTAGTTGCAGACCCACCCGGTCTGACCGCCGCAGGTGGGCTGCGTCCCCGCGCAGACACCCTTGGTCAGGCAGGTGATGGTGGGCGGCTGCAGGTTGTCGTCGACGATGCCGTCGCAATCGTTGTCGAACCCGTCACAGGTCTCGACGCCGCCGTTGGTCTTGATGCACTGGGTCTCGCACCCGGGGACCGTCGGGTCGCGGTCGTAGAAGTTCGCCAGGCAGGCCCCCTGCTTGCAGACGCCGTTCTCGCAGCTGGCCATCGCGAACGGGAACGCGCAGGCGTGGTTGCAAGCGCCGCAGTTGTTGACGTCCGTCATGACGTTGAAGTTGTCGTCGACGGTGCCGTTGCAGTCGTTGTCGATGCCGTCGCAGGCCTCGACGCCGCCGTTCGTCTTGGTGCACTCGCAGCCGTTCGAGGGGTCGCCGTCGGCGTCGAAGAAGCCGGTCTGACACGTGAACTGGCACTTGCCGGCGACGCAGGACGGGGTCGCGTTCGGCACGATGCACTGGTGGAAGCAGGTCCCGCAGTTCGCGATGTCGGTCTGCAGCTCGGGCGAGTTCGGGTTGCAGAGGTTGAAGCCGCCGTCCGTGCCGGCCGAACCGCCGCTGCCGCCGCCGGTCCCGAGCGCGCCACCATGGCCGCCGGCGCCACCCGTGCTGCCGCCGTCCGGGAGCGAACCACCCGTTCCGAGGCGCCCGCCCGTCTGAGAGGCGCCGCTGTCCGGCCGGCCGGGCGCGTCGGACTTACCGGCGTCGGTCGGTATGACGCTGACGCCGAAGTCGTAGAGGTGATCGTGGCAGCCCGCCGCCATGATCGCCGTTGCCACCAGCAAACAACGCAGTTTCAACAAGCTAACCGACCGCCCCGCAAATCATCGTGATTCAGCCCTTCCACTATACCTGGGCGCGCCGCGCATATAAACAGTTGTTGCGCCGCCCGCGCGACCGGGCGGCGGGTTTTTTTTTGCCGACTTCTTATGCCGAATTGGGCCGCTCGGTTAAGCGAGGTCCAGCCCGGCGAAGAAGAAGGAGAGCTCGGCGCGCGCCGTGTCGGGGCCGTCGCTGCCGTGGACGGCGTTCTTCTCGATGTCGGTGCCGTACTTGTTCCGGATGGTCCCGGCCGGCGCCTTCTTGGAGTCGGTGGGGCCCATGATCTCGCGGTAGCGCGCGATGGCGTTCTCGCCCTCGATCGCCATGACGACCGCGGGGCCCGACGTCATGAACTTGACGAGATCATTGAAGAACGGCCGGTCCTTGTGGACGGCGTAAAAGGCGCGGGCCTGGGCCTCGGCCAGGTGGACCAGGCGCAGCCCGATCACCTTCAAACCTCCGCTTTCGACCATTCCGATCACCCCGCCGATGGCGTTTTTGGCCACGGCGTCAGGCTTCACGATCCCGAACGTTCTCTCGATGGACATGTCTCTGTCTGCTGCCTTT
>CAZPUH010000582.1:0-18179 GCA_964589215.1 uncultured Myxococcales bacterium | reverse complement strand
GGGATCGCTTGCTGCCGCTCAGCGACGGCGGCGACGGGTTCCTCGAATGTCTGCAGCAGGGGTTGGGCGGCACGGTCGAGGAGGTGGCGGCCGCCGACCCGTTCGGCCGCGTCCGCCCCGTGCCGGTCCTGCGGCTGCCGGGTGGCGGCGGCGCCGTCGAGTGCGCGAAGGTCATCGGCCTGGCCGGCCTCGACCGCCTCGATCCGCTGGCGGCGTCCAGCCGTGGCCTCGGCGAGCTGCTGGCGCGCTTCCAGGACCAGCCCCGCCTGTGGGTGGGGTTGGGCGGCAGCGCGACCGTCGACGGCGGGCGCGGCTGGCCGCCGCTGAGCCTGCCGCCCACGACCGTCTTCTGCGACGTGCGCACGGATCTGGCCGACGCCGCGCGCGTCTTCGGCCCGCAGAAGGGCGCCCGTCCCCAGGACCTGCCGGTCCTGGAAGCCCGCCTCCTCGCCCTCGGCTTGCCGCGCGGGCCGCACACGGGGGCGGCCGGCGGGTTGGGCGCGAAGCTTCTGTCGCTGGGGGCCCAGCTGGCGGACGGCGGCCAGCGCATGCTGGACGTGCTCGGCTTCGACGAAGCCTGCCGCGGCTGCGACGCCGTCGTGACCGGCGAGGGGCGCCTGGACGCCTCGTCGCTGGAAGGCAAGCTGCCCGTCGTCGTGGCGCGGCGGGCGCGCGCGCTGGGGCTGCGGGTCGTCGGCCGGTTCGGCTCGCGCGGGCCGGGATGGGAAGCGCCCGCGGCGCTGTTCGACCAGGTGCAGTTCGAAACCGATGCTAGCTTGCACCGGTGACCTCCCCCATCGCGGCCCCGCCCGAAGCGCCCTCCTATTCACCCGCGCTGGCGGCGGCGCTGGCCGACGCGCTGGCGCGGCGGCACGCCGCGCCCGGCGGGTATACGCCGCGCACGCATCACCTGGTGGGCGAGGCGCCGAAGTACACGAACCGGCTGATCCTGGAATCCAGTCCTTACCTGCTGCAACACGCGCACAACCCCGTCGATTGGCGCCCCTGGAGCGACGAAGCCTTCGAGACGGCGCGGCAGCTGGGCCGGCCCGTTTTCCTGTCGATCGGCTACGCGACCTGCCACTGGTGCCACGTCATGGAGGCCGAGTCGTTCGAAGACCCGGAGATCGCCGGCTTCCTGAACAGCCACTACGTCGCCATCAAGGTGGATCGCGAGGAGCGCCCCGACGTCGACGCCGTCTACATGGCGGCCGTGCAGGCGCTGACCCAGTCGGGCGGCTGGCCGATGAGCGTCTGGCTGAATCCCGACCGCGAGCCGTTCTACGGCGGCACGTACTTCCCACCACGGGCGGGCGCGCGCGGCGCGCAGGTCGGCTTCATCGAGATCCTGCGCGACATCCACGCGACCTACGTCTCCGACGGCGAGCGCGTCGGACGCGCGGCCGAGGCGCTGGTGCGCGCCGTGAAGGCGCAGATGGAGCCGGCCGCGGAAGCGTCGGCGGCGGCGCGCCCGGGGACGACGCTGGTCGACCAGGCGGTGGGCGTCTACAAGCGCCTCTTCGACGACGTGAACGGCGGGCTGCGCCGGGCGCCCAAGTTTCCGTCCAACATTCCCGTGCGGCTGCTGCTTCGCGCGCACGCGCGCGGCGGTGATCCGGCGCTGCTGGCCATGGCGACGCTGACGCTGGAGAAGATGGCAGCCGGCGGCATGTACGACCAGCTGGGGGGCGGCTTTCACCGCTACTCGACGGATGCCGTGTGGCTGGTGCCGCACTTCGAGAAGATGCTGTACGACAACGCCCTGCTGGCGGTGGCCTACGCCGAGGCCCACCAGGTGACCGGACGGCCCGACTTCGCGCGCGTCGTCCGCGAGACCTGCGACTACCTGATGCGCGAGATGACCTCGCCCGAGGGGGCGTTCTACTCGGCCACCGACGCCGACTCGCTGACGCCCGACGGGCACCAGGAAGAGGGGGCGTTCTTCGTCTGGTCGCGCCGCGAGATCGAAGAGGTGCTGGCGCCGCGCGGCGCCGACGAGACGGCGCGCTTCATCGCCCACTACGGCGTCACGGCCGAGGGGAACTTCGAAGGCGCCAACATCTTGCACGTCGCGCGTCCCGACGAGGGCGCCTGGGCCGCGCTGGCCGACGCGCGCGCGGCGCTGTACGCCGTGCGCGCGCGCCGCCCGCCGCCGCTGCGCGACGAGAAGATCCACGCCGCCTGGAACGGCCTGGCCATCGCGGGCCTGGCGGTGGCCGGGCGCGTGCTGAACGAGCCGCGCTACGTGGAAGCAGCGGCGCGCGCCGCTACTTTCGTGCTGGACACCATGCGCGTCGACGGGCGCCTCGCGCGCAGCTGGAAAGACGGGCGCACGGGCGCCGCCGGCTTCCTCGAGGACCACGCGTTCCTCACGGCGGGCCTGCTGGACCTGTTCGAGGCCACCGCCGAGCGGCGCTGGCTGGAGGCCGCGCTGTCGATCGCCGGCGAGACCGAACGCCTGTTCACTGATCCCGCGGGCGGTTGGTTCATGACCGCCGCCGATCACGAACGGCTGATCGCACGCGAAAAGCCCGCCTACGACGGCGCGGAGCCGTCCGGGACCTCGGTCGCCCTGCTGTCCGCGATGCGCCTCGCGACGCTGACCACCGACGATCGCTGGCGGGCGATCGCCGAGCGGGCTCTGACCAGCCTGGCCCCGACGCTGACCGAGAACCCGCTGGCGCTGGCCGAAGCGCTGCTGGCCGTCGAGTGGGCGAGCGGCCGCCCCAAGGAGATCGCCGTGGTCTGGCCGGCGGGCGCCGAGGCCGCCGCAGCCCCGCTGCTGGACGTGCTGCGCACGACGTTCATCCCGCAGGCCGCGCTGGTCACCACCGACGCCGCAACGGCCGCCGCGCTGGCGCCACTTGTTCCCTGGCTGGCGGATAAGCCAGCGACGGCCGGCCAACCCACCGCCTACGTCTGCATCGAGGGCCGCTGCGACCTCCCCGCCACCGATCCCGCGTCGCTGCGGGCCAGACTCGCCTGGCGCTGACGTCAGTACAGCGGCCGCGGCGTCCACACGCCTCTCGCCCCGTACTCCGATGGTGGTGGTGGACAATCCGCGCCGTCACCTCCCCGCGGCTCTTATCGGGTTATCCCGCGCCTGCGGCCGAACCTTCCAACCCACGCACGCTCAACCACGCGCCACCACAGTGCCCCACTTACCCCATCAGTGCCTTTGTGCGCGTGAATAAAACGTACAGTTGCGGGACAATAGGAGTTGGGCAGACAGCGCGTATGCCGTCCCGAATGAGAGCGATAGTGTTGGTCACCTATGTGCTGAGTGCCGGCGCGGCTTGCGATCCGGGTTGGAGCTATCACGTCCCTGATTCACCCGTTGGGGCGGGCCCTCCGAACGGCAACGGAACGATCTCGATGCGCACGAGAGCGGGGCTGTCCACTGGCTCCCTTGACGTCGAAATTGAACTCACGAACAGTGACACAGACGTGCTGACAGTTCGCGAAGACGCTTTCCGAGTGCTGGACTCCTCACGTCGCCCGCTTGCCTGGTACTCGGGCCATCCGCCCGTTAGGCCGTGCGAGGGCCGACAGGAGAAGGTTGTCCAGCTCAAGCGTAATCAGTCCTGCACGATGCGTGGTCGCTTCTCGGCGCGTCCGAATGCGAACGTGTTCGGAGGTAGAAACGCGGATCTCAAGACACTTACCGTCATTGTCGACGGGCTCACGAAGGGTGACGAACCCCTCGCCGCTTCCGCGGTTCTCGAGTGGGACTGATGGGGTGGCTGCCCAACATGGTGTTGCAGCGGTCGATCATCCTTCCTGGCTTCGCTCGGGCGGATGCTCGCCGCTGAACACCAAGACGTTAGCCGGATTTGAGTTCCAGCGAGATGGTGCGTTCAACGTGGCTCCGGCCGGTTGGCGAAAGCAACACTCGGCGTCCCTCCTGATCGTACTCGACCAGCTTGTCTCGATGGCACCGGCGCAGCGACTTTCCTTTCGCAGGCGTCCCGAGATCGTAATCCACAGAGTACCCACAGTAATGCGACCGGCTTACCGGTCGTTGCAGCAGCCGAACGCCACTCGCGTCCGCTACAGGTCAGCCCATGCCGCGCCGCCGCGGGCTCCGCCGGCAGCTCCTCGCGGCCGTGATGTCCTCGACGGTGACCTTGGCGTTCGCTGCTGAACGGCAGGTCGTTAGCCGGCCCCGGCGCGGCTTGACCCCGTATGGGATGTAGACCATACTTGAGCATGCGATGCGGACGGTGGTGGAGGGCGACTTCGAGTGGGACTCGACCAAGGCCGAGTCGAATCTCGCGAAGCACGGAGTGTCTTTTCCCGAAGCCGCCACGGTTTTTGCGGATCCTATGGCGATCTACCTCGACGACGGCTCCGGCACTGGGAATATGGTCGTGATCGGCACCTCATTGCGGGAACGTCTTCTCTACGTCGTTCACGTGGAGCGGGGCGAACGAGATCGGATAGTCAGCGCGCGGCCCGCAACGGCGGCCGAGCGAACCGTGTACGAGGGTGGAGGTTGGTCATGAGGACAGCGATCAAGCGACGAAGTACCCCTGAAGTGGAACCTGTTCGGATTCTAGGGCGCGGACTGCGTGCGCAGCGAGGCGTTCACCTGACGATTCGTGCCCTCAGAGATGCAGTCGGAAAGACGCAGGTCGAGGTTGCGGCGGACTCGTCGATGGACCAGTCAGACGTGTCACGCCTCGAGGCTCGGAAGGATTTCGAAGACTGCCTCGTCTCGACCCTTCGTCGGTACGTGGCGGCGCTTGGCGGTCAACTTGAGCTGGTTGCGGCCTTCGGAGATCGGAAGATCATCTTAGCCAGCAATGAGACGAGTCCCGAGGGTGGGCCGGCTAACAAGGCGTTGCAGCGGACGGGCCGGCGGCCGGCCCGCCGCTGAACGCCCAGGACGTTAGACGTCTGGGCGCAGCGATGTTGTCTGAATCGACTCGAAGACAGTTTCTGCAGTTCTGTAGCGGCGAGATGGATGCGGAACCGTTCGAGACCTCGGTCTGCGCAGATGAGGAATTGGAGAACCAGATCGGTCACGGCGCTCATCTCGATCTGATCGCCGCGGACTACGGAGGCCGAGAAGCCGGCGCAGATCGCGACCGCTGCGCCGCTTTGCTCGAGCAGCATCATCCCGGCAACCTGGTTCGCTATCGCATCCGTTCGATTCTCCAAAGGATGCTACACGAGGAGGCGGCTGTGATCTCGGGGCTCCGAGAGCTGGTCCGCCTTCGGAACGAGGGGAATGAAGACATTCCGATCGAGTTTATTGGGTTCGATAGCGAACTCGATGGCGTACCTTCCCCGGAGAAGTACCACCTTTGGGAGGCAGCGTTTCTCGCCGGGATACTTCGTCGAAAGGAAGCGTACCTGCCGTCGATCCAGCGATCGTGCGGCGAGCTCCTTCGTCGGCTGCAGCGAGAACATCCTGACGACGTCTAACCGCGCGTTGCAGCGGACGAGGCTTGCGCGCTGCTGCTGAACGCGTGACCGTTGGGCGGACAAAGATGAACTCAGCGGATCGCGAAAGGAAGAAGGCGTGGAAGTCACGCGAGCGCGAGGCCGCAAAGAATGCGTTTCCCCTGCCGTCCGAGTCCTTGCAGTCTCTCTTTGCTCACGTCGGTCGAGCCGTTGACGACGACGGCTGCGACCACACCCTGAAGGCTACCGAGGCTTGGATCGCTCAGCACGCGGTCGCTCGGGAGCCCGTCATCGAATGGCTAAAAGAGAACGGTGGCTACTGCGACTGTGAAGTCGTCGCGAATGCCGCGGATCACTGGCAACAGAACCGCTAGTGCCTGGTCGCGCGCGGAACGAACGTTGCCGTTCTAGCTCCAGATGTCGCGGAGGCTTTCAAGACCTCCCAAGGCAGTGAACGCGGCCTTGCGCCCGCAACTTACGCGGAAGCCGGCGGGCCGGCGAGCCGGCCTCGGCGGCTAACACGGGGTTGAACCCGACGGGCCTTCGGCGGGTTACGCCACGACGGTAGCCAGACCGACGGACATCGAAGCACGGCGTATCTTCCCCGAAACAGCGCGCGGCCGGCGACGGCCACCGAGCGATCGGTCTAAGGCGCGGCCTTCGGAGATAGAAAGATCATTCTTACGGGCATTGAGTCGACCACGGAAGGCGGGCCGGTTAGCAAGGCGTTGCAGCGGACGAGGCGACGGCCGGCCCGCCGCTGAAGAGCAAGCGCGACCCGCCGTGTTTCGTCAAAGCGTCGCATCCGCCAGGAGCTGCGCCTCGGTCGCGCGCTGGTCCATTGGCGCGGCAAGCAGCGCCTCGACGGTGACGCCGCGGCGCTGGAGCAGGTAGTCGACCAACAGCTCGTAGCGGCGGTACAGGCCGGAGCGGCTGGGGTCCATCTGGGGCTCGTCGCGCAGCAGCGCGGCGCGTTCGTCGTGCAGGTTCAGCGCGCGGTCGAAGGCCACCGCGTCGGCGTAGCCCTCCTTCTGGAACGCCGCCAGGCGCCGGTAGCGCCACCGCCCCACGTGGTCGGCGGTCATGGCGTGCGTGACCTCGTGCGCGATGAAGTAGGCGAGGCTGCGCCCCTGCTTGGCCTCCCCCTGCCGTCCGAAAACGACGCCGCGCTGGATGTCGTAGGGGCGGATGAACGCATTTCCGTTGAGCAAGGTCTGGGTGACGCCGCCCGACTTCCAGGCCCACAGCGCGAGCGCGCCGTACAGCCCCGGCGTATCGCACAGGAACACGTGATGGACGCGCGCCGGGTCGTAAAGCGGGGACCGCGAAATCCGGCGGACGACCTCCGCCAGCATCGGCTGGGTCGCCGCCGGAAACGGCCGCCGCGCGTGCAGGACGACGTTCGCCTCGCGCGTCGTGTAGGCGAAGAGCGGCTGCGGGTGAACGACCAGCGCGACCCACCCGGCAGCGACGGCCACCAGCACCAGGGCGGCCCTTTTCACGAGGCGCCGCCCACCACCCTTCACCTTTTCGCTCATGTGCCTCGAACCGCAGGCGTGCGCCCGGCATTCCCCGATGAACCGTCAGAGGCGCGGGCGGCGTGACGGGAACAGCGTCGCGGCCACCCGATCCAGCGGTTCGCCGAAGGCCGCCGCCACCTCCCCCAGCACCAGGGGCATCATCCGGCCCTCGGGCGGCGCGAGCACGGCGCACTCGAAGGGGTCGGCCCCCGCGCCGCGCGCGCGGGCCTGCAGCGCCCGGCGCATCAACCCGTGAAAGCGGTCGATCCACGCCATCCACGGCTCGACGCCGCCGCCCGCTGCCGCAGCCGCGCAGGCCTCCGCGCGCCGCCGCAGCTCGGCGGCCCCCAGGGTGTCCAGCTCGCGCAGCGCCCCGGGGAACTCGGCGGCCAGCGCCCGCAGCTCGTCGCGCGTCGCCGCCGGGCCGCCGCCGTCGCGCCGCCCCCGCCAGGCGGCGAGCCGGGCGTACTTGCGGGCCAGCGCCCCCAGCTCCACCCCCGTCGGAGAATTTCGGTCCGGGACCACGCCTCAGTGTCGCCGGCCGGTTACAATGCGGCAAGCCGCGATGCCCGCCGCCGCTCGCCTCGCCCCGCTCTGTCTGTGCGCGGCGCTCACCCTCGCCGCGCCCGCGCGCGCCGACGAGCCCGCCGTCCCGGCACCGCCGGCCGACGCCGCCGGGGACGTCACCGACGGGCTCTTCCTGCAGAGCCGCGACGGCCAGGTCGTCCTCTTCCCGGGCGGGCGGCTGCAGGTCGACGGCGCCTTCTTCCCGCGCCAGACCCCCAAGAGCGGCCTCTTCATCCGGCGGGCGCGCGTCGAGCTGGCCGGCTGGCTGGGGCCGCTGTTCTATTTCGACCTCTCGGGCGACTTCGCCCCCGCGCCGCCGGCGGGCGCCGACGTGGCGCCGAGCGCGCTTCCCGCCGCCGACGACTACCTGGCCTTCGCGCCGCTCGGCGACCGCCTCATCGTGCAGGCGGGCCAGTTCGACGCCCCCTTCACGCTGGAGAACCGCACCTCCGACGCCACGACCGACTTCATCGAGCGGGCGATGGTGGCCCGCACCTTCGGCGCCCCCTTCAACAAGGAGGTCGGCGTGATGGCGCACGGTCTCGTCGGCGGCGGGCGCCTCTATTATTCGGGCGGCCTGTTCGACGGCGAGGGGCCGGGGTTCCGCAACCTCGACAACCAGGCCGACGTGATCGGGCGGGTGGTGGCGACGCCGTTCCTCGCCGGCGGGCGGGCCTGGCGCCGCTTCTCGATCGGCCTCTCGGCCTGGCACGGCGACCACGTCCTCGGCGCCGAGGCGCCGGTCCAGGCCACGCCGGGCGGGGTGGTCTTCTTCACCCCGCACTGGACGGCCGGCGCGGCGGGCCTCCCCTACGCGCTGCACGCGCAGGGGAGCGACACCGCGGTGGGCGGCGAGCTCGACCTGCCGCTCGGCGATCGCTTCGGCGCGCGCGGCGAGCTGGTCTGGAAGCGCCAGCACTTCCTCGAGAACGACGCCTCGGCCCCGCCGGGCACGCCCGCCGGCGACGCCGTCCTCGACGGGATCTGCGGCTACGTCGAGGTCTGGTACTGGCTGTGGGGCGACGCCCGCCTGCTGCCGACGCCGGGGCGCGAGCTGCCGCTGCGGGTGGAGGGCGAGGCGCCACCGGGCGCGCGGCTCCCCGCGGGGCTCCAGCTGGCGGCGCGCGGCGAGGTGCTGAACGAGAGCCTCACCAGCGACACCACGGCGCTCGGCGATCCGGGGATCGCCACCACACGCGTGGTCTCCGGGACCGTCGGCCTCAACTACTGGCGCGGCCGCCTGGTCCGCCTGTCGGCCAACTACGTGCTCAACGCCTTCGGCGGCACCTCGATCACCGCCCTCGGGCTGGTGGCCGCGGGGCGGTACGAGCAGGAGCTCCTCCTCCGGCTCGCCGCCTCGCTCTGAGGGGCCGACCCGGGGCTGGCCCCGCACGCCCCCTTCGGATATATAGCGGCGGCGATGAGGCTCCTCCCGCACGACGCGTCTTTCTTTTCGTACTTCGAGCAACAAGGACAGAAGACGGTGGAGGGGTGCCGGGCGTTCCTGGAGATGGTCGAGAACCCGATCGATCTCGAGCGCCGCGCCGAGCGGGTCAAGCAGATCGAGCACGAGTGCGACGAGATCACCCACGCGGTGGTGGCGGGGCTGCACAAGACCTTCATCACGCCGCTCGACCGCAACGACATCTACCGGCTCATCACCAAGATGGACGACATCATGGACATGGTGGAGGCGGCCGCCGATCGCCTGGCCCTCTACGACGTCCGCGAGATGACCAAGGAGGCGGTCGACCTGGCCCGCTGCCTAGTCTCCGGCGCCGAGCACGTGCTGGGGGCCGTCTCGGGCATCCGCGACCTCGGCAAGTCGGAGCTGATCCTCCAGCACTGCATCGAGGTCAACCGGCTGGAGAACGTGGCCGACTCCATCTTGCGCGGGGCGCTGGCGCGCCTCTTCCGCGAGGAGAAGGACCCCATCACCGTCATCAAGTGGAAGGAGATCTACGAGACGCTGGAGTCCGCCACCGACCGGTGCGAGGACGTCGCCAACATCATCGAGGGCGTCCTCCTCGAGAACAGCTGAGGACGGACGGCGTAGATGATCACCATCGTCGCGATCGTCGTGATCGCGCTCTGCTTCGACTACATCAACGGGTTCCACGACGCGGCGAACTCCATCGCCACCGTGGTGTCGACCCGCGTGCTCACCCCGCGCCAGGCGGTGGTGTGGGCCGGGTTCTTCAACTTCATCGCCTTCGTGATCTTCCCGCTCCACGTGGCGCACACGATCGGCAAGGGGATCATCGACCCCAACATCATCACCGACTCGGTGCTGCTGGGGGCGCTGGGCGGGGCGATCGCCTGGAACCTCATCACCTGGTGGTACGGGCTGCCGTCGAGCTCCTCGCACGCGCTGGTGGGGGGCCTCTTGGGGGCGGGGATCAGCAAGGGAGGGTTCGGCGTCGTCCAGCAGAGCGGCGTGCTCAAGACCGCGATCTTCATCGTCGTCTCGCCGGTGCTGGGGATGCTGCTGGGCGGCGGGATGATGGTGCTGGTCGGCTGGCTGTTCCGGCGCACCCACCCGGGGCGCATCGACCGCTGGTTCCGCCGCTTCCAGCTCCTATCGTCGGCCCTCTTCAGCCTGGGGCACGGCGCCAACGACGCCCAGAAGACGATGGGGATCATCATGGCGATGCTGATCGCCAAGGGGAAGATCGGCGCCCACGCCGAGCTGCCGCTGTGGGTGATCCTGGCCTGCCAGTCGGCGATGGGGCTGGGGACGCTGACCGGCGGCTGGCGGATCGTCCGCACCATGGGGATGCGCCTCACCAAGCTCAAGCCGTTCGGCGGCTTCTGCGCCGAGACGGGCGCGGCGGGGATGTTGTTCCTGGCCAGCGCGCTCGGCGTCCCGGTGTCGACCACCCACACCATCACCGGCGCCATCGTCGGCGTCGGCTACGTGAACAAGCCGGCCGGCGTCCGCTGGGGAGTGGCGCTGCGGATCGTCTGGGCCTGGCTGTTCACCATCCAGTCGGCGGCGCTCATCGCGGCGGCGATCTACTTCGGGCTGCGCGCGCTGGGGATCTGAGGCCGCGGCAGGCCTAGCGTCCGCCGGCGCGGAGCACCCGCAGCGGGGCCGCGGCGGCCGGCTCGGCCGGGGGAGCCAAAGGGGGCTCCTCGCGCTCCTTGAGCCCGTCGACCGCGAAGCGGAGCTTCCGCTCGGCCAGCGCCTCGAACAGGTCGCCCTTGCGGCGCGCGGCCCACAGCTCGAGCTCGGGGTCGCCGTCGGCGTCGACGCGGATCTCGACGGTGCGCGAGGAGACCGCGCAACGCACGGCGCGCACCAGGCGGGCGTGCGTGCGATCGAGCGCGTCGGCCACCCGCAGGATGGCGGTCAGGTAGCGCACCCGGCGGGCGTCGGTCTTGGTGAGCGACTTGATGGCGCCGTGCCCGCGGCGCGGCACCGCCTTGCGGTGGTGGCGCGCGGTGAGCGCGATGATCGCCACCTCCGAGGGGGAGAAGCCGGTCATGGCGTGGCTCTTGATCAGGTACTCGGTGTGCCGGTGGTGGCGGTGCGGTGAGATGTAGAAGCCGATGTCGTGCAGCAGCGCCGCGTACTCGAGCAGCTCGGCGTCGGCCTCGGCCAGCTTGTGCAGCCGCCGCGTCTGGTGGAAGATCGAGAGCGCCAGCCGCGCCACGTGCGCGCCGTGGTCCTCGCGGAACTGGCAGCGGCGCCCGAGCTCCATCACGCTGCGCCGCCGCAGGTCGGGGAACTCCTCGACCAGCAGGATCCCGGGGCGGTTGGAGGCGACGTAGTCGGCGATGATCCCCTCGCGCAGCGCCGTCTCGCACAGCGTGGCCTCGTCCGCGCCGCACAGCTCGAGCACGGTGCGGAACACCACCGCGCCCGCGTAGATGGTGTCGGCGCGCCGGGCGTCGAGCCCCGGCAGCTTGGCCCGCGCCGCGATGGTCATCGCGGCCAGCTTCTGCTCGAGCGCCGCCAGGTCGCCGATGGCGATGGCTGACTTCCCGCTCCCCCCCTCGGCGCGCAGCAGGCCGCTCAGCGCCGAGGCGGTGCCCGAGGTGAAGGCCAGGTCGTCGAACCCCATGGCCCGCACGCGCGAGATGACCGGATCGAGCACCGTCCGCACCCGTTCGTTGAGGTTGGCGCGCTCGCGCGCGGTGGGCGGATCGGAGCAGGGGGAGCTCTCGGTCAGCCGGATGACCCCCAGCTTGAGCGAGGCCGAGAAGTAGAGCTCCTGCGCGTCGGCCAGCACGATCTCCAGCGAGCCGCCGCCGAGGTCGAACAGCGCCACCCGCCGCTTGCCGAGGTCGAGCGACCCGCGCGCGCCCAGGTAGATGAGCCGCGCCTCCTCGTCGCCGCGGATGACCCGGATGTCGATCCCCGACTCGTCGCGCGCGGCGCGCACGAACTCGCCGCCGTTCTGCGCCTCGCGCACCGCGCTGGTCGCCACCGCCACCAGCGCGTCGACCTTGTGGCGGTCGGCGATCCGGCGCAGCGCCCGCAGCGCGTCGAGCCCCCGCCGGAACACCTCCGGCGCGATGACCCCTTTGTGCAGCGTCGAGTCGCCGAGCCGCACCATCTCCTTGGCCCGGTCGAGCACGTGGATCCGCCCGCCCGTCTCCACGTCGGCGACCATCAGATGGAAGGAGTTCGACCCCACGTCGAGCGCGGCGATACGCATCCCCAGTCAGGGTAAACCTTTGGGCGCGACATCGCAGCAACAACCGGGTGAACATCCGGCGACGCCGCGCACCTCACTTCGAGACCGGCACGGTGATCGCAGGGTGGGCGCCGGCCCGGAGCCAGGCGTCCCGGATCCCGAGACAGAAGAGCACCAGCGTGGGGACTGCCTTGCAGAGCGGCATCAGGATGTGCGCCAGGAGGCCCCAGGTCTCCCACGGCGTCCGGATCGGATCGTGCCAGGGATCCTGAAAATAGAAGGGGGTCGGCAGCGCGATCAACGCCAGCGCGGCGATCATGAGCGCCGTCTCCCCGCGGCCGGCCAGCGGCGGCCGCCGGAGACGCACGATCAGAAGCGCCACGCCGAACGGCAACACGCCGCTCATGTGGTGCTCCCACACGTGCGGATAAGACAGAACGTGCGCGAACACCAGCGTCGCGGCCGCCACCAGCACCTGGCTCCTCTTCGCCAGCGCCGCCACCGTCGCCAGCCCCAGGAACGACACCTTCAAGACCAACGAGAAATGCGTGAGGCTCTGCTCGGTCCAGATCCGACCGAGCGCGAGACCCACGCGGTAGAGGATGTAGGTCAGCCCGAAGTTGCCGATGTTCATGCCGTCGAGCCCGCCCCCGAGGTTGAGGTCCCAGAAGGTTCGATAGAGCGCCGGCTCCTTGCGGAAGATGGGCACCTCGATGAGGACCAGCGCCGCGACGGCGGCGAGCACCGCCCAGCGGCCGACCCGCCGCCGGAGCAACGCCGGCGCGACGACGAGCGGGAAGACCTTGACCTCCACCGCCATCGCGTAGAGCAAGGCCACCAGCCCGAGGGCCAGCGCGCCCGAGCGGCCGAGGGGTGAGCCCGTCAACCGCGGCTCATCGGCCGCCAGGACCACCAGCAAGGTCAGTCCCAGCGTGAAGGCGGTGAACTGCCCCATGTAGAGCTCGAGGAGGAGCGGCGTGCTGCAGGCCAGGATCCCGACCACGAACGGACCGAGCCAGTCGTTCCGGGCCCGCGAGGCCGGGGGCGGCTCCGCGCCGGTCGAGTTGGAGCCCGCCGCGGCGCCCGAGTCCGCGGTGGCCCTCCGCCAGAGCCAGAAGGCCGCGGCCGCCATCACCAACTCCGTGAGGATCGCCCACAGGATGTAAGCGGCGCGGGGGACGAGCCGCACGAGCACTCGACCGAGCGTGCGGCCAAGCCCCGGCAGATACCGGTAGTGGTACCAATAGGGTGTGCGTTGCGGTGCCTCACCGCTGCCGTAGGGATCCTGTCGCCGCTCGGCGCTCACCCCCGCGTGGTAGAGGGCAAAAAAATCGGCGCCCGGTCCGAGGCAATAAAGCATGTTGTGAAACAGCGGCGTCAGACGCGCCCGCTGCGCGGGATGCGCGGGAACGTCGAGGGGCTGTTTCACGATCGATACCGCCAGGATCAGATGAAGCAGAACAATGAGGGTCGCCGCAGCCCATCCGATGCGTCCTCGCCTCCTCAGGCGAGCCGGGGAGGGCGCTGCCACAGCAACGTTTCTTTCGCGCTCGTTGATCATGGGCGATTCGGTTGTCCGCCGGGGCCGGCCCGGGACCGTGGAGGGTCAGTGATCGCGCGGCTTGGAGCTCGACCGCCCCGCCGCCAACCGCCTCGGCTCGATCCGACGCTTCTGAATCAATCGAGCGACGCTACCGCGTCTACTGTCCGTGGTCGAGCAGGCCCTGGCCCAAGCAAATCTCCCCTTGTCGGTGCCGCGTACATCCGGCAGTGTCAGCCTGCCGACGAGAGGATGGGCCCCTTTAGTCTCGACGATTGGTTCCGGCGGCGGCCGTGGGTACGGCGGACGCTGGCGCTCGGGCTCGGCGTCCTGCTGGCGCTCGTCATCGCCTGGCAGGCGCGGACGTTCGTCCCGTTCTTCGCCGACGACGGGTTCATCTCGCTCCGCTACGCCCAGCGCTTCGCCCACGGTCAAGGGCTCACCTGGACGGCGGGCGACCGGGTTGAAGGGTACTCGAACCTGCTGTGGGTCTTGTTGATCGCGCCGCTCGGGCGACTGCTGCGCGACGACTACGTGCTGGCGGCGCGGGCCTGGGGGTTGCTCGGCGCGGCGCTGGCCGCCGCGGCGCTCCCCTGGTTTCGCAAGGATCGGCCGACTGAGCTCCTGGCGGGCCTGACCGGCGGCGCGATCATCGCGGCCACCCCGGCGATCTCGGTCTGGAGCATCGGCGGGCTCGAGCAACCGATCGTGGCCGCCCTGCTGGCGATCGCCCTCGGCGCGCTCGCCGTCGGTCAGGAGGTCGCCGCGTCCGAGCCGAACGGTGCGGCCTCGATCGATGCCTGGGAAAAGCGACGCCAGCGGCACTGGCGGCTGGCCGGCGCCTGCTTCGCGCTGCTGGCGTTGACCCGCCCCGACGGCCTGCTCTTCACCGCCGTCGCGGCGCTGGCCGTCTCCGTCGGGCCGGGGTTGCGGGCGCGGCTCCGCCGGGCCATGCGTCTGGCTCTCCCCGCGGCCATCGCGTGGGGAGCTCAGCTGGCGTTTCGTCGCCTCTACTACCGGGACTGGGTCCCCAACACGGCCTACGCCAAGGTGGCCTTCACCTCGAACCGTCTGACCGAGGGGGCTCACTACCTGTCCCAGGCGGTCGCCAGCATGCCGATCCTCGCCGTCGCGCCGGTGCTGGGGGTGGCGCTGCTCTTCACGCGCCGGCGATCCCGCGTGGCCGCTGCGCTGGCCATTCACCTTGCCTGGGCGCTCTACGTGATCGCCATTGGCGGCGACATCTTCCCGGCCTACCGGCACGCCGTCCCGCTGATCGTCACCAGCGCCGTGCTGGTCAGCGAGGCCGCCGGGTGGGCCCTGGCGGTCGGGACGCGCGGCCGCCGGCTGCGGGCGGCGGTCGCGGTCCTGGGGCTCCCCGCCCTGGTGTGGCTCCTCCACCTCGGGCAACGGCCGGACGCGGAGGTCCGGCGGGCGCACGAGGAACGCTGGGAGTGGGCCGGAGAGCCGATCGGCCTCTTCTTGAAGAGCGCCTTCGCGGCGGACGACCCGCTGATGGCCGTCGATCCGGCGGGCTGCCTCCCCTACTTTTCGGGGCTGCGCGCGCTCGACATGCTGGGGCTCAACGATCGGTTCTTGTCGCATCATCGACCGCCCGACTTCGGCCACGGGCCCCTGGCGCATGAGCTCGGAGACGGCGGCTACGTGGCCCGGCGGCACCCCGACCTGATCGTCTTTTGCCTGCCGTGGGGGAACGCCGAGCCGTGCTTCCGGAGCGGGCGGGAGCTACGCGCGCGTCTCGACTTCACGAACGACTACACGCTGGTCCAGATCGAGGCCACCTATCCGCGGGTGGAGCGCGCCCAGATCTGGATGCGGCGCGAGGGGGCGACCGGCGTCGTTCGTGGCCCGACGGAGGTGCGGGTCCCCGCCGTCCTGCTGTCCGCGGAGTCGTCGGGGCCGGCGCGGCTCGGGCCCGGCGCCACGGTCGAGCTGCCGCTGCTGGCCGGCCGGGTGTTCCGCTACGACCACTTGCCGCTGCCCGCCGGTCGCTGGCGCGCGGAGGCCCAGGGGCCCGAGGCCTCCGCGGTCCGCGGATCGGTGAACCTCGGCGCCGGTACCGGCGCCACCAGGGCAGACCTGGGCGCCGACTTCACGGTCTCGGCGGACGGCACGATCGATCTGGAGGCCTGGGCCGACCCCGGGCGCGCGCGCGTGCCGGTGCTGCAGTCGATCACGCTGCGCCGGCAGCCGGAGAGCGGCGCGCCCGAAACGCCCCGCGTCGACGGCGCCACGGCGCCGCCGGCGAAGGGATAGCCGAAGAGACCCGCTGGACGCGGCCAGGAGCGACGCGTAACCGTCGCCTCAGCCGGCGTCGCGCGCCTTCTCCAGGCGCTTGCGCTCGTTGTGGTCGAGGAACCGCTTGCGCAGGCGGAGCGCGGCCGGCGTCACCTCGACCAGCTCGTCGTCGTTGATGAACTCCAGCGCCGCCTCCAGCGAGAAGACCCGCGGCGGCGTGAGGAACAGCTTCTCGTCGGCGGCGGTGGTGCGGATGTTGGTCAGCTTCTTGGCCTTCGAGGGGTTGACGATGAGGTCGTTGTCCCGCGAGTGCAGCCCGATGATCTGGCCGGCGTAGACCTTGATGCCGGGGCCCAGGAAGAGCTGCCCGCGCTCCTGCAGGTAGAAGAGGCCGTAGGTGTTGGTCTCGCCCGCGTCCTGCGAGATGAGCACCCCGTTGGCGCGCGAGCGCAGCACGCCAGCGAACGGCCCGTAGCTGCGGAAGTTGTGGTTCAGGATCCCGGTGCCGCGGGTGTCGGTCAGGAACTGCGAGCGGTAGCCGATGAGGCCGCGCGCCGGGCAGTGGTACTCGAGCCGCATCCGCCCCTCGCCCGCCGGCCCCATCTCCTGCATGCGGCCGCCGCGGCGCCCGAGCTCTTCGATCACCGCGCCCGAGTAGGCCTCGTCGAGATCGATGACCACCTCTTCGTACGGCTCCAGCTTCTCGCCGTCGTCGCCGGTCTTGAAGATGACCTGCGGCTGCGAGACCATCAGCTCGTAGCCCTCGCGGCGCATGGTCTCGATCAGGACCGAGAGGTGCAGCTCGCCGCGGCCGAGGACGTCGAAGGTGTCGGGCGAGGCGGTCTCCTGGACCCGCAGCGCGACGTTCGACTTGATCTCCTTCATCAGGCGGTCGCGCAGGTTGCGGGAGGTGACGTACTTCCCCTCCTGCCCCGCGAACGGCCCGTTGTTGGACATGAACTGCATCTTCACCGTCGGCTCCTCGATCTCGAGCAGCGGCAAGATGGTCGGGCGCGCGATCTCGGTGATCGTCTCGCCGACGGTCAGGTCCTCCATCCCGGTGACCGCGCAGATGTCGCCGGCGGCCGCCTCGGAGAGCTCGAACCGCTTGAGCGACTGGTAGCCGAGCAGCTTGGCGACCCGGAACTCCTCGCGCGCGCCGTTGCGGTGCGCGCAGAGGACGCGATCGCCCGGCTTGATCCGCCCCGACTCGATGCGGCCGATGGCCACGTAGCCGAGGTAGTCGTCGTAGTCGAGCGTGGTGACGTGCATGGCCAGCGGCGCCTCGACGGCGGCCACCGGCGGCGGCACCACCTCGACCACCATGTCGAGCAGCGGGCCCAGGTCCTTGCGCTCGTCCTTGAGGTCGCGCACCGCCCACCCCTCGCGCCCCGAGGCGTAGACGATCGGGAAGTCGAGCTGCGCGTCGGTGGCGCCCAGCGCACAGAACAGATCGAAGGTGGCGTCGACCGCCCCCTCCGGATCGCAGCCGGGGCGATCGATCTTGTTCACCACGAGGATCGGCCGCAGCCCCAGCGCCAGGGCCTTGCGGGTGACGAAGCGGGTCTGGGGCATCGGCCCCTCGAAGGCGTCGACCAGCAGGCAGACGCAGTCGACCATCTTGAGCACGCGCTCCACCTCGCCGCCGAAGTCGGCGTGGCCGGGGGTGTCGACGATGTTGATGCGCGTCCCCTTCCAGGTGATGGCGGTGAACTTGGAGAGGATGGTGATGCCGCGCTCGCGCTCGAGGTCATTGGAGTCCATCGCGCAGTCGGCGACCACCTCGCCGGTGCGGAACTGCCCCGCCTGCCGCAAGAAGCCGTCGACCAGCGTGGTCTTGCCGTGATCGACGTGGGCGATGATGGCGATGTTGCGGACGTCGCGGCGGACGGGCTTTTCCTGCGGCGCGTCGTCCTCGGCCGTGACGGGGGGTGCTGAGGCGGTCATGTGGGCCGCAAGGTGTACTCGGCCCGGCGCCCGGGCGCAAGTCGCCCGGCTCCGGCGTTACCGGGGTTGCAACCCGGAGCCGCCTCGACCGATGATGCGGCCGTGCATCCGGCGGTGGCGGCGCTCCCGTTCGCGGAGAAGGGGCTGGTCCTGGGGGCCCTGCTGGCGCGCACGCCGCCGGAGGCGTTCGCGGCCCGTTTTCCCGGCGCCCCCGGCGGTCGGGCCGCGCTGGCGGCGCTGGCGGCGGAGACCCGCACCGCCCGGGCGGCGGCGCTGGCCGAGCTGCTGGCGCTG